>CAZHPN010000121.1:0-19358 GCA_964534375.1 uncultured bacterium | reverse complement strand
CACGGCGTGGCCGCGCCCCTCCCCGCCACGGAGAGGGGCGAGAGGACGCCGTTGCTGACCCGGCGCCGACCGCGGTTCCTCCCCTTAGCCCCTCTCCGCGTCGGGGAGGGGCGGAAAATTTCGGGAACCGAAATTTTCGGGGAGGGGTCGGCGCGGCAAGTCGCGCATTGAACCGGTATTTCTGCAAGAGGCTCAAAGGACAGACTCGCGCTTTTGTCAGTTCACACGCGCAAAAAGGAGGAACGCCAAATGGGAAAGCCGGATGCCGTGACCGATGACATGAAATACGGGATGTTCATCGACGGCGCGTGGACGCCGGGCGAAAGCGGGGAGACGATGGACGTCATCAACCCCGCGAATCAAGAGGCGGTGGCGCAGGTTCCCAAAGGCGGCGCCGCGGACGCGGACCGGGCGGTGGAATCGGCGCGCCGCGCCTTTGAATCGGGGGTCTGGTCAGGCAAATCGGTCGCCGAGCGAGCGGACATTTTGACGAAGGCGTCGCTGGCGATAATGGCCAACGCCAGGAAGTTGGCGTTTCTGGAATCGCTGACTTCCGGCGCCACCATACGACGCATGATGATGTTGGATATTTCGTCCGTGTCCATGTCGCTGATGATTTCCGCGACGCTCCTGAAGGAGCTGCCGCAATGCGAACATGCCGCCCTGTCGATGCCGCTCACGCCGATGCACAGTTACTGGCAACGCGAGCCGATCGGGGTCTGCGCCGGCATCACGCCCTGGAACTTCCCGATGATCCTGGGCATGTACAAAATCGCCCCGGCGCTCGCCATGGGCAATTCCATCGTCATGAAGCCGGCCAGCATCACCCCCGTGACCACGTTGTTGCTGGCCCAAATTCTCCATGACGCCGGCGTGCCGGCCGGCGTTTTCAACGTCGTCACCGGCCCCGGCTCCGAAATCGGCCGGCGGCTCTGCGAACACCCGGATGTCGGGAAGATCGCCTTCACCGGCTCCACCGCAGTCGGCCGCGGCATCGCCCGCAGCGCCGCGGGAACCATCAAGCGGGTGACGCTGGAATTGGGCGGCAAGTCGCCCATTCTGGTGCTCGACGACGCCGACATGGATATCGCCGTTAACGTTTGTCTGTTGGCGTTCCTGATGCACAGCGGCCAGGCCTGCGAATCGGGCACGCGCCTGTTTGTGCCGCGCCGGATGCAGGACCAACTGATCGCGGGCATGATCGCCAAGATCAAAAAAATGGTCATCGGCGACCCGTTGAGCCCGAAGACCGATCTGGGGCCGATCGCCAGCCAGGAGCAGTTGGACACGATCGCCACGTACGTGGATATCGGCAAAAAAGAGGGCGCCGAATTGGCGTACGGCGGCCGGCGCCTGACCGACGGCGAACTCGGCCGCGGCTTCTTTTTCGAGCCCACGATCTTCGCCAATTGCACCAACAAAATGACGCACGTGCGCGAAGAGATATTCGGGCCGGTGCAATGTGTCATTCCGTACGACGAAGAAGACGAGGCGATCGCCATGGCCAACGACAGCCCCTATGGTCTCGGCGGCGGCGTCATCAGCACGAACGCCGGCCGCGCCCAGCGCATCGCCAATCGGCTGCGCACCGGCACCGTTTGGATCAACACCTGGCACATCCTGCGCCCCGACGCGCCGTTCGGCGGCTACAAGCAAAGCGGCATGGGCCGGGAGAACTGCTATCACGCGCTGCTCGCCTACAGCGAGGTCAAGCACGTTTGCCAGAATCTGACTTCCGCGGCTGCGGATATGACATTCGACGCGCTCATCGGGCTGAACAACCGGTAAGGCGGCGGAGGAAGAATGGGATGGCCACTTAAACCACAGAGGACGCAGAGGACACAGAGGAATTCGAGTTGGCTCGCGAGGAAACGCGGGGAGCGCGGAGGGTAATTCGCAATTCGCGATTCGCGATTTGTAATTTGGGCAAGGAGGACGTTCAATGGCCGCGCAACGATATTACGTGTGGGATTACCCCAGCGTCGTGGAAGTCGGCTCCGGCTGCCGGACTTTTGCGCCGGAGCGTTTCATCGAAATGGGCGCGAGGCGGGTCGGCTTGATCACCGATGCCGGGCTCGTGAAGGCCGGCGTCGCGGAGATGGTCGTCGATGTCTTCAAGGCGCAGCGCGAGCCGGGATTGGCCGGCATTTATGACAAGGTCGAACCGGACGCCAAGATGAGCGGCGTCAACGACTGCGCGCGCTGGGTAAGGGAAAACGCGATCGACGGCCTGCTGGCGGTCGGCGGCGGCAGCGTGCTGGACACCGTCAAGGGCGTGAAAGCGATGCTCGGCCTGAAGGCGGTGCGGATTCAGGATCTCATGCCGGGCAACATCGGCCTTTACTCGCGGCCGGTGGGCAAGCGGCTGAACTTTCCGCACGTGGCGATCCCCACGACCGCCGGCACGGGCGCCGAGGTGTCGCCCGTGGCCGTCGTCTACAACGCCGAACAGCAGGTCAAGGGCGATCTGTTGCACCCTTTCTTGGGGGCCGACTTCGCTTTTCTCGATCCCGACCTGACGCTCGGGCTGCCCGCGAAAATCACGGCGGACACGGGCTTCGACGCGCTTTCCCACGCGGTGGAAGGGCTGAGTTCGCCGAACACCAACGCGATGATCGACGCCATCGACGAGGCGGCCATCCGTTTGGTCGTCGAGAACCTGCCGCGCGCGGTGGCCAACGGGAAAGACCTCGAAGCGCGCACCAACATGCTGGCGGCGAGCAATATGGCGATCATGGGGTTTTCCATGGCCGGCAGCTTTTATCCTATCCACAATGTCGCTCACCCGTGCGGCGGCCTGTTGCGCATCCCGCATGGGAGCGCGATTGCGGTTTTGATCCCCGTTCTGATGGAGCATTACCCGCAGCATTATCTGCCGTCGGCGATGAAGATGGCGCGGGCGTTCGGCGTCTATCGGCCGGGCGCCTCGGACCAGGAATTGGTGACGCTGACCACCGAGGCCGTGCGCGCGCTGCAGAAACAATGCGGCGTGAGACCGAAGTTCGACATCAAGCTCGACGCGACGCAGTTCGATAAGATGTTCGAAGCGATCAGGAGCGACCCGGCCGGGCTGTTCTATCCGCTGCCCGGAAGAGCGATAAAAGGCGTCCTGGCAGCGGTTTTTGAAACGATGTAAGCGCTGCTGCGCCGCGCCGCGGCCTGTCGCGCAATCGGGCAAGAGCCAGAGAGCGTTTCTTCAACCAGAAACGGGCTTGACTCTTCGTGTCGGCTCGCTATAATAAAAACACTTTCTCCCCGCTGGACTCCGGCGTTGCGCCCCCAGTGGGGTTATTCATTTCTGGATCTGGAACCATGACGGAAGGCGCCAAGCCGCGAGCCATTGTATTCGTCGATGGGCAGAATCTTTTTCACGCCGTCAAGAAGACTTTCGGCTACAGCTACCCCAATTACGATGTGCTCAGCCTGGCGCAGGCGGTCTGCGGGCAGCAGGGCTGGAGTTGTGAGCGTGTCCAGTTCTACACGGGCGTTCCGGACCTCACCGATAACCCGTTCTGGCATCAGTTCTGGGCCGCCAAGCTGCCGGCGATGAACCACCAGGGCGTCAAAGTGTTTTCGCGTCCATTGCGGTATCAGACGAAAATGGCGACGTCGCCCGATGGCTCGCAGCAGGCGTTGCGCGTCGGGCAGGAAAAAGGAATCGACGTTCGTATCGCGCTCGATATCGTCCGCGCGATACGGTTGCGGGAGTGCGAAGTCGTCGTCATCTGCAGCCAGGACCAAGATTTGAGCGAGGTCGCGGATGAAGTGCGGGTTTTCGCGCGGGAGCAGCAGCGCTGGCTAAAGATCGCGAGCGCTTTTCCGTGCCGCCCGCTCTTGAAAAAGAGCCGGGGGATCAACAAGACGGACTGGATTCAAATCGACAAGCCCACCTACGACGCCTGCATTGACACGCGGGATTTTCGACCGAAAAAAACGTCATGAACGGCGAGGACGAACGCCTGGCCGCCGACCTCCGGACCGAAAAAGGCGGGCCGGTTCCTTTCCGTCGCCTGCCGGGCATCCCGGCGCGTCGATTTTCCGCAGGGAAGGGCGGCGACGCCGGCTAAGCACGGCGCGGGAAGCGCATTCGTTTTTTCCACAGCGGTAGGGCGGTCTTCAATCCCGCTTTGGAAAAGACTTGGCTCGGGCTGGCGGGTTAGCCGGCAACGAGTTTTTCGCCGCCCGATCGGCGGCCCTCGAAGATATCCTTGCCGCGGTCAGGCGATGTCGAAACGGTCAAGGTTCATGACTTTGTTCCACGCCGCGACAAAGTCGTGTACGAACTTCTCCTGGGAATCGTCGCTGCCGTAGACTTCGGCCAACGCCCGGAGTTGGGCGTTCGAGCCGAAAATCAGGTCGACGCGGGTGGCGGTCCACTTGAGTTCGCCGGTGGCGCGGTCGCGCCCTTCGAACACGCGGTCGTCTGACGCGGTCGCCTTCCACGTCGTGCTCATATCGAGCAGATTCACGAAGAAGTCCGTGGTGAGCGCCTCCGGCCGCTTGGTGAAGACGCCGTGCGGGGATTTGCCGAAGTTGGCGTTCAAGACGCGCATGCCGCCGACGAGCGCCGTCATTTCCGGAGCGGTCAGGGTCAGCAATTGCGCCTTGTCGACCAGCAACTCCTCGGCCGATGCGGCATAGCGGGCCTTCTGGTAGTTGCGGAAGCCGTCCGCGATCGGTTCGAGCACGGCGAACGAGGCCGCGTCGGTTTGCTCCTGCGAGGCGTCCATGCGTCCCGGCGTGAAGGGAACCTTGACCTTGCGGCCGGCATTCTTCGCCGCCTGCTCGACGCCCGCGCAGCCGGCCAGCACGATCAGGTCGGCGAGCGAGACTTTCTTGCCGCCGGATTGCGCGCTGTTGAAACCGCTCTGAATGCCTTCCAGCGTCTTGAGGACTTTCGCCAGTTGGGGCGGCTGGTTGACTTCCCAATCCTTCTGCGGCGCCAGACGAATGCGCGCGCCGTTGGCGCCGCCGCGCTTGTCGGAGCCGCGGAAAGTGGATGCCGACGCCCAAGCGGTCGAAACCAGTTCCGACACGGACAGGCCGGACGCGAGGATCTTTTTCTTGAGGGCGGCGATGTCCTTGGCGTCAATCAGCTCGTGATTGACGGCAGGGATGGGGTCTTGCCAGATGAGTTCTTCGGCCGGAACCTCCGGGCCGAGATAGCGCGCCCGCGGGCCCATGTCGCGGTGGGTCAGCTTGAACCACGCCCGGGCGAACGCGTCCGCGAACTGATCCGGATTCTCCATGAATCGCCGCGAAATCTTCTCGTAAACCGGGTCGAACCGCAGCGACAGATCCGTGGTCAGCATCGACGGCGCGTGCCGCTTTGACGGGTCGTGCGCATCCGGCACGGTTCCGGCGCCGGCGTCGCCTTTCGGCTTCCACTGCTGCGCGCCGGCCGGGCTCTTCGTCAGTTCCCATTCGTAGTCAAACAAGATTCGGAAGAAGTTGTTGCTCCACTTCGTGGGCGTATTGGTCCAGATGACTTCCGGGCCGCCGCCGATCGTGTCGTCGCCTTTGCCCGCGCCGAAACTGCTCTTCCAGCCCAAGCCCTGCTCCTCGATGCCAGCCGCTTCGGGCTCGGGCCCAACGTGCTTCGGATCGCCGGCGCCGTGGGCCTTGCCGAAGGTGTGCCCGCCGGCGATCAGCGCCACTGTCTCCTCGTCGTTCATGGCCATGCGCGCGAAGGTCTCGCGAATATCGCGGGCCGCGGCGAGCGGGTCCGGGTTGCCGTTCGGGCCTTCGGGGTTGACGTAAATCAGGCCCATCTGCACGGCCGCGAGCGGATTTTCGAGATCGCGGTCGCCGGAATAGCGCTTGTCTTCGAGCCATTTGCCCTCGGAGCCCCAATAGGTGTCCTTTTCCGGCTCCCAGATGTCCTCGCGCCCGCCGCCGAAACCGAAGGTCTTGAAACCCATCGATTCCAAGGCGACGTTGCCGGCGAGGATCATCAGGTCGGCCCAGGAAATCTTCCGGCCGTACTTTTGCTTGATCGGCCACAGCAGCCGGCGCGCCTTGTCGAGGTTCACGTTGTCCGGCCAACTGTTGAGCGGCGCAAAACGCTGGTTGCCGTTGCCCGCGCCGCCGCGGCCGTCGCCGGTGCGGTAGGTGCCGGCGCTGTGCCAAGCCATACGGATGAACAAAGGTCCGTAGTGGCCGAAGTCCGCCGGCCACCAATCTTGCGACTCCGTCATCAGCTTGCAGAGGTCCTCTTTCACTGCCGCCAAATCGAGGCTCTTGAATTCCTTGGCGTAGTCGAAGCCTTCGCCCATCGGGTTGGCCTCGAAGGAATGCTGGTGCAGGAGTTCGAGCCGCAATTGGTTCGGCCACCAATCCCGGTTCGTCGTCCCGCCGCCGGCGGTCGTCAGCTTTTCCTTCTCGCTCATGGCTTGTTCCTTTCACGATCCGTCAAATCTGCGTGGTTACTTGCTATAAAACTAATGTCGCGACGTGAGATGTCAATTCGCGACCCGAACTCCGCGATGGACCGCCTGACCGGGCGCGCCGGAATCGTCGGGTGGAGCGGCCCGCGCGCCTCGATGATCGCACGCACGGCGTCGAAGATCTCCCGAGCGACGAGCCCCGCAGGCCTGTACTTCCCGATGCATGCCCCGTATTTGCGGATTTTCCGGCCTTTGCCTCAAATTCATCTATCGGGGTCGCCCGAAGTTCGCTATTGTCGTCACACAATTTCCTTTCGAGGAGTTCCCATATGCTCTGCCCGGACCCCGGCGACGGTTGCGATCGCAGCGCCTCGTCGCCGAAGCTGGAAGTGGCGCCGCTGTCGGTCATCGCCGGCGACCCGATCTCGATCAAGGCCGTCAACCTCGCGCCGAACTCCGAGGTGACCCTCGCTGCCTCCGGCGCCGACCAGTACGGCCAGATCTGGAGTTCCCAGGCGATCTTCAAGGTGGGCAAAACCGGGGTGGTGGACGTTTCAAAGGACGCGCCGATTTCGGGGACGTACCCGTCGGTCAGCCAGTCGGGGCTGTTCTGGTCGATGACGATCGATCCAGCGGCGAAGTATCCAAACCCGTTTCTCGGGATCCCCAATGTCATCATCGAGATGACCGTGAGCGGCGTTTTGCAGGGCAAGACGGCTGTCGAGCTGAAATCGTCGGTCGATCTGAATCAGCTCGAAGTAAATGGAGAGATAAAGGGATGGTTCTTTGCTCCGAAAGAAGCGACGGCGCCGCTGCCGGCGCTGATCGTGCTCGGCGGATCGGAAGGCGGTTCCGAAAAGGACTTGGCGTCGATTCTGGCGTCGAAGATCAGGCGGCCGGTGCTCGCGCTCGAGTACTTCAACCCGGCGGCGGAACCGCCGACGTTTCTCGAAAACATCCCGCTGGAGTATTTCCAGAAAGCCTTTACGTGGCTGAATGCCAAGCCCGAGGTGAAACGGGATTCGTTCGTGGCGTTCGGGGTGTCGCGCGGCGCTGAACTCGCGCTCCTTCTGGCGTCGATGTTCCCGAAACAGATCGTCGGCGTTGTTGGGAACGTCCCAAGCTGCGTGCTTTGGCCGGGCGCGGGAAGAACGGCCGGCGCCGCGGCGTGGACATGGCAGGGCAAGGCTCTGCCATATATCAATATCGTAATGACCCCGGATCAACTGACCGCCTTCGAGGAGGCGTCCAAGAACGGGGCGCGATACTCCTTCAGGCCCATGTACGAGCATTCGCTGGCCGTCGCCAACAAGGAGGATATCGACCGAGCGTCGATACCTCTCGAAAACGCCGGCGGCCCGGTGTTGCTCTATGGGAGCGACGCTGACGCCGTCTGGATGTCCGCGACGATGGCCACGGGGCTCGCGAGCAGGCTGAAGGCGAAAGGTTTTTCTCACCCGGTGACCGCGATAACCTATCCGTCGTCCGGACACCTCATTTGGCGGCCGTACATGCCCACCACGCTGAGCAAGGCCAACGGCGGGTCGTTCTGGCTCGATCTCGGCGGCACGCCCCAGGGAACCGCGGAAGCAAATTCGGATTCGTGGGCGAAACTTCTGAATTTTCTTTCCGGCTTTTGATCGCCCGCGGTCAGCGGCCAAACCAGCGCGCGCGGCGCGCGGCGCCGAAGTTCTGCTCGCCGGCGCGCAGGGCCGCGGCGGGTTCGTGGAAGGTCCCGGCGACTTTCGGCCCAGAGAAGAAATCGATATCGATTCTCCGCTAAGACGCCCGCCTTGGGCGCGCCGGTGTCGGCGAGATCGTCGACGGCATAACGCCGCGGAATTTCGTCGCGAGCGTGGGCGGATCGATGGTCACCCAGCGTCCGTACATAATAATGGCGACGGAAAACAGTCGCCACATTCCGAACCTGGCGCGTCGGACTTGACGGACCCTGGCCGTTGAGGCATCAATTCCACCAAACAGAATCTCGGAAATTCCCCGGCAGAATTTTCGGAACCCGCACCTCGGAAGGATCTGTCCGATGCAGGCAAGCAGGCGATGGGCGGCCCGCGGCGATATCGCCCTGCTGGCCGTGTTGTGCCTGGGGCTCGGCTTTTGGCATATTGGCTGCGGAGGATCCTCCCCGGATAACATTTACGTCGAACCGAACGTTGCTGTGCCGATGCGCGATGGTGTGATCCTGAGGGCCGACGTGCGCCTTCCCGGCGCCATCGGCCGCTACCCCGTCCTGATTTTCCGCACGCCTTATGACAAGAATGAGGGCGACCCCTACAACGAGCGCCTCTTCAACGACGCGGTGAAGCGGGGGTACGCCATGGTCATCCAGGACGTGCGGGGGCGCTATGCCTCGGACGGCCAGTTCACCGCGTATGAGCACGAGGGCGCCGACGGCTACGACACCATCGAGTGGGCCGCGGCGCAACCGTGGTCCGACGGGCGCGTGGGAACGTTTGGCCTGTCCTACCCGGGGGCGGTGCAGTGGCTCGCCGCCGTCCAGAATCCGCCGCATCTCAAGGCGATGGTCCCCGCCATGTGCTTCTCGACCATCGGCCCGCAGTTCATCTACTTCGGCGGCGTGTTCGAGTCCGCGTGGGCGAGTTGGTCCTACGTCAATATGTCGCCCGACACGCGCGTGAGGCAGAACCTGCCCGGCCCGAAAACCATCGCCGAAGCGAAGGCGGAGTGGGCGCGGCTGGGCGGGGACGACGCCATCGAGGGCTGGCTTCCCAGCATGGACATGCCCTACCTAAAAGACACCGAACCCTATCATTACGCCTGGCTGCAGCACGGGCCGTACGACCCGTGGTGGGAGTGGGGCAATCTGCGGGACAAATATTCCCAGGTGAACGCAGCGGTGCTCAATCTCTCGGGCTGGTACGACGAGCCGTACGGCACCGAGGGGGCGATCAACAACTTCCTGGGGCTGCTGGCGTCGCGCACCGGGCAGAGCGACCCGCGCACGAAACTGCTTATCGGGCCTTGGATTCACGGGGTCGACGCGACGGAGTCGGCGGTCTCGGGCGAGCGTCAGTTCGCCGCCAACGCGAAGATCGACTACGACGACGTGGTGCTGGATTGGCTGGACCGTTACGTTCGCGGCATCGACAAGGGCGTGGACTCATGGCCGAACGTCAAGGCCTATCTCATGGGCGACAATATCTGGCTCTCGTCGAACGCGTGGCCGATCAACGTCTCGGCGGAGACCGTCTACCTTGGCCCGGGATCCGGGGACGGCGCCGGCGCGATAGACACTACGGCGTCGCCGCAGGCGGGGCAGACGTCTTTCGTCGCCGACCCGGCAAACCCGGTGAAGGACGAGTTCGGGACCAACTTCGGGGCGTTCGACTTGCGGGGGCTGGAAAGCCGGTCGGACGTATTGACCTTTCAGACGGCGCCATTCGCCCAGGACGAGGAAGTCGTGGGGCACGTGGGGGCGGACATATACGTTTCGAGCGACGCGCCTGACTTCGACTTGTATCTGAAGCTGATCGACGTCGCGCCGGACGGGACTGCCTTCAACCTCGAGAGCGCGGGGCACGAGGTGATGAGGGCGAGTTGGCGGGACAAGACCGACCAGCGCGAGTTGCTTCAACCCGGGCAGGTGGTGGAATTCAACTTCGACAACCTGCTGACGGGCAACACGTTCAAGCAGGGCCACCGGCTGCGGGTTTACGTAATGGCCTCCTGGTTCCCGACCTATTCGAGGAACCTGCAGACGGGCGTGCTCGAGACCACGAGTTCCGCGACCAGGACCGCGACGATTAACGTCCTCTACGGTCCGGGGCAGCAGTCACAGCTCGTTCTGCCGGTGATTCAGGGCGAGTGAGGCGCCGGCGGCAGGGAAAGAGTCGATATCAATGCGTGACTCAAGGCCGGGCGACTGACTTCCTGCGGTAAAAAAAATCATTAGACGTGCCGATCCCGGCGTCCGCTGCGTCCTCGGCGGTTTAAGTGCGACCCATTCGGTTGCGGCCGAAGGCCGCGTCACGAGAGCGGAGTTTTCTCCTTCAAGACCCAGGTCGAAGCAACGCGAGCGTGGCGCCTCACTTCGCCTCGGGAATCGGCTCGCTCACGGTGTAGTATCCGAGCACCCGCTGATAGACCTCGTGATGCGCGGCCTCATCCGCCGCGGGCCCGCAGCGATACCGGAAGGAGGTGTCGCTCGTTTTCTCGACGGACTTGACCGCGGTCTTTGCCGTCAGCGGGTCGGCGCCGGGCGCCAAGGATTCGAGGCAGGACGAGTAGGTTCCATCGTGGCGCATGAACATCCCGTCTACGTATTCGTCCTTGTCGTTAGGCCAGACGCACTCCAACCAGATGCGGCCGATCAGGCCCGTCTTTGCCTTGTGCCAGGTCTCGAAGACCAGCACCGAGTGGTCCTTCAGGTCGATCACGGGGCCGAACTCGACCGCCACGGGGTTGCGCTCCGACAAGACCCGCGCTTCCTCGTCCTTTTCGGCGTATCCATAGAACTTATAAGGAATCCCTGGTCCGCCCTGATATCGCAACACGCCATCGACCGTGATTGTGACGCCGCCGGGGCTCGTGATGGTCACGGCGACGGTCTTCCCGAGAACCGTGAACTCCTTGGCCTGGTTGACGCCCTTGACGCCTGCTGAATCCGCCGCAAGAGCCGTCGCCGCCGCCAACGCGAACACCACGCCCATCGCGAACCAGACGCGCATCCGTCTCATGGCCGCCTCCTTCGTTGGTTTAACCGTATTATGGATGACAGATATTCCGATATCAACCGTCGGGCGCCGCCGTCAATTGCGGGGCCGCGCCGCCTTTCCGGCAACGCCCTGAACCTCGAGCCGGCGCGGCCCTGACTCATCGAAAAAGGCGCCTCCAACGATTATTTCCAGTTGTAAACATCGAAGAAAGCGATAGCATGGCCGGCGTGGAATTCGCCCCGGTCTCCGGGCGCAGGAGGTTCACATGAAACCCGGGCACGAGAGCCAGACCGCCGTCATGGTTTGCGCGGCGCGAGCGGCGGCGCATGGCAGGACCGACGTGGCCGCGTTCGCCGACCCGACCGCGCTCGCGCTGCTCCCGGAGGACGCTCGGCAGCGCGTCGAGCGGTTCCGCTCGGGCGCGCCGCCGGGCAGCCTGCGTGAGCGTATTCGGCATGCAATCATCGAGAAGCGGTCGAAGATGATGGTCGCCCGCACCGTTGCGATCGATGGGGCGATACGCGCCGCCGCGTCGTCGCAGGTCGTCATCCTCGGCGCCGGTCTGGACGGGCGGGCGTGGCGAATGCCGGAACTCGCCGACGCGACCGTGTTCGAGGTGGACCATCCCGATTCGCAGCGCGTGAAGCGGGAGCGCGCCGCGTCGTTGCAGCCAGCCGCGCGCGACGTTCGTTTCGTGCCGGTCGACTTCACTCGCGACCGCCTCGCGGACGCGCTCGCGTCGGCCGGACACGATCCGGCGCGCCAGACGACGTGGGTGTGGGAAGGGGTCGTCATGTATCTCGCGCGCGCCGACATCGAGGCGACGCTGCGAGTTGTCGAGGCGCGCTCGGCGCCGGGGAGCCGCCTGATTGTCGTGTATCAGTGCCCCGCCGTCATCCGGCAGATCCTCGGGCTTTTCCTTAGCCTGTTGGGCGAGCCCTTTCGGTCGGCGTTCACCGCGGATGAAATGCACACCTTGCTGGCAGCGTTCGGCTTCACCGTCGTCCAGGATGACGATCTGGCGGGAATTGCCATCAGGCTTTCCGCCGCGTTCGCCGACATGAAGCGGATGCTCAAGGACGTGCGAATCGCGACGGCGGAGAGACGGTAATCGACCCTCTTGCCCTACGCTAGACGATTGAGCGACCAGTCGTAACGGGAGTAAAGATGTGCCCGCCGACGCGATACGGAACCACGCCGAAAAAGGTCGGCGTTTCCATTACCGGCTCGCGGACGCGCCATGCAATCACGCGGTGAATCGCCAGCACATTGTAGATGTTGAGCCAGAACGCCAGGCGTTCCGGATCGTCGGCCAACGTTCCGGGATCGAACGACCGCAGCAACGCTGCGGCCGCGCGCAATTCTTGAAACGCGTCCGAGGTTTTCACGCGGCGTAATTCACCCGTCCGAGGTCGTCGATCGCGGCCGCTTTGAGGCGCGATTTCATTCCGTTCAATCGGCCCAGAAACTCGGCCGTTCCCGCCGCGGGACAGCGCCGTCGCTCAGGATGACCGGCTTTCGATAAAGCGCGGGAACGAGGCCAAGCGCGAACTGCCGCGGATCGCGCACGTGGCGCAAACCGATTGCGCGCAATTGTATCCCGCGGCGAACAGCGCGGCGGCCTCGGCCGGCGAATCGTGGGTTGGACTCATTTTCGATTCTTCTCTTCCTGGCAAAGTCGCGCCTCGACGTGTTCTCGCAGCCAGTCGCGGACGCGGCGAAAGACGATCATTCGCTCCTCTTCGGAGCCCGCGGCGTCGTCCGGATTCTCGACGCCGATGTGGATCCGCGTCGTTCCGCCGAGAAAAACCGGGCACGATTCGTTCGCCTCGTCGCACAGCGTGACAACGTAGTCGAACGTTTGCCCGTCAAACTCCCGCAGGTGCTTGCTGCGCGCGGCGGCATGGTCGATGCCGATTTCCGCCAGAACCTTGAGCGCGAGCGGATGCGGCGTCTTCGGGTTCGTGCCGGCGGAAAAGGCTTCGAAGCGGTCGCCGAGGTCGCGGTTCACCAGCGCCTCGGCCAGTTGCGATCGGCAACGGTTTGCGGTGCACAAAAACAGCACGCGTTTTTTCACGGGCTTATCGTCTCCGTGGACCATCGCGCGATTCTTCACCCACACACTCCTTCGCGAATCACCGGCCTGCGCCGCTGTCCGCCGAGTCTTATTTTGGCTCCATTGTGCATGCGAATTTTCCGGGGTCAAACCGCCGGACGAAGCGTTTCCCGGCGCCGAGGGTTGCGGAGCAGATCGGGGATCCCGGCCGCGAGTTTGAAAATAACCCCTGAGGAATGGGCGTTTATTCGGGGAGGAGAGCGAATCTCGCGTCGTGTCAGCGCATCGGGTGAAGGCGCCACGCCAAGTAGAGGATCGCTTGACTCTTGTCAGAAAAAGATATAATTTATCTGACATGAGCTGCAAGCAACCACATAACACGGCCCTGTTGATCGGCAACGTGGTGAAGAGGCTCCCGTACGGAGAGCCCTTTACGACGCGGAGATTCCTTTCTCTCGGGAGCCGGGCGGCCGTCGACCAGACGTTGACGCGAATGGTTAAGGCGGGTTTGCTCTCCCGTCCCGTCAGGGGCGTCTACGTTCGCCCCAAGATAAACCGGTATGTCGGAGAGGTTGCTCCTGAACCCCAAAAGGTCGCCGAGGCCATCGCCAGGGAAACGGGGGCGGCTGTGCAGGTTCACGGCGCCGAGGCGGCCCGACGAATGGGACTGACCACGCAAGTGCCGATCACCCCCGTCTTCTACACGAGCGGGCCCACACGGCGGTTCAGGCTCGGCAAGATGGAGGTCTTGCTGAAGCATATCAGTCCAAGGAAACTCTACTTAGTCGGTCACCCGGCGGGGATTGCGTTGACTGCGCTGTGGTATTTGGGGAAAAAGTCAGTCTCTCTGGCCACTATCGCGCAGGTTCGATCCACGTTGACGGAGCAGGAGTACGACCGGTTGCTCTCTGCCATTTCCATGATGCCTGGGTGGTTGCGAACGACGTTTGCCAACTACGAGAAGGAGACCGCTGATGACGGAGTTCCTGCGCCTGCCTCTCGGTGAGCAGGCCGACATCCTGAACGGCGCAGCCGCCCGACTCGGGCGATCCGCAACGATCCTCCAGAAGGACGTGTGGCTTTGCTGGGTGTTGGAGAAACTCTTCGGCATAGAAGGTCTGCCCCGGATTGAAAGCATCATCGGGCTATGTCCAGGACCAAATTCTCGTTGAGTTCGGCGGTCGCAACGCCACGGAACCAAGCGAAGTGCATGTTATTCGATCAGACCTAGCCGAACTCGTCACTGCATTGGAATTCCCCACAGCGCGCGTCTCGGTGTTTTCCCCGAAACGCTCCTTCTGGGAGATGGCAACCCTCATCCACGTGGAGTGCAACGACAAGAGAGAAATGGACCGCAGCCGTAAGTCCCGGCATTGGTACGATCTGGTGATGCTTTATCGAAATGTAATAGGTCAGGAGGCGATGGCGGACCGCGCCCTCCTGAAGGACGTTGTCGACCACAAGAAAGTCTTCTTCCACTCTGGCCACGCGAATTACGATGAGTGCCTTTCAGGAGGCCTTCGACTCGTGCCAGACGAAACGCTGCTCGCCGACCTCGCACAGGATTTCAAGGAGATGGAGAACTCGGGCATGTTCGACCAGCTTCCGCCTGCGTTTTCGGAGATCGTGGAAGTGCTGAAGGACGTCGAAGCCAAAATAAACAATCAGTAACCGTAGAGACTGTCCGAGCAGCAAGACCAGGTATGCTTCGGAGGACGGCCTCGATGACGCCCAATCCGGCGCTTTTGCAACCTACGCGACCGGTTTGCGGGCGAATATCTTCGCACTCCAGATTTTTTCGCTCAACGACGCGGCGACCTCATTCACCAATTCCGGGCTGGGGTCGCAGCCGCAGGAAGGTTCGGGAATCTCCGAGGCGATGACGGCCCGAAGTTGCGCCGTGTCGTAGACCAGCCGCTCGCGCACCGCGGCGTCGACGAGGCCGGCGGCGCGCAAGCCGGCGAGGTATTCGTCTTCGCCGATCGCGCCCGCCACGCACGAGCCGTAGAGCGCGGCGCTTCGGCGAACCCAGTCCGGCAAATCCTCGACGACAATGTCGGAAACCAGCATCCGGCCGCCCGGCTTGAGCACGCGGGCGATTTCCGCGAAGACGCGCGGTTTCTCGGGCGACAGGTTGATGACGCAATTCGAAATGACCCAATCGACGGAGGCGTCGGCGACCGGCAGTTCTTCGATGATTCCCTTGCGCACTTCGGCGTTGGTCAGCCTTGCCGCGGCGATGTTCTCGCGCGCCTTGGCGAGCATTTCGTCGGTCATGTCGATGCCGATCGCGCGGCCGCGCGGCCCGACTTTTTTCGCCGCCAGCAGGATGTCGATGCCCGCGCCCGAGCCAAGGTCGAGCACCGCGTCGCCCTCGCGCACCTCGCTGAACGCGAGCGGATTGCCGCAGCCGAACGAATTGCACACGGCGTCCGGCGGCAGCGCCGCCAACTCCTCGGCGCTGTATCCCGCGACCTTCGCGGCCACGCCCTTCGGCATGGGCGCGCCGCCGCAACAGCACTTGCCGGGCGCCGCAACCTCTTTGACGTAGAATTCCGACACCGCTTGGCGAATTTCGTCGTTCTTCCGGCTCATCAAAGCCTCAAATGATCCCGGCGATCATCAGATCGTGCAGGTGGACAATGCCGACGATGCGGCGCCGATCGGCGCCGTCGTGCACCAACAAGGCGCTGACGCGGTTTTGCTCCATCAGCAGCGCCGCGTGGGCGGCCAGCGCGTCGGCCGCGACCAGCTTCGGATCGACCGTCATCACCTCTTGCGCCGTGTGCGACGACAGATCGCCGTATTTCTGCAACGCGCGGCGCAGGTCGCCGTCGGTGATGACGCCGGCCAGTTCGCCGGCGGCGTTTTCCACGACCGTCGTGCCCAGGCGCTTCGCGCTCATTTCCATGAGCACCTGCATCATCGGCCGGTCGAGCGCGACGCGGGGCAGGGCGTCGCCGCCGTGCATCAGGTCGCTGACGCGCGTCAGCAGGCGTTTGCCCAACTTGCCGGCGGGGTGGACGCGCGCGAAATCCTCGGCGGAAAAGCCGCGCTGTTCGAGCAGCGCCACGGCCAGCGCGTCGCCCAGCGCCAGTTGCGCGGTCGTGCTCGCCGTCGGCGCGAGGCCGAGCGGGCACGCCTCTTCGGCCACGCCGGCGTCGAGCGCAGCATCGGCGGCCTGCGCCAGGCGGCTTTCCGGCGCGCCGGTGAGGGCGACGATGGGCGCGCCGAGGCGGCGCAGCGCGGGGAGCAGCGCGAGGATTTCCTCGGTCTCGCCGCTGTTGGAGATGACCAGCGCGGCGTCGGATTTGTGCACGAGCCCGAGGTCGCCGTGCGCGGCCTCGGCGGCGTGCAGAAAGACAGCGGGCGAGCCGGTGCTGGCCATCGTCGCGGCAATTTTGGCGCCGATGAGGCCGGACTTGCCCATGCCGATGACGACAATTTTGCCCCGGCAGGCGAGCAGAATCGCCACGGCGCGGTCGAATTGTTCGTCGAGCCGCGCGGCCATGGCGGCGATGGCGTCGCGTTCGATCTGCAAAACCCGTTGAGCGCGTTCTCTGGCGGTCATGCGTGAATTCCTTCAGGCGCCGGCCGGGGCCGACAACCGGCGCACGGCTTCGAGATCGGCCGGCGTGTCGACGCTGATCGTCCCGTGCGGCGTGAGCGGACAGGCGATTTCGACGCCGCGCTCCAGCGCGCGCAATTGTTCGAGCTTCTCGATTTTCTCGAGGGCCGACGGCGGCCAGCTGGCGTACGCGAGCAGAAAATCGCGGCGGTAAACGTACAGCCCGAGATGCTTGAAATACGGCGGGCGAAGCGCGTCGCGGCGAAACGCCGGCCGGCCGTCGCGCGCTTCGAGCAGGTCGCGCGGGTAGGGGATCGGCGCGCGCGAAAAATAGATCGCCCGGTCGCGCGCGTCGACGATCACCTTGACGCAATTCGGGTCGAAAATTTCGGCCTCGTCCGCGATCGCCGCCCGCACCGTGCCGAAGCGCAGGCGCGGATCGCCGGCGAACGGCGCCAGCGCATCGTCGAGCATCCGCGGGTCGAATAGCGGCTCGTCGCCCTGCACGTTGACCACGAGGTCGGCGTCGAGGCGCGCCGCGACCTCGGCCACGCGGTCCGTGCCGCTGGCGCAATCCGCGCGGGTCAGCGTCGCCTCGCCGCCCACGGCGCGCACCGCGGCGGCGATGCGTTCGTCGTCGGTCGCGACGATCACGGCGGCGAGGCCCGCGTGCCGCGCCACGCGTTCGTACACGCGCACGATCATCGGCCGGCCGTGGATGTCGGCCAACGGTTTGCCGGGCAGCCGCGCGCTGGCGTAGCGGGCAGGGATGACGGCCGCAATTTTCAACTCGGTCCTCGTAAGGGAAACTGGCGGCAATCTAGCAAAAGGCGGGCGGAATGCAAAGGCAGCGAGAAGTGAGCAGTGAACAATGAACAGTGAACAGAGAACAGTGAGCGCTAGTGTCCGGCTAAATCGTGGGAAAGCGGCGCAGACCGCGGTAAACACAAGGCAAAACGACAACTCCGAGCGGTTTCGATTTCAACTTCAGCGGGCGTTGTTTTTGACGGATCAACAGCATCGGTGAATAGCGGTCAGTGGCCAGTAAGTCGAACCGTTTGCAGGATCGTATTGTTCACTGTTCACTGCGCACTGCTCACTGGCCACTGATCCCGTTGATCCTGTCAAAAAAATATATCATATCACTCACCGGCGCTCCGGGCGCCGAAACGCGCCAGCAGCAGCGCCGCGATCCCGGGAAGCAGGAAAGACAGATACTGAATGAACCGGCCGAGCAAGCCGATCGACGCCCCCAGCGGCGAGCCGACGCTCTCGTACAGAAACGAAAAGGCGCTCTCGGCCACGCCGATGCCGCCCGGCGTCAACGGGACCATGTTCATCGTCATCCCCAGCGGGCACAGCGCCAGGTGCTGCGCGATCGTCGAGGCGTCGCGCAGCAACGCCGCGGCGCCGATGAAGCTGAAGACGATCGTCGCGTGGTTGAGCGCCGACAACCCGACCGTCTTCGCCAGGACGTCCGGCCGGTCGCCGTAGTCGCGCAACGCCCGGCCGAACCCGCGCAGCCAGGCGGGCAAATGCGCCGCCGCGGCGGCGACGGCCGGCCGGCCGCTGCGCGCCAGGCGCCCGACGAACCACACGCCGCCCGTCGCGCCGAGCAGCAACGCCGGCGCGAGCAGCAACGCCCGCCGATGGCCCGGAAACGAACCCGTCGCCCAGGCGAGGGCGGCGCCGAGGACGCCCAGCGCAAACAAGCCGTAGGTGCCGACCACGCGGTCCATAACGATCGCGGCGACCGCCTGCGGCCGTTTGTGCTCGGCGTCGCCGATCAAATAGAGCGCTTTGACGGCGTCGCCGCCGACGAGGCCCGGCAGGACCATGCTCCAGAACGAGCCGAGGAGCGTGATGCCGAACACGCGGCGGCGCGACACGACGATTTCCGGACGCAGCAAGAGCTGCAGACGCCAGGCCATCAATCCCTGACCGCAGAAGACCATAGCCGCGCCGGCGGCGATCCAGACGAGTGCGCGCCGATCGACGACGATCAGCCGGTACGCGCGCCAGTCGAGGCGGCCGCTGTGCAGCAGCCAATACACAAGCGCCGTCGCGACGGCGAGCTTGGCGAGCGCGATGAGGAAATTGCGCCATTTTCGCTTGCCCGCATCAGCCGCGACGATGGGCGCTGCGTTCGTTGTCGGCTGCGGCAGATCGGGCATTCGGCTGGTCTCGTTTGCGTTGAATCAACGATGGAAACGGCCGGGGACCACGCCTCGCCGGCTTTCATCACCCAAGGTTAATACACTTTCTCGGAAGCGCGGCGCAAGCGAAATGCGGGACCGAGCGAAGGGCTTGCGTCGGGAACTGGTTTTCCGTGAATTCCCGAGGGAATTCGCGGCCAGCGTGCCATACGTAGCGCTGCATTCAACATTGTTCCTCGCCAATGCCCGGATTCACGCCGGCGGAATGATGACAGAATCATTACGAATAGTTCTCATCTTCGCGCCGTTCTCGGGTGTCCCCGGAGCGCACCAGCGCCCCCCCCTGATTAGCTGATACTTGCCTTTAAGAGCCGACCGCACCACGATTTTTCACCAAAGAACCTCGCCGAAGGCGTCCTTGTATTCACGCGCCACGGCGACCGCGCGTCGCCTTGGCGATTGGGGATCGACGAGGCATTCGTTGTGGCCGATTTGCAA
>CAZHPN010000120.1:0-19414 GCA_964534375.1 uncultured bacterium | reverse complement strand
TCGACCAGCCCGCCCAGTCCCTCGGCCAGTCCGGCCTCGCCGTCGCTGACCAGCAACCTCGCCCCCTGGGCCCCAGCCGCGTGCGAAGATCGGCGCCGATCTCCTCCCAACTGCGGCCGGTCCAATCGCCCAGCGGACGGTTTGCCCCGCGGCCGTGATTCCCACCGCGAGCCGCAATTCGCCGGCCTTTTCGCCGGCGCCGACGCGCGCCTTGTAGCCCGTGCCATCGGCCAGCAAATAGTCGAACGGCTCCGGCGAGGCCTCGAACTGATCGCAGGGGCTCGCCGCCACCCAGCGGTGGGCCGTGCTTTTGGGCGCCGGAATCTCGCCGATCGTCCGCAGGTGCGCCGCCCCGCGCCGATAGCTCTGCTGGCTGACCACCTCGGTGACCACCTGTTCCAACTCGCCGGTGTGGGACGCCCAGCGATCCAGACCGAGAAAGGCGCGCAGCGGAATGATCGTTCGCCCGCAGTGCGTGCATTGAAGACGCCGCCAGCGCAACGACACCTCCCCGACGCTGGTGCGACAACGTCGCGCGCAACGACCGTGAAACACATACCGCGACTGCGCACAACAAGGCGACGGGCGCCACGCGCCGTGGCCTCGAACCAGACCCAGACAAAGTGCCTCGTCCACCACCGCCAAAAACAACCGCAGAAAACCAGGCAGTCCTTCCTCGTGGAACAAGACCCGCGTCTTGTCCCGAGGGAAAACCCGCACCCCGATACCGCGGCCAGAAGCTCCAATGCCATATTCGCATGCATGACGTGAGCCTTTCCGCTTGGTCTGATGTTTTTGGTCAAACAAGAAGAACCAAAACCGCTATCGCTGGCCATTCTGGAGCAAACCACCACCGGAGTGGTCAAACGAAATCGCTAATATTGCAGGGCTTCTGCCTTAACTTAGTGCCATTCGCGACTGTACCTAGTTTTTATCGCTCGGTGTTACTCGTTTACCGTGGGGACCACGTTCGGTTGAACCTCGCGGCCTGAAGCAAAAGAGGCGCAGTCGTGGTTTACGGCCGGGCGGCGGCCGGCGGCGCGACCGCGGACGGCTGCATGACCGTGGACGGCGGCGTGACAGCGGGCGGCGGCGCGGCGGCGGCCGGCGCGGTGCGGGCGATGCGGAAGCCCAGGCCGTTGCCGCGCACGCCGGGCAGATCGCGGTTGCGCAGCGCTGGCCGGCAATACGACGCGTAATTGTGCCAGCCGCAGCCGCGGTTGATGCGGCGGTATTCGGAGCCGCCGCCCCCGTTGTCCGGATCGATCGCGGCCTCCGTCGGATAGTCGCCGGCGGCATCCCACACCCATTCGAGCACGTCGCCTTCCATGTCGTACAGCCGCCAAGCGTTCGGCAGCTTCTGCGCGACCGGGTGCGTGCCGGCGCACTTGGCGGCGGCCCCCGCCCCGGAGGCGTCGAGGCAGCCGGCGTAGTTCACGGCGGAATTGCCACAGTACCAAGCGATCTTATCCAGATTCGGGTCGAGGCCGCAGTTCAATTCGCGCAGGTCGCCGTTGGGCAAGGCGGTTTTGGCGCCGGCCCGGGCGGCATATTCCCACTCGGCTTCGGTCGGCAGGCGGTAGCCGGCGCACTCGCGGTTCCAGCCCACGTCGATGCCGATGACGTTATAGCACGGCTCCAGCCCTTGCAGCGTCGAGAGCTTGTTGCAGAACTGCAGCGCGTCGTACCAGTTGACCTCTTCGACCGGGCAGTCGTCGCCGCAATTTTTAAAGTAGCTTGGATTCGTGCCCATGACGAGGCGATACTGACCCTGGGTCACCGGCGTCGCGCTCACATAGAACGCGTGCCGCAACGTCACGTCGTGCAAGAGTTCGTCGGCGTGGCGGCCGGGCTCCGCGGGCGGCGAACCCATCTGGAAACTGCCGGCGGGAACGAGCGCCATCGGGATGTCGACCTTCACGACCGGCGCTTTCTTGCAACCGCCCGCCGCCGCCCCGCAAACGACTGCCAGCGCCACCAACGCCGCGATTCGAGTGCTGCGCCACATGATCTAATAATAGCGCGGTTCGTAAAAAAGGGAATTGGGCTTCAGGCAATATACGTTGCCGAAATTGGTGTGCAGGAAAATGTTGTCGCCGTCGACGACCAATTCCGCGGTGACGCCGAAACCGGGCCAGAACTGCCACTTCACCTGGCCGTCTTTCTGGCCGATCGCGTACAAATACCCCGTGGAACTGGCGACCAGCACCACGTCGTGGTACGGCACGGGGTTGGTCGGCACGACGATCCGACGCCGCGGACCCTCGGCGACCGAGCGCTTGAGATCGTATTCGCGCAAATCGAAATTCCAGATTTCCTTGCCGGTCTGCTTGTCGACCGCGCGCAGGAAACCCTCGATGTCGCTGAGGAACAGCCGGTCGCCGACCACCGCGACGCGCTGCACGCTGCCCTTGCTGAACACCCACTGCATCGAGGCCGTCTCGCGCGACAGGCTGTAGACCGACCCGCTGTAGCTCGCCACGTAAATCGAGTCGCCGTCGATCACCGGCGTCGAATCTACGTCGACGAAACGCTCGCCCTTTTCCAGCATCGTCTTGAAGATCTCGACGCCGTCAGCGGTGTTGTAGGCCATGAAGTAGCCGTCGGAGTAGCCGATCAGGACGCGGCCGCGATCGACCGTCGGGCCGCTGACGTCGCGGATTGTGAAGCCCGGCGGCTGCTCGCGCGACTGCATCCATTTCCATTTGCCGTCGGCGGCGGACACCGCGTAAACCCGCTCGTGATTGGTGCGCAGGAAGACCAGCTTGCCGTCGGAGACGAGCCGGCCCAGCACCTGCCCTTGCACGCGGTACGTCCATTTGGCAAGGCCCGTGCGGCGATTGAGCCCGTAAACGTAACCGTCGCCGTCGCCGAAAATCACGAGGTCGCCCACCACGACCGCGGCGCACTCGACCGGGCCGTACGTTTCGAATTTCCAGACAATGTCGCCGGTGGTCTCGCGAAACGCATAAAACCGGTTTTCGTTGTCGCCGAGAAATACGACGCCGTCGGCCACCGTCGGCGCCGCATACTCCATCGGCCGAAAGAGGTCTTCCGTCCAATTGGGGAGAAGCTGGCGCACCCACACGGTGCGCAACGGCAACCGGGCGCCGGGTTCGCCGTCGCGCGGCGGGCCGATCAGCGACGAGCCGGCGCAGCCGGCCAGGAGCAGAAGCATGAGCGCGAACTCAGCGAGCGCGAGGAGGACGCCGCGGGATTCGGAATCCGGGATTCGGGATTCGGAGCCGGCGAACCGCGCTTTTGTCATTCCGCACTCCGCATCCCGTGTTCGGCATTCGCCGTTCGGAACGAACCGCAATCCGAATTCGGCAATCCGCATTACGACGCGCTGCCGCGACGCGCTTCCAGGGCGGCGATCTTCACGTCCGCCTGCCGTTTGAATTCCATCATCTGCGGACCCTGTTCGAGTTTCGCCTCGTCGACTTTTTTCAGCGTGGCGATGGCGCGGTCCCATTGCTGCTCTTTTTCCAGGATGCGCGCGAGATCGAAGAGGCTCAAAAACGCCGTCGTCTCGCTGGCGTCCGCCGTCAGGCCCTGAAACGCCGTTTCGGCTTCCTTGAGTTTGCCTTCCGCCTCGTAGGCGTAGCCGACGCTCTGCCGGGCGAACGCGGCAAACGGCGCATTGGCGCCGGCTTTGGCGAGATAGTCCTGGTAACGAGCGATCGCGTCGTCGTATTTCTTGAGGTCGTAATAGCAATTTCCGGCGTAGTAGGCGGCGAGCAGGCCCGCCTGGCTGCGCGGGTACGCCGTGCTCAGGCGATCGTAGGCCGCGGCGGCGTCGGACCATTTTTTGCCGGCCTCGGTGTAGGCGCCCAGCGAGCGCAACATGCGGTTTTTCTGAAGTTCTTCCGCGGTCACGACCGGCGCCCGGTAAATCGCGTCGGCCTGCGCCATCAGCTTCTCCGCGCCGCGTCGCTGCCACGAATTGACCCCAAAATAAACGCCGACGCCGACCACGACAAGCAGCAGCGCCGCCGCGCAGGCGATCAGAATCGTGCGGTTTTTTTCGAGCCACGTGCGGTCGGTCGTCGTGACGATCACCTTGCGCGTCACGCCCTTGATGGCCGCGAGGAATTTGTCGTCTTGCTTGATCTGCTTCCGGGTGATTTTTACCTTATGCGCCACGAATTGTTCTCCCTGCTTTTCGGAAAATCCGACGTATCCTATGTTCGGGGCCGGGGCGTGTCAATCCGTTCCCGGAGAAAGGAGCCACAGAGCCTTAGCGCGACCCTTCGGGTAGCAACCGAAGCCCCTTACCCCTTCCCCCTTCCCCCTCTCCCACGTCCTGGAGAGGGGAACCAAACCTCCCCTCTCCCCTCGGTGGGAGAGGGCCGGGGGTGAGGGGGTGCAGACGCTGCGTATCGACCAGTTCATCGCGCAACCTTCGGCGGCATGAAAAAATCTTTGCGCAGAAACAAGAAACAGACCGTTAGCAGTCCAGAGACAGACAAGAAAGAGAGCGAGGTGGGACGTTTCGTGCACCCGCGACCGCCTTCGCGCGCGGGCATGACGAAACGCCCCGGCTTTCTTTGGTCGAACTCTGCACTACTGTCGCTGAATTTCTTTGCGCTGCGCGCAAAGATTTGTGCAAGTTACGATAGGGGTTCACGCGGAGGCGCGGAGGTCGCGGAGAGATATGAGGCGGCTACGTGTCTTCTCCGCAGTCTCCGAGTCTCCGCGTGACACTTCGGCGGAAAAAAGCAGTTCCGTGCCTTTTAATGCGGTTGAAGGCCGCGCTAAACTCTCTCTGCCTTTCCTCTTGCGCCACCCGTGATCAACATTCCATTATTCGCATCATTGCCCGTAATATCGACCGTTTCCATGGTCCCATAAGTCCCATAGCGCCGAGTGGCGCGCGCCGATTGAGGACGTGATTGGGAAACGCGTAACTCGTAAGTCGTCATTCGCGCCCGGCCCGCCGGCGGTTTGCTTGACGGCAAAGAGCGCGGCGGGTATGTATGAAAGACGCCTTGGCATTCACGGGAATTTCGGTTGCGCCCCGGAATCGGCGCACGCGGCGGAGGTCCACATGAGAAAACATCTTTGTTTGGCGCTGCTGGCATTGGCATGTTTCGGCGTCTTTGTGATGATCGCGTGCGGCGGCAAGTCGAGCAGCGGGTCGAGCGGCGGCGCGAGCAGCCCGGCGGCCGATGACGACAACGAACCCGGCGCCTCCTGGACCGACCCGTCGTCGGGCCTGACCTGGCAGGTGACGCCGACCGGCGGCGCCTTGACCTGGACCGACGCGCAGGCGCATTGCCAGGGCTTGGCCGGCGGCGGTTGGCGCCTGCCGACGATCTCCGAATTGCGCACCTTGATCGTCGGCTGTTCGGGCACGCAAACGGGCGGCGGCTGCGGCGTGACGGATAACTGCCGGGATTCGACCTGTGCGAACGATTCCTGCATCGGCACGGCTTGCGGCACAGGCGACGGCCCCGACAACGGTTGTTACGGGCCGGCGCAGTTGGCCGATGGCTGCGACTATTTTTGGTCGGCCTCGGCGGTCGCCGACGTCGCCGGCGACGCGTGGTCCGTCTATTTCGCCAACGGCCACGTCAGCTATCTCAATGACGACTATACGTACTTCAGCTTCGCGCGTTGCGTGCAGTAACGGACCGGCGGCAGCCCCGTCCGCCTTTTGAGAAAAATATTAGTGCTTGACAATCGGCGTGGCGCGGCCGGACAATCACACTGATAAAAAGACCCTTCAGAACTTTCACCGTCGCGCCGGACCAGCCGGGAAGGAGCCGAACAACAATGATACGCCGGTGGAGTTTTTTGTCGATCGTCCTGGCGCTGACGGCGATCGCGTCGATCGTCGCTTGCGGCGGCGGCACCATCACCAACGGCTCGTCGAGTTCGGGCGTCGCCGGGGCGTGCTGCGATCGCTACAACGCCTGCACCAACGACACCCAGGCGGATTGCACCGATGTCTTCGTCGGCACGTGGCACGCCGGCGATTGCTCCAGCTACAACTGCGGCACGGAAACCGGCGCCTGTTGCCAGACCAACGGCGGTTGCAACGAGATGGTGGCGCAGAGTGTTTGCACCGGCGAGGGCGGCGTCTGGACCGCCGACGATAGCTGCCGCGACGCCAACTGCGCGCCTGCCGGGGCCTGCTGCGATCGCTGGAACGCTTGCTATGGCGTAACGGCGGATTTCTGCACGGGTTCGATCGGCGGCTCCTGGCATTCGGGCGCCTGCACCACCTACAACTGCGGCACGGAAACCGGCGCCTGCTGTTTGCCCAACGGCGGTTGCGACGAGATGGCGACGCAGAGCGCCTGCGCCGCGCAAAAAGGCGCCTGGACCGCTGACGACAACTGCCGCGACGCCGATTGCGCGCCCGCCGGCGCCTGCTGCAACGCGTACAACGAATGCACCAACGTCATCGAGAAGAACTGCACGGGCAAATGGCATTCCGGCAATTGCGCCACCCATAGCTGCGGCTCGGAAACGGGCGCCTGCTGCCTGCCGACCGGCGGTTGCAGCCCCAACGTCACGGAAAGCTCATGCACCGCCAGCCTGGGCCTGTGGAACGGCGACGCAGATTGCGACCACACGTCGTGCCCGTCGTCGTGGACGTGGACGATCCAGGCGACGCTCGGCGCGGGGCTGAACGGCGTCTGGGGCAGTTCCGCGAGCGACGTGTACGCCGTCGGCGGCGCGCTCAACGCCGACACCAACAAACCGACCGCCGGCTACATTTATCACAGCGACGGTTCCGGCTCCTGGACGACGGCGCTGAAGACCTCCGATGCGGAAATGTTTTACGCCGTTTGGGGCGCCTCGCTGTCGGACGTGTACGCCGTCGGCGGGATGTACAACGCTTCCGGCGTCAGCACCGTTGACGCGATCTGGCGTTACAACGGCAAGTCGTGGACGTCGCAGTCGCAACAACTGATCGGGACCGTATGGTACGCCGTGTGGGGAACTTCGTCCTCGGACGTGTTCCTGGTTGGGTCGGTCGTCCAAGGCGTCGGCGTCATCGCCCACTGGAACGGTTCCGCGTGGTCGACGACCGACCCGTCGGGGCTGGTGGCGATCGAGGGCGTCTACGGCAAGGATTCCACCGATGTGTACGCGACCTACGTCAACACCAACGGCATTGCCGGCGTGCTGCAATACAACGGATCGTCGTGGACGAACATCTTCCAGCGGCCGTCGGACACGAACGACCAGTTCCTCGTCGGCATTTGGCGCTCGTCCACAACGGTGTACACCGTCGGCTGGGAAGAACTGCAAGCCGAGGGGCCAATCACGCCGCTGATCTACGAGTTCCTCGACGGCCAGTGGCCGTCGATGCCGCCCGGCACGTCGGACAGCGTCGGGTTGTACGGCGTCTGGGGGACCTCCGACACGAACATCTACGCCGTGGGCGGCGACCAATCCGCAAACTTGGGCGTCGGCATCATGTTGCGCTATGACACCGGCGCCTGGTTGCCGGTGACGCTGCCCAGCGGGACGGAATATCTGTCCGCCATTTGGGGCAGTTCCCCCGCGGACGTGTACGCGGTCGGCCCCGGATGGTTCACGCCCTCGGGCCTGATATTGCATTACCCCAATTAGCGATTCCCAGAAATCGAATTCCCAGGATATTGACCAGCGCCTGGCTTGGGCTCCATTTCCGACTTCTGAGCCTCTTGCAAAAATTGCTTTTTGCACGTCGGGAACCGAAACTTCCAGAGGTCGGCGCAAGAGTCGGGCGTCGAGCGTGTATTTATGTAAGAGGCTCTCTTGTCCTCCGACCTCCGCCTTCTGACTTCTGCCTTCTGTCTTCCACGCCGCCCCGCTCGATCGCGTTGCTTGACGAGGCAAAACGCGACGCGTATCAATGGACTGAAGAAGCGGCTTTTCAGGACTCTTCGAGTTCGGCACAGGCATGGTCAACGGAGGCGTCGTAATGAAACGCGGCACGCAATTCCTCTTGCTTCTGGCGGTCGCGGCCGCGTTCGCCGGCGCCGTCGCCTGCGGCGCGAGCAGCACTTCGAGCGCCGGCGCGCCAAAGGCGGACGACGATCAAAGCCCCGACGACGATTCGGCGGACGACGATCAGAGCCCCGTGCCGGCGAAAATCGAATCCGCCGGCCAGTGGTATATCGCCGACGAGTACGGCCGCGCCCTGTTCCTGCACGGCTGCAACGTCACCGACGACACCGGCGAGTGGTCATGGACGCCGGCGTGGGGCGCCGTGTCGCAGGCGGATTTCGAGTCGATGGCCGAACTTGGCTTCAATTTCGTGCGGCTGCAGCGCTTTTGGGGCAGTCTCGAACCGACCGAGGGCCAATACGACGAGGCGTATTTCGACCGCGCGCAAGAGTTGCTCGACATCTGCCAGAATCTCGGCATTCGCGTCGTGCTCGACAACCACCAGGATACGTACTCGCCGGCGACCGGCGGCCGCGGCGCGCCGCAGTGGGCGGTCCGCATGGCGCCGTACCATTACACTTCGCTCAATTTGGGGTTCCTGGGGTTTCTCGGCAACATCGAGCCCGCCGTGCTGCAATCCTGGCAGAGCTTTTGGGACGACGCCGACCTGCAACAGCGGTACATCGCGATGCTCCAGGAATACGCGCGGCGCTTCGGCAACCATCCGGCGGTGATCGGCTACGATCTGCTGAACGAGCCGTTTCAAGGCTGGGAGTTATTGCGCGTGCAGGAATGGGAGGCGACCGTGCTGACCTCGACCTACCAAAAGTGGATCGACGCGATTCGCGAGGTCGATCAGCGCAACTGGATCTTCTACGAGGGCGTGTCCTGGATCGTCAACGGTTCGTTTTTGCCGTCGCACGTCGGGCCGATGAAGGAAGACAAGGCGGTTTATTTCCCGCACATGTACGACTTTCTCGTCAGCTCGAACCTGCCGTGGAACGGCGATCCGGCTTTCATCTACACGTGGGAAGGCCGGGCGCTCGACCGCGCCGCCGTGCAGCAGGCGCCGTTGATGTGCGGCGAGTTCGGCATGAATCCCGACATTGCCGGCCAAAACGCGTATTTGTGGCAATCGCTGCAAATGTTCAACCGCTCGCTTTCGGGCTGGGCCTACTGGGAATGGGGATATGTGAGCCAGCACCTGGCCGCGGAAGACCAGAAGCCGAGCTACAAAACGTACATCGACGAACTCGCGCAGCCGTATCCGCGCGCTATCGCCGGGGCGCCGCTGGCGATCCGCCTTGCCCGCGACCCCGCGACGTTGGAGATCGAATTTCTGCCCGACCCGCGCGTCGCGGCGCCGACCGAGATTTTCATTTCCTCGAAACGCTGGTTTCCCAACGGCTTCGTCGTGACTTCGACGGACCCCGACGGCGCATGGAGCTATACGTACGATCAGGCGCATGACGTTCTGTCCGTGACGGGCGACCGCCACGCGGCCTGGACGCAAATCACCGTGGCGCCGAAATGAAACCGTGCGGGCGGCTGGCGAACTCGAAACATTGAGTCCACGGAGCGGCAGCACAGAGACCTTGGCGCGGCCCTTCGGCCGCAACCAAGAGCCGGCTTACGGTGCAGGCCAACGGCGCCGCCGGCCCGGCCAATGGCGCCCGGCCAGTGGCGCCAGCCACTTCTGCCGGCCAGTAATGCCCGCCGGCCAATGGCGCCAGCCACTTCTGTGGCGCAGCCCGCCGGTTGGGCGAATTTCGACCACATCGAATTCTACGGTGAGATCGCCGCGCTTTTGCGCGAACGCGGTTTCTAGGCGGCGGCGCGCCGGTCGAGCCGATTGCTTGACCCGGCGCCGGCGTCTTGGTAAAAATAATGTGCACCGTGAGAGGCAATCATCCGAAAACGCTTGGCAACTGCATCATTTGTCGCGACCGCGACGGGGTGTTTCCATGAAACGTATGAGTTGGATTTTGTTTATGCTGTTGGCGCTGGCGTTGCTCGCTTGTGCATTCGCCTGCGGCAAGGCGAGCAGCATTTCGGCCGCTTCGGCGGACGACGACGCGTCGCCGGCCGACGATGACGACGAAGCCTTTGGCTTTGTCGTCTGCGCGCAGGACACGAGCGACGCCCTGCAAAAGAACATCGTGTCGGTGAGCGCGCCGATGAGCCCGCCCGCGACGCTCGTCGCGGTGAGCGGGCATTCCGCGATCGATCCGGTGACGACGCCCGACGGCCAGACGCTCATTTTCTCGGCCAACTTCGAAAATCCGACGCCGTCCGGGAACGATCCGCCGGGAGGTTCGCTTTACAAAATGCCGGTCGCCGGCGGACCATACGCCCGCATCACGAGCGACGATTGGACGATGATTTACGAGAGATTTCCCGCCGTCTTCCCCGACGGTTCGACGATTATCTTCTCCCGATCCGACAAGAGCATCGGCCCGCTGGAGGCGCTGGACCGCCTGTGGTTGGCGCAGTTGGACGGCTCGGACGCGCATCCCCTCTTCGACGACGAGAATCCGCGGAACGACAACCAAGCGGCCCTTTCGCCGGATGGGACGAAAGTGACGTACCTTTCGGACAACGACGGCGTGTACTTCAACGTCATGGCGTACGACCTGAACGCCGGCGGCGCCGCCGTGAAACTGACCAACTATACCGCCGTGTCCGGCGGGCCAAGTTCGCCGTTTTTCGACAGCACGGGTCAGTGGGTGTATTACGAATTGGGAATCGATGGGTATAGCCTGAACCGCGTCCCCGTTTCGGGCGGGGATCCGGAAAAGCTCTTCGACATTCCCGCGGTGAACATGCCGAACCACGGGCTCATCGACGTGGCCGCGTATGACTCGTTCAAGCCGACGGCGGACGGGGCCCATTTTGTCTTGATCGGAAGCGTCAATGATGCGTTCCAGGTGTTCACGGCCGATTCGTTAACCAGCCCCCTAGGCCTGACGGCCGTGACCTCGACGTCGTTCGACTGCGAGTACCCTTACTGGCATCGGCCATAACCCTTGCCCGCGCGCCGGCGAGAACCGACCACGGGCCGCCGCGGCGCCCGAAAGTCTCGATTCGACGTTCGACATTCCGCCATCCCCGTCGCGACAGCGGCGTTTGCTTGACCGCGAACCCGACGAGCCGCAAGCGCCGGCGACCCGCCGCTGCGAAAAGCCGCGGCGAACGGCGCACCGAGGTTGACAGCAATCGCGAACTTATGCACAGTTTCTACAACGTCAACAAAAAAACGAGGCAGAAAACAATGAACTTGGGAAAAACTTCGTTCATCATGATATTGGCCGCGCTGCTGACGGCGGCGCTGCTGCTGCAAAGCGTCGTCTTGTCGGCCGCGGAAAAGGATCAGGACCCGTCGTCGAAGGGTGAAGTCGCCGTCCGCGAGGTGATTCAAAGCCGTCTTTCGCAAGTGCGGGTGTGTTACGAGGAGCTGGTCCTCAGCAAGAATCCGACGGCGACCGTGAAGGTAGTCGTGAATTTTCTCATCGGCAAAGACGGCAAGGCGTCCGAATGCCTGCCGACGGCAACCCCGACGATTCCCCAGGGAACCGAGTTCACCGCGTGCATTTGCGACAAAATCAAATCGTGGGACTTCCCGAAACCGGAACAGGGATCGAATCGCATAAAATACACCTTTATCTTTCAGCCGGACGACGGGAAAGGCTCGAAATAAAGGCTGCCTTCACCGTTGCTGTCTCGCGCGGCCGGCGCGCGACTCTCGATTGTCCGGCGTGCTTTTCGAGGTTATGTTCACCGTGGCGTTGAAAGTCCGGTTGTTGCGCAGGCGGCGGCGGGCCGTCGAGGAGTTGAGCGATGAGAAGAGCTTTCTTATGGAGCGCGGTGGGTTTGTTGCTGGCGGTCGTGGCCGTGAGCCCACGCCTTTCGTTCGCCGGCCCAGGGTCGGCCCTGGCGGCGATGGAGAAGCACATCACGATCGTCTTGAACAAAACACAACTGCAAATGGTGAACGGCAAGTTGGCCGCCATGGAGATCGTACTCGATGCGGGCCAGTTGAAGAGCGTTCGCAAAACGTGGAAGGATTTCAAAGGAACTGCGGCGACCGTCGTCAAGGCCTTCGTTTTCCAGAAAGACAAGGTCAAATTGACTCTGGTCGAGGGGCATCTGGTGTCCATCGACCCGGCGCTCGGCGACTTGTAAGCCCCGATTCCGGAATCTGAAAACCGCGGGCGCCACGGGCGGCCGGCGCCGATCGCCGGCCGAGCGTCGCGTTATTGACCTGTGCCCGTCCGGGGCTTGGCCTTCTGACTTCTCGTTCTTGGCGTCTTGGTTCGGTCTCCCCGCCGGCGCATCGTCTCGGCGCGGCGGGCTGGCTTCTGACTCCTGACTCCTGACTCCTGACTCCGGAGGGCTGGTCGAGCCCCACTCCTTGGGCGGATGCGCCGAATTACTGCGCGGGCCTGACGTGGGGCGGTTACAGCGGCTGGCGGTTGCCGAACATCGACGAGCTTCGCAGCCTTGTCCGCGGATGCGCGGACACGGAAACGGGCGGCGCTTGCGGCGTCACGGACGGTTGCCTGGATTATACCAGTTGTTGGAGCAATTCGTGCGCCGACTGCTCCGGCGGCGGTCCGGGGTCGGGCGGTTTCTACTGGCCGGCGGAACTCTCGGGCAACGACAATTCTCCTTATTATTGGTCGTCCTCGGCGGTCACGAACTCCCTCGGCGAGGACTGGGCTTGGAGCATCTATTTCAACGCCGGCTCGGTCGACAACGCCAGCGTCACCTTCAGCTACAGCGTGCGGTGCGTGCGCGATTAACGCCGCTCATTTCGTCGCCAGCAGGCACGCGACGCCGCGGACCGCCACGCGGCCCGCGGCGATGGCCGTCGCGTCGCCGGACAACGCGCGCCACGACGCATATTCGGCCGGCACGACGAATTCGCCGACGGCGGACGCGGGGCCCTCCACATAGGCCAACAGGCCCTCTTCCACTACTTGCAGCTTGACGAAAATCGCCCCTTGCGGCGTTCCCACGCGGCCTTCGACGGTTTGCAAGCCGCCGAGTTGCGGTTGGATTTCGTAGCGGCCGAAACCCGGCGTCAGCGGTTTGATCCCGAGCACGTACGTGGTCAGCAGCGCCGTCGCGCCGGCCGACCAGGCATGCGCCAGGCTCACGTATGCCATCTCCGGCTTGCCGTCGCCCCCGATGAACTCCCACATCGTCGACGCCGGATCGGTTTGCGCCATGTGCCCGAAACAGGCGCGCAGCAGCGCCAGCGCCTCGTCGACGCGGCCGGTTTCGAGCAGGGCCTGTGCGGCGAACGCGTTGACGAAACCGATCGACCGGCGATTGTGAAAATCCAGGTCGTCTTCCGTATGTTCGTATGCCGGATCGACGTTGACGTAGCCGAACGAACCGCCGAGATGGGCGTCGATATACGCGAAGATGCGCCCCGCGCGATCGCCGGCCACGCCCGCCAGAATGGCCATCGCGTTGGCGTCCAGCGGCACGTGAACGCGGTCGGCCGCGCTTTCTACGTAAACGCCGCGCGCGTCGTCCCACAACGCCGCGTCGATCGCCGTCGCGAGTCGATCCGCTGCGGCTTGCCAGTTGTTCGCGTCTGCCGCTTTTCCCAGCGCGGCGGCCATCGCGGCGGCCCGCTGCAGCGAGAATTGATATAAGATATTGTGAAAAGCGTTCTGGCCCTGGCGATCGAGCGTCCAGCACCAACTGCCGGCGTCGTCGGCGCCGAGCGACAAGAGGCCGCCGCTGACTTGCTTCCCGGCGTACGCCAGCAATTTTTCGGTCACGGCATAGCGCCGGGCGAGGGCGGTCGCGTCGCCGGTCCAGACGTATTGATCCCAGGCCGTCAGCGCCCAAAAGAATTCGTATTCGAGGAACGTGAACGCGCTGAGGCCCAGCAGCCCCGCCGTGCTGCACGCGGGCAAGGCCCCGTCGGCGCGCTGGCGGTCGCCGAGGTAATCCAGCGAGGCGAGCGCCGCCGTGTGGTCCGCCCGGGCGACGAAATCTACAGCATTCGCTATCGACAAATCGCCCGACCAGATCAGGCGATCGCGTTTGCCGCCGTCGACAATCGAGAACGCGCCGTCGCCGATGGTCAGGCGCTCGCCCGCGCCGCCTTGATCGGAGGCGATCGTCGTCAGGTCCAGCGTGTAAAGCCCCGCGTACCAAATGCGATTCAGCAATTCGTCGTCGCACAGAAAATACCCGGCCAGCCGCTCGGGCGTCGACCGGAACGCGGTGAAATGTGCGCGCAGCCAATCCAGTTCCGCCGTGCCGCCGGCGACGTCCAGCCGCACGTAGCGAAACGCGCCGACGGCCTGCGGGTCGCGAAGTTCCTGCGCGCCGTCGAGTTGCAAGCGGTGATACGCCGGCAGCCAGACAAAGGGCGTGGTGAATTGGGTCAGGATTTCGAACGGGGTCAACTGCGTGTCGAAAAGGAAGTCGTACGATTCCGCGAAGCGCAGCGTGAAGGAGAACGCCTCGGCGCTGGCGGCGCCCAGTTCGATATAGCCGCCGACGATCTGGCCGAAATCCAAGACCAGCGTGCCGGCCTCGAGCTTCACCGCGGCGCCGCCCGGGCGCAAGGCCGCGGCGTCGAGTTCCTGCCCGGCGCCGGCCGCATCGTACCAGACGGCGCCCACGGGGTAGACTTCATCGCCCGCCGGGGCCATGACGTGCGCGGCCCAGTCGCCGGCCGCCGCGTCGCACGCGAGGTTGGCGGCATCGTCGTCATCGTCGTCGCCGGCCGCCAGCGCCGGCCGGGCCGGCCCGCGCGGCCCGGCGCACGCCGCGCCGCCCATCAGCGCCAGTAAGGCCAGCAGACCCGCGACCGTCTTGCGCATGGTTTTCGCTGCTCCCCGAATGCGCGAATGTTACCGATTGGGGTCGCGCCTGTCGAATGGCGCGGGATGGGCGCCGGAATGCGTACCCGGTCTGGCCGATCAAGGAACCCGTCGGCGCGTGGTTGCAGGATCATCTACTCGTCGATGCCGCGCCGGGCCGCGATCGGAAGCCGGATTGCGCGGCCGCGTTGAATTGGAGTTTTTGAGCGGATATTTTCTCCAACGCACGAAGATCGGCAACCTTTGGAGCCGTTGCACACTGCTTGCAACATATTGATCTTACTCGGTAACATTCGAACAAGATCGAGACGCACTTTTTCTTTCCACGGCCACAACTCTGAGCTTGACAAGACAACGCGATTGGTGGTGAAATGAATCGCCCACAAAAAAAGGGAAAAATTCATGAAAACACTCGGCGTTCGGTGTCTGGTCCTGGGATTCGTGGCGCTGTTTTGTCTGGTCGGCGTAATCAGTTGCTTCGGCGCCGCACGATCCGCGAGATTTCAACCGGAAAACGGCCCCGTTCACTGTTGCTGCCTGGTTTCCGGTTCGGTTTGCGGCAGCCAGAATGGGGAATATGCCTGGAAGCCCGCAACCGACTGCGAAAAAACGAGCGGCGTTTGCTGCCCGTTCTCCAACGTTTGCCAGTAGGCCCGCTCGCCCGGATCGTTCCGGCGACGGAAACGCAGATCCTCGAAAGGGAGGCGAATCGATGAAAGCGCGAGAGTTGCTCCTGATCGTAACGATCTTGATCTCGGCGTTGATGATGGCGAGTTGTGCGGCGACCGTCTCGATCATCGTGCCCAAAACAACGCCGGACGAGCCGCTGATTCTGAAGGCGCCTTATGTCGACCACTGGCCGAAGAAATTGATTTTCCTCAGCATGACCGAGGCCAGTTGCCCGACGCGTTGCTCCGATGCCTTGACGACGGATACCCTGCGGTCGTTCGTCTCGTACATCGAGCAAAAGCTCATGAAGCAGAACTTTCAATTGATCTCGGGCGGCATCGTGTCGCGAATCGAACTGGAATTGAAGAACACGAACAATAGCGGTCGGGAAGTCTGGGACCGCACGGAAAAAGCGTTGCTCCTCGGCAAAGAATCCGGCGCCGACGGCATCTTCGAGGTGCGCCGCCTCCACATCGACAAGAAATTTCACACCTACTTGCGGGCCGGCGACGAACAAATCTTCAAAGAAGTGCCCGTGCTGTGGGCCCGCAAAGTGCTGGCGGAAGATCGCACGGCTTCCAGTTTCGACCTTGTCTACTGGGAGGCCACCGTCGAATTGCGGTTGCTGGACATCGACGGCAACGTGATTTGGTCGGGAACCAAGACCGTCAAAACCACCGACATCATTCCGGAAGCCTGGAAAGCGGATCTAAAAGCCTTCTGGCCGGCGGCGTATGTGAGTTGGGAAAACAACCGCGCCAAGGAGAACTACGATTATTACATGTATCTGCAAAATCAAGATCTGCAGGAACAGCAGATCTATCTCATCATCGACAACTTGATCCAACAATTGGCGGCAAAGCCCTGAACCGTCGTTGTTCGAAGTGCCGATGATGATCGGTCGATGTCGCCCGTCCGGCCGCTGCGCGGGGTTCGCCGTCTTGCTGGCCGCCGTTTGCTGCGGGATCGTGTGCGGGGCGTGCCTGCCGCACGTTGCTCCGTCGCCAGTCCGCGACCCATATCCCAATTGCCTGTCCGACCGCGACTGCCGGCCCGGCGAAAACTGCCTCAGCCAACTCTGCGTCGCCGCCATGGCCAAAACCCCGGCGGCCGGAGCGCAACCGGCGCCGGCTGCCGAATCGACCGTTCCCGCCGCGGCGCCGCCGCGTTTCTCCAAACGGATCGCCGTCTTGGAATTGGTTGACCGCGCGGGCATCAGCGATGACGAAGCCTCCTACCTGACCGATAAGGTTCGCGACGCCGCCAGCGCCGAATTGGCCGCCGCCGGTTTCCTGGTCATCACGCGCGAGAGCCTGCAAGAGTTGTTGCCGCCGCACACCGATTTGAAGACATGCGCCGACTCCTCGTGCGAAGTCGAAATCGGACGAAAAATCGGCGCCGATTACCTGGTCACCGGCGACATCCTCAAATTCGCGGGGGAACTGCGCGCCAATCTGAAAGTGCATCACAGCCAAAGCGGCGCTTTTCTGGGATCGCAAGCGGCGGAAGGCATCGACCTGAAGGGGCTCGAACGGTCCATTTCCGCCGCTTCGAAAGCCCTGTTCGGCAAAGTGCTGGCGCACGCCCGCAGGACGTCGCCGCGCTAGGACGCGCGGTTTCCGTCGGCGGCAAGCCAAGATGCACCCGCGCCCGCGCGCTCGCCTTGACAGCGCCCCCGCGGACGTCGTTGAATCCGCTTCACGTCGTGAGTTTCATCATCCAGCCGCTGTCGCCGGGCAACCGTCAAGCAGATCATCGCCAACGAGGGCGACGATTATGTGCGCAAGCTCTTGGAATAGGCGGCGAAACTTCCTGCCCAGACGCCGTTGCCCGCCGCGTCACCGGATCAAATAGAGATAGATGATCCCCCACTGCACGGCGACGGTTCCCACATAAAATGCGTATAACGGCGCGCGGACGCGCGGATTCCCCCCTGCCCGAGCCAGGCCGGGCGCGGCGAGCGCGAGGCAGGGCCCGACGACATTCGAATAGTAGCGGCCCCAAAACGGACCGCGAACCGCGAAAATGGCCGCGAAGAAGAGCCCGATGAACAGCAAAAAGCCGAAATTGACCGGCGCCCGCAAGCGGCCGTTCGCGGCGACGGCGACCGCGTACGGACCCAGCAGAAACGCCGTCGAGTAGAAAAAAGGCAACGGCGCGAAATCGAAGCGGTTCCAGCCCGTGCCCATCAGCACAATGTGATGAGCAAGATTGTGGAACAATCCGAAACCCAGGCCGTACGCGGCCCAATTCAGCAGCGGCGCGGCCCCGGTCCAGAACGCCACGGCCCAAAGCGCCCGCGCCGGCCGCCGCTTTTCGCGCCACGCTTCGTACAAGCCAGTCGCCGTCGGAATCGCCAGCAACGGCAGCAGCGAGACCTTCTGAAAAACCGCCGCCGTCAGCAACGCCGCCAGCGCGGCCAGTCGCGCCCGCGTCGGCTCGTCGCGCCACCGCAGCCACGCCCTAAACGCCAGAAGCCCGAGCAAGGCGTTGAGGCCTTCGATGTGCGTGAAGAAACTGTTCCGCGCGACCGCGGCGTTGGTGAGGTAGAGCGCGCAAATCGGCCACGCCGGCGCCTCGGGCGCCAGCCGCCGCACGATCGCCCGCAGCGCCAGCGCCGCCCCGACCGTCGCCGCGAGGTTGTACGTTTGCAGCAGCACGACCGGGTTGACCGGCAGGAACATGCCCAGCGCCAGCAGCATCGGCGTCAGCGGGCAGGCCGCGTGATGATACGCGCCCATGAAGCCGAGCAGCGCCGCGCGCGCCGCCGGCCCGCCCGTGTGCAGGTAATTGTGCAGCGCGCCGCCGGCGTCGAGGAAGTAATCGTACGCCGGACGCTGCCAGTAGACCCACAGCCGCAGCGACAGGAACGCGCCGATCGCGATCAGGCCGCCCAGCGCCAGCCCCTCGGCGAGCGGCGACAGCGCCGGCAGCGGCGGCAGCCGCGCCCCGACCGGACGCTCGGCCAGGAAAAACGCCGTCGCGAGCAGCGCCGCCGCGGCGGCCAGGATCAACAGCAAGTGCGGAAAGGCAAACACCGCGCGGGCAAAGTACACCCGCGGCATTTCGTCGGGGTACGGAATGAACAACTTCGCGAGGAACCACTGCGGCCAGTTCGCCCAGACCGCCGCCAGCGCCAGACAGCCGGCGCTCAGCGCGGCGAAGATCGCGCCCGCGCGGCGCGACGAATACCAGGCGTGTTCGAACATCGGCTGCCGGCTCCACGGGGGTTCTGCCTCGCCCATCTTCCCCAAGGTGCAGGCGAAGTCAACGAGAAGAAGTCAGAAGACAGAAGAAAACTAGGGACAGTCACGAATGGCACTACGTTAAGGCGGAAGCCCTGCAATATTAACGACTTCGTTTGACTACACCGGTGGTGGTTTGCTCCAGAAGGGCCAGCGATAGGGTACGCAGTTCGGCGATGGTCTGCGTCAACTTGCGGTGGTTGTCGATTGCGCGTTGGTAGACTGGGGCTTGCTCGGCCGTCAGGTTCCGGGTGACCGTTTTTCCTTCCTCCTTGCGCCTGCCGGGAGATCGTGCGCCAAGCCCTGGCCTGGCTGTGGCTGGCCTGCGGCCGCACCGCCTCGACCAACGACTCCGCCTATTGCCAAGCGCGCGGGCGGCTCTCGCTGACCTGGAAAGCGATGCCCGAGACGTTGACCGTGCGCGAAATCCGCGTCGCCGTCGCGATCCCCGGCTTTCGCACCGAACAACTTATCATCGCGACCACCCTGCTTGACGACCGGGAATTTCCCAGGCCGGCCGCCGGGCAGCGACGGTTTCGTAGCCAAGTCGGAGACCGCAATGAATCGCCGGCTGCGCCCGCTTCCCAAAGGCTGGCCGCGGAAGACGACGGTGCACGTGAAGTAGGGGCCACCGGCGCAGGCGCCAGGCCCAGACGCCAAAATCTGAGGAGGAGACGCGCAAGAAAATCACCTCTCTCCGATTCTGCGGGTAGTGTGCGGGTAGTGTGCGGGTAGTGCAAAGCCCACTACCCGCAGGTT
>CAZHPN010000119.1:0-19566 GCA_964534375.1 uncultured bacterium | reverse complement strand
CTAAGTATGCGAATTTACAGAATCACGACCCCTGAACTGGCGAAGTTGGGCTAAGAGAGATTAAACTCGTTTTCTTTCGTAGCGTCATTTCAGCAACTGCGCGATCCGGCCGGCGTCGACGCCGCGGCAGTCGAGATCGGAGAACAGCAACGCGCGCACGGCCCGGCGGTCGTTTTCCGCGGTCGGCGACTGCGGATCGGCCGGAACCAGCAGCACGACGCGATTCGCGAACAGCCGCTCGACGCGGTAGCGGTCGGCGATCCATGCCAGCAACGGCGCCAGATATTCCTTCGGCCGAATGCCGTTGGTCATGCAAAATTCGAAGTAATTATAGAGGATGGCTTTCGGCGGCTGCGCCTGCATCGCCGCGACGACCTCGCGCACCGCGGCGGGCGGCGTCACCCACGGCAGCACGAACCCGTAACGCCCCGGCGCGCGACGGTCGGCCAGATAGTAGTAAAGCGAATTGTGCGGCAACACGAAAATCGGCTCGCCGGGCGCGGACACGGCGCGGGCCGCCGCCGCCGCCTCGAACATCGCGCGATTGCCCGCGGGCCGCAGATGCTCGCGCACGTCCAGCAGCGGGTCGAACCGCGCGGCGATGAAGATGGTCGCGACCAGACCGGCCGCGGCGACGGCCGCCAGCCGGCGCAGCCGCGGCGCGGCGGGTTCCGTCGCCGGCAGCGCCAGCCCAAACGCGGCCAACGCCAGCGCCGGCAGAAAATGATAGGTGAAAAACGCCGGCAGGGTCATGAGCACGAGGCCCGCGAGCACGGCAGTCCACAGGCGTTTGTCGTGTTGATCGAGCGACGAGCGCCAGGCGATCAGCCACGCCGCGGCGATCGTCCACCAGATCGGCAGTTGTTGGAAAAACTGCTCGGGCCGCGGCAGGTGCGCGTAACTGCCGGCGACGAAGCCCGTGACCGGAAAGAGGTAGCCGGCGAGAAATATCCCCAACCCGCCCCGCGCCGCTTCCGCTGCCAGCACGGCCGCCCACGGCAGACACAGGCCGCCCGCGAAAGCCCAGATCGCCGGCCCGCGGCGGCGCGCCGCGTCGAGCGCGAGCAGCGCCGCAATCGCCGCCGCCGGCGCCCACGCGGTCTGCTTGATCAGCGTCGCGGCGAACACGGCGACGCCGGCCGCCGCCGCGCGTCGCGCGTCGGTCTCGCCCGCCAGCAGCGCGAACACGGCCAGCAACAGCGGCGTCAGCAGCGATTCCGGCCGCCAGAACGTCCCTTGCAGAAAAATCAGGGCGGCGGCGAACAGCAAAGCGGCGAGCGCGGCGGCGCGCCGGCGCCGCAGGCGGACGCCCGCCGCCCACAGCGCGCCGAGCGTCGCCAGATTGGCCGCGAACGCCGCGCCGCGCACGACGCCGAAGCGGTCGCCGAATGCGGCGAACAGGCCCGCCGTCAGCCAATAAATGCCGGGACCTTTTTCGTTGAAGGCGTCGCGGTACATCGCGCCGCCGCGCAGCAAAATGCGGCCGGTGTTGGCGAAATCGCCTTCGTCGACATACGGCGGAGCGTGGAAAAAAATCAGGTGCAGCGCTGCGGCGAGCAGCACGGCCGCAGCGAAAAGCGCCGCCGCCCAGGCGGGTTCGCGACTGGGCTCGCTGGCCACGCCGCTCATCGATGCGCCGGTCGGGAAATCATGACGGCATGGTACCATGCCCGCCTGCTTGAAAAAACGGCGCGGCGGGCGATGGGAATTCTGGGAAGTCTGGGAATCCTGGGCGCTATGCGACTTCGGGCGTCTCGTGATTCCCATAATTCCCAGAACTCCCAGATTTCCCAGGAATCCCATTTCCGCCGCCGATTGCCAACCCGCGGCGCGGCCGATACAATTTTCGCGCCCTTATTGATGATCAAGCGGAAACCATGACCGCCAGGCGCCGGGTATGCAGTATTTTCGCGGTGGCCGCGCTTGCGGTCGCGCTTGCGGTCGTCTGCGCGCGGCGCGCGCGGCACGATCCGGCGCCCGCCGCCGGCGCCTGGTCAACCAACCGCAATTTCCGGCCGGTCGCCCGCGATCCGCGGTGGCTCGTCACGCCGTGGCTGCCGCCCAATGAGTTAACTGCCGCCGCGTCCGTCGCCGTCAATTCACAGGGCGAAATCTTCGTCGCCGCCGCGTGGGACACGGTGCGCCGCGTCGAGTTTCACGAAAACAAATGGCGGGCCCGCAACATCGTCGGCAATCCGGACGGGCCGGAGCCGGAAAAGAAGCTCCGCGTTTATTCGCTGGTCGTCGACGATCACGATGCGCTCTGGGGTTACAATTTCACCAAGGGCGACCTGAGCAAGCTGACGCGCAACAAAAGCGGGCTGTACGATGTCGCCACGTTGCACTTCGACGAGTTGTTCACCACCGACGAAAGCGTCGCGGCGCTCGGGCCCGACGGCCGCGTGCTGCTCGCCGTCAATCGGCCGCGGCCCGACGGCGGCGCGCGGGCGGATCTTTACCAATTCGACCCGGCGGCGAAAAGCCTCGCGCGCCTGACCGGCTTCGACGAAGCGGTCAAGGCGCTGGCCTGGCGCCCGCGCAGCCGGCGGGTGTGCGTGGGGCTGGCGCGCGGCCTTTACGAGATGGATCTGACGGCGCGCCGGCCGCAGCCGCTGCTGGCGAATTTCCCCGCCGAAATCTCGTACGGCGGCCTGGCGGCGGGCGCCAACGGCGAACTCTTCGTCGCGACGGGCGACTGGGCCGACAACGGCCGATTATACAAGGTCGTTTCCGGCGAGGCCGGGAAACAAGAGGCGATCGCGATCTACGACACCATCGGCCCGGGTTTTCAGGGCATCTTTTTCGCCGCCGCCGGCGCGCGGCGGCAGCAGCAAGAGGCGCTCTTCGGCGTCTGCCGCCGGTCGGGCGACCTCTATCGCCTGCCGTTGCAGCGGCTCGAACCGCATGCCGATTACCGGCTGATTGCCGGCAACGGGGTCGCCGTGCCGCAGATTCTGAGTTGGGATCCCGGCGCGCCGAATCGCCCGCCGGCGCTCGTGATCAGCGACGGCGAAACCGGCCGGCTGCTGCGCGCGCCGGGGCCGGGACGGCCGCCGGCGACGATTTCCGAGATCGTCAACTACAGTCACGTGGGTTCGCAAATGGCGGTCGACCGATCGACCGGCGCAATTCTCTTCGCGATCAACGCGCCTGGTTTCGAAAACAAGTTCGGCGTCGTGGCGGTCGATCCCGCCAGCGGCGCGCCGCGCGTGCTGCTCGACCGCCAAACGCTGCCGGCGCTGTGGCCCGGCTCGGTCGCGCTGCTGCCGGACGGCGCGCTCGCGGTCACCAATCTGCGGCCCGACGACCAACTGCTGCGCGTGGACAAGAACGGCGCCGCGGCGGTCTGGGCGGACCGGGCGCAGCTTCCGTCGCTGCTCTTTCCACTGGGCCTGGCGACGACCTCCGGCGGCGACATCTTCGTCGGCGTGAGCCTGGCGCAGACACGCAGCTTCGCCGGCCTGCCGTGGAGCGACGCCATTCTCAAATTGACGCGCGAGGCCGGCGCCTGGCGGTCGCAGATCGTCTTCAACGGCGCGGACGCGCTCGGCCCGGAAAAAGCGGCGATGTGCCCGGCGATCAACAGCTTCGCCGTCGACCCGCGCGGCGAAATCTACGTCGCCTGCGACCGGCGCGTGCTGCACGCCTCGCCGCCGTACGCGCCCGGGAAAACGTCGGTCTTCGCCGACCAGTTCGACTATGCGCTGGGCCTAACGTTCGACGACAGCGGCGATCTGTTCGCCTCCGACGGCGAGACCAGTTCGGTCTGGCGCTTCTCGCCGACCCGCTGAACCGCCCCGCGGCCGCGGATAAACGCGGCGGCGCCTGAATTTCGCCATTCGCCATTCGCCACTCAACAATTCCGCTTTCGCTTGCGCGGCGGCGCCCCTGCCGTCCGCCTTCTGTTTTCTGCCTCCTCCCCCAAAAAATCTCTTGACAATTTGGCAACGTACGGCCTATAATTGGCTAAACTGATTTGAGTGTTGAGAGCCGAGCGGGGCGCCGCCCGGCTTCGCCATTTAACCCCCCTGCAACGCGATAAACAGGCATTCCTGTCCAATAAACGCCGATCGCTCGCGCGGCAGATTTGCGCTGCGCGCCAACAGCCCACGTCGCACGCCGGCGTGCGCGGAAAGAGAGTGGAAACATGACCACCGAGAAACAAGTCGCCGCCAACCGCGAAAACGCCCTGAAAAGCACGGGGCCGACTACGGCCGCGGGCAAGGCGGCCGTCAGTTGCAACGCCGTACGGCACGGTCTCCTGGCAGTTCAAGCCATCCTGCCGACCGAGGACGAGACCGAGTATGCCGCCTTCGAGACGCGCCTCTGCTGGCTCTTGCGGGCCGTCGGGGATCTGGAGTGGATTCTCGTGGGCCGGATCATTTCCTGCGCCTGGCGGCTTCGCCGGGCGATGAACGTGGAAACCGGGCTTTTCGCCGTGGAACACGCGGATATTCTGGCAGATCGCGCCGCGGCAGAGGCCGGCCACGCCGCGAAGTCGGAGGACCCGGGCGAAGCGGCGCCTGGACTTCCCGCCGTGCGCGAGACGACCGCCGCGATCGACCCGGAACTGCGCGAGTCCGTCGAGGCCGCCCGGGAGACGCGCGACAAGGCGAACTTTCTGGCCGCGACGCTGGGCCTGGCCTTCCGCAACAACGCCAAGAACGGCGACGCCTTCGGCCGGCTCTCCCGCTATGAAGCCGCGCTCGAGCGCAGCCTCTACAAGGCCCTTCACGAATTGCAACGCCTCCAACGCGCGCGGTACCTGGGCTCGCTGGAGGCGTATTACGGGTTGCCGCTCGAAATGCAGTTCGGCGGCGTGGAGCCCAGATTTGACGACGGCCGACCCATGCACGCGACGCGCAAGCGCAACCTCGCCGACGTGGCGGCGGACATCGTCGCGGCCGACAACGCCCGCATCGCCGCGCGCGAGGAACGCCTCGAACGTCAACGGCGGCGGCAGCGGGAACGAGAACGGGAACGCGACGACGTTCGCTGAAATGCCGGCGGTAAACCTCGGCGCCCGGCGTCTGCCCCGGGCGATGTCGAGGAACGTCTCGGCGGGAAAAATAGGAACCGGACTTCCCCGGCCGCGAGCCGATTATTACGATTAACAAAAGGTTTGAGCCGGCTTCGGCGATAACGCACGATGGGAGGCGGAGATGACGCGGCTGATCGCAACCCTGCGCCGCGATGGTTTTCTGTTGAGCGCGACCCTTTTGCTGTCGATGTCGGCGGCGTTGCTCGCCATGCAGGACGGCTGTTTTCCGGGGGGCGGCAGCAACGCCAGCAACGGCGGCGGGACGAACTGCCAACTCGCGTGCCTCAAAACCATGAACGACGCGTTCGAGGTGTGCGCGAAAACCGAAGGCGCTTGCTACGCGGCCTGCGGCAATCCGTACGAGAGCTGCAAAACGGGTTGTACGCAGACGTCGTTGACGTGCGCGACGGCCGCGGTGCAGGCCGCGGAGACCTGCGCCACGCAGTGCGGCGACAATTGCTTGAAGAACTCGATTGCGTGCATCGGCGCCTGCGACGCCACGTTCACCACTTGCGACGACAACTGCGCCGGCGACCTGACCTGCGAGTCAACCTGCAACGATAATCTCGGCACGTGCAACGACGGCTGCGGCGAAGAAGGGGCGACGTGCGGCTCGTGGTATCCGGGCGTGTGCCTGCTGGCGTGCGGGGAAACCTCCGGCGCCTGTGAAACGGCGTGCCTCAACGGTTCCCCCGACGAACGCACCGCGGACCAATGCTTCATCGCCTGCGCCGTAACGTACTTCAACTGCAACGACCCGTGTCTTGGGTGAGACGCGGGATTCGGGAATGCGGAATGCCGAATGCGGATTGCGGATTGCGGAATGGTCCGCCGGGAATGCGTTTTCCGTTCCGAACCCTCAACATGCAATGCCCAGCCGCCCGCGGCCGGTTCTGTCGAAATATTGAAATAGGAGACTTTCGCCTCGCCGAACCGATTCTTAACTTGCGGCGAGGCCGTCATCTGGTTTCGACGGCGACAGCACATGGGAGGATACGATGACCCGAAGCTCCAGCGTTTTCCGACCCGGTATTTTTCTGTTGAGCGCGACGGTTGTTTTGTTGAGCATTTCCGCAATGTTGGCGGCGGGCGGCGGTTGCGCCTCGTCGAGCAGCAGCAAGAGCAGCGGCGGCGGGAACTGCAATCTCGAATGCCTGTCCGCACTGGACGCCGGGTACGAGGCTTGCGTGGAAACCGCACGCACGTGCCTGACCGCGTGCGGCACGCCGTACCAGAGTTGCAAGGTCAGTTGCGAGGACCAGGTGTCGACGTGCATGCAGACGGCGACGCAGGCCGGCGAAACCTGCGCCACGCAGTGCGGCGACAGTTGCCTGGCGAGCGGGATCGCCTGCAACGATCCCTGCGAGACAACGTTCGTCAATTGCAAAAACGCGTGCGGCAGCGATGTGAATTGCGAGGGCGACTGCAGCGACAGCTTCAACACGTGCGGCGTCGACTGCGGCCACGAGCGGGCGGCGTGCGGCACGTGGTACCCGGGCAATTGCCTGTTGGCGTGCGACACGACGGACGGCGATTGCAAAACGACGTGCCTGAGTGGTTCGCCTGACGAGCAAACGGCCGATTTATGCCTCAACGCGTGCGGGATCTCCTACTATGAATGCGCCGCGCCCTGCTATGGCTAGCGGTGAAAATACTGCTTTGGCTGCCCCTTCAGGCCGCGTTGCGCGGCTCTTGACTGGTGGTTTAATCGGCGATTCGCGAAAACCCCGATTCTGACGCAGACCGACCTCGACGCCCGGATTTGGCTTGGCTATGATGCCGAACGTCGGGTGGGAGAAGGGGCGTCGGTTGAGCGAATCGTTCACTCCGAAAATCAGCGGGCGGGTGACGGCGGCGATTCTGCGGTTTGCCGAGTCGCGCGGGCTGAATGCCGCGGAGTTGTGCGACGGCTTGCCGGCCAGCCGCGCGCAGTTGGCCGCCGAGCGCGGTTGGGTCGACTGGTCGATCGGCCAACTCCTCTGGGAGCGCTTGGCCGCCGCGACGGACAATCGCGACATCGCTGCCGAAGTCGGCCTCTTCGCGGTCAAGAATAACCTGCTGGGCGCCGTCGGCACGATCTTTCGGCTGTTCGGTTCGATGCCGCGGGCGCTGCAACGCACCGAAATCATCACGCGGTATTTCAGCAATTTCCACGAGATCAAGACCGCGCGGCTGGGCGCCGCCTCGGCGTCGCTCGAACTGCACGCGGCGCAAGTCGGCCCCGCGGCCTACCACGACATCAACTTCGTCCGCGGCCTGCTGGCGGGCCTGCCGCTGCTGTGGGACCAGCCGATGGCGCAGGTCGGGATTCTGCAGTACGAGCTCTCCGCGGCGGCGTGTTCGCCGATCGACGGCCGCACCTACGAAATCGCCGCCGACGGCGAGGTCTTCAGCGTCGCGCCGGCGGAGCCGGCCGAGCGGCGCCGCGAAGGCCGCCTCGAACCCGATGGCTCGTTCGCGCTCAACGGCGTCACCTACGGCGCGACGGGCACGCTGTTTCACGTCGCGTGGGAAAAGCGGTCGTCGCGCTGGCTGCTGAAGGGCGTTTTCCCCAACCAGGACGCGCTGACGGGAACCGTGGCCGGCCTGGAAAAAGACCTGCGCGACATGGAAGCGATGCACGCGCAGTTGCAGCACGTCTCCGCCAACCTGCAGCAGATGGTCGCCGACCGCACCGCCGAACTGGAAAAGGCCAACCGCGGGCTGGCCGAAATGGCCGCGAAACTCGAGCGCCGCAGCCGCCTGCGCGGCGAGTTTCTCGCCGATTTGTCGCACGAACTGCGGACGTTGATCACTTCGGTCGCCGGGTTCGCCGACCTGCTGTCGTCCGAAATTTACGGCGCACTGAGTCAGCGGCAGAGAGACGCCTGCGAGCGTATTTCGCTCAACGCCCGCGTCCTGCTGCGCATCATCAACGACCTGCTCGACCTCTCGCAGTTGCAGGCCGGCAAGATGACCGCGACGCGCGAAGCCGTGCCCGTGCGCGAAATGCTCGAGGAAACGCTGGCGACGGTCGCGCCGCTGGCCGCCGACAAAAAACTCGAACTGCGGCTGGAAATCGACCCGGAAACGCCGGTCCGGCTCTTTACCGACCAGGCCAAGTTGCAAAACGTGCTGCTCAATCTCCTCGCCAACGCGGTCAAATGTTCCGACCGCGGGCGGATCACCCTGCGCGCCGCGTCCGCCGATCCGGCGTTCGTGTCGTTCTCGATCGAGGACGCCGGCGGCGGCTTCGCCGAGAGCGATCTGCCGCTGCTCTTCGAGGAATTCGCCCGCGTCGGCCGCGCCGGACACCAGGCGGCGGAAATCGGTCTGGGCATGAATATCACCAAGAAGCTGGTGGATCTGCTGCGCGGCTCGATCGAAGTGGGCAGCCGGCCCGGCATCGGCACGGTCTTCACGGTGTCGCTGCCGACGCGGCCGGCCGGCGCGCCGGAAACGGCGCCGGAGGAGAATCCGCCGTATCTCGACGCCGGGCGCAACCTGCGTACGGTCGTGGTGGCCGATTCGAACCTGGAGGACGCCCATTTCCTGCGCCTTTCGCTCGAGGCCGAAGGGCTGCGCGCCGAGGTCTGCGACGACGGGCGGGCCGTGCTGTCGGCGATCGACAGCAGCGCGGCCGATCTGCTGCTCATCGACCCGCTGATGCGCTTTCAGGACGGCTGGCACACCTTGCGCGAACTGCGGGCCGACGCGCGTTTCGCGAAGCTGCCGGTGATTCTGGTTTCGGAAAACGTGCAGGCCGACCTCGCCGAAGCCTACGAGGTCGTCCGTTCGTTCGCGAAACCGTACGATGTGCGCGAGGTCGTGCGCGAGGCGCTGCGGCAACTGCGCCTGACCGGGCCCGCGGCGCCGTCATGAATTACGCGGTGTTTTACAATTCGTTCGTCTGCCTGATGATCGCCGTCATCAGTTGGTTTGCGGCGCGCGCTTTGCGCAAGACGGCGGACCCGTCGCCGGCCTGGCGCAGTCTCGCCCGGTCGTGGGATTGCGCCGCCCTGCTCTGGTTCTTCGCGGCGTTGCGCCTGGCGGCGTATTTCTGCTATCTGCGCGCCGCCGCGTCCGTCTTCTTCGGCCTGGACCGGTTGTTTTTTTACGCCAACGAGATCGCGCTGGCCGGCCAGGTCTTGTTCATCGTCATGTTCGTCGGCCAGCTCTATTGGCGGGCGCCGGCCGTGCGGGCGGTCGCGGCGGTCGTCGGCGCGTCGCTGGCGGCGTTTCTGATATCGCTGTTCTGGGGCGGGGTCGAACGCACGATCAGCACGCCCTGGGCGAGCCGGCACCTGCTGTCGGCGACGACTTTCCGCTGCTTTCTTCCGGCCTACGGACTATCGCTTTTTCTGGTCCTTTATGCGATGATTCGCGAAGTGGGAGATGTCCGCCGCAATCCGCGGGGGCGCGCGCGACAAACCGCGCCGGCGCTGGCGGCGCTCCTGCTCTACGCCGCCGTCGGAGTGGTCGACGTGCGCGGCGTCTGGGGCGGCTGGCAACTGCTCTTGATTCGCACCAGCCACCTCGTCGCGGCGCTGATTACGTTCTGGACGGCGCAACCCGCCGATGCGTCGATGCAGATGGTGCGCAGGCGGAGGGACGCGTGACATCGCGGTTGAACATCTTTGCGAAGCTCTTCCTCGCCTTTTGCGCCCTGGCTATCGTGCCGTTGCTCGTGACGACGGGTTTGCTCGTTTCCAATTATCAGGAAATGACCGTCAAGGTCCAAACCGAAACCGTCGCCAACGCGCCGCCGGGGATGCCGGCCTACGTCGGCGGGCGCGTCGCCGACGCCACGCGCGAAGCCTACCTGCTGATGGCGATGATCCTGCTCATCGGCGTGGTGCTGGTGGTGTTCGCAGCGCTGGTGTTTTCGCGGCTGTTCACGCGGCCGATCGACACGCTGCTGCAAACGACCAATACCCTGGCCAAGGGCGATTTCGGCGTCCGGCTGCAAACGACGCGCCGCGACGAGTTTGGCGCGCTGGCCGCCGGGTTCAATCGCATGGCGGATCAGCTCGAAGAGGCGCAACACCGGCTGGAGCAGGCCAACGCGGCGCTCGAGCACCGCGTTGCGCAGCGCACCGCCGAACTGGAAATGACGAACCTGCAACTGCGCGCGGCGACGGCCAAGACCGAGGAATCGGTGCGATTGAAAGGCGAATTCCTGGCCAACCTCAGCCACGAACTGCGCACGCCGCTGCACGTCGTGCTCGGCTATGCGCAGTTGCTCGCCGACGGCGTGTACGGCCCGTTGGCCGGCCGCCAGACCGCGGCGTTGGGGAAGATTCGCGCGAACGCGCAGATTCTGCGCCGGCTGATCAACGACATCGTCGACCTGCTGCGCGCCGAGACCGGCCGCTTGAGCCTGTCGATCGAGGAATTCGATCCGCGCGAGACGATCGAGTCGATCATGAGCACGTTGCGGCCGCTCTTTGCCGCCAAGGGCCTGGCGTTTGCGGGCGAACTGGCGCCGGACCTGCCGCCGATGCAGAGCGACCGCGCCAAGCTGCAGATCGTGCTCTACAACCTGCTGGCCAACGCGCTGAAATTCACGCCGGCTGGCTCGGTGGCGTTGCGCGCCGGCGTGGGGCCGCGCGACGGCTGGCTGACGTTCGAAGTGGCCGACACCGGCCCGGGGATCGCGCCGGACCAACTGCCGCGCCTCTTCCAAAGTTTCCGGCAGCTCGACGGCTCCACGACGCGCGAGGCCGGCGGCGCCGGCATCGGCTTGTCGTTGACGCGGCAATTGGTCGAATTGCTGGGCGGCGACATCGCGGTCGAAAGCGAACCGGGCCGCGGCAGCGTGTTCCGCGTCGCGCTGCCGGCGGTCGTCTCGCTCGTGCCGGCGGGACGGCCGGCGACGGCGCCGAAGATCGTGCTCTCGATCGACGACGACCCCGATTTGCTGGAAGTGCTGGCCGCGTCGCTGGAGCCGGCGGGTTACCGCGTGGTGGCGTGCACGGACGGCGACCTCGGGCTGGCGAAGGCGCGCGAACTGCGGCCGTACGCCGTGACGCTCGACATCCGGCTGCCGGTGCGCGACGGGTGGTCGATTCTCGAAGAACTGCGGCGCGACCCCGAACTGGCGGGCATTCCGGTGATCGTGTTGACGGTCACCGACGATCGGGCGTTGGGCGAACGGTACGGCGTGAGCGGATATATCACCAAGCCGTTTCGCCGCGAGCAATTGATCGAACGGCTCGATTCGCTGAATGAGGCACGGCTGCAGTGAACGACCGAGGGGAGGCGCCGCACATGGCCGGGAAAAAGATTTTGGTGATCGACGACGTGGAAGAGAACAGCGACATCATCAAAACGAAGCTGAACTTCGCCGGCTACGACGTCGTGATCGCCGAAGACGGCGAGTCGGGATTGCAAGCGGCCCGCGAGCACCTGCCGGATCTGATTCTCTGCGACATCATGCTCCCGAAGATGGACGGCTGGGACGTGCTGGCCGCGCTGCGCGCCGACCCGCGCACCGCCGCGATCCCGGTGATTTTCATGACGGCGTACACCACGATCCAATTTTCCAGCGAGAAGCGGCGGGCGATGGAAAAAGGCGCCGTGGATTATCTCAAAAAACCGTTCGACCTGTCGGAAATGATGGACATGGTCGAAAAGCACGTCGCGGCGGCGCGCTGAAGCGGCGGCGCGCCCGACCACCCACGATCGCCGACGAGGCTCCATGAAGACTTTGCTGGTCACCGGCGGCTGCGGCTTCATCGGCGCCAACTTCATCCGTTACTCCCTCGCGCAAAAAAGCGAGTGGCGCATCGTCAACCTCGACGCGCTCACCTACGCCGGGAACCTGGCCAACCTGGCGGACGTCGCCGGCGATCCGCGTTACCGCTTCGTGAAAGGCGACGTGGCGCAGCCGGCCGACGTCGCGGCGGCGATGGCCGGTTGCGACGCCGCCGTGCACTTCGCCGCCGAGAGCCACGTCGATCGTTCGCTCGACGGCGCCGCGTTGTTCGTGCGCACGAACGTCGCCGGCACGCAGACGATGCTCGACGAAGCGCGGCGCGTCGGCTTGCAAAAATTCGTGCAGGTCAGCACCGACGAAGTGTACGGCTCGCTCGGCCCGACGGGGCTGTTCACCGAGGAAAGCCCGTTGCAGCCGTCGAGCCCGTATTCGGCCAGCAAAGCCGCCGCCGACTTGCTGGCGCTGGCCCAGCACCGCACCTTCGGGCTGCCCGCGATCGTCACGCGCTGCTCGAACAACTACGGCCCGCTTCAGTTTCCGGAAAAACTGATTCCGCTGTTCATCGCCAACGCCCTGGCCGATCAGCCGCTGCCGCTCTACGGCGACGGTCGCAACGTGCGCGATTGGATTCACGTCGACGACCACGTCCGCGCGCTGTGGGCGGTGCTCGAAGGCGGCCGGCCCGGCGAGGTCTACAACGTCGGCGGCGGCAACGAGCGCGCCAACCTCGAGATCACCCGGCTCATCCTCGAATTGCTCGGCCGGCCCGAGAGCTTGATCCGCCACGTGACCGATCGGCCCGGCCACGACCGCCGCTACGCCATCGATTCAGCGAAAATCCGCCGCGAACTCGGCTGGCGGCCGCAGGTCGATTTTCGTCAGGGCCTCGCCGGCGTGATCGAGTGGTATCGCGACCACCGTTCGTGGTGGGAAGACATCCAAAGCGGCGCGTATCGCGACTACTACGAGCGCATGTATGCCGCGCGGCTGAGGGATTCGCGGCAAAGTTGACGATCCGCGGGATGTTGATTTTTGATTTGACCACAGCGCACAAGGAACACAGCGCGGCCGTCGGCCGCAACCGCATGGGTCACACTTAGACCGCCGAGGTCGCAGAGGTCGCAGAGGTCGGCAGGATTAATGACTTTGTTTGTTTTTTCAACGCAAAGGCCGCAGAGGTTTTCTTAATCAAACCGAACCCAAACCTCTGCGTCCTCTGCGTCCTCGGCGGTTTAAGTGGAAATCTTTTTCTTACGCGAAGAACTTCGCGGCCGGCAATACAGAGTTCCTCATTAATTCATTCTCTGTGACTCCGTGGTTGAGGTTCATTCGAACCGTCTTGACCTGCCCGGCCCGCGCAAGGCAATGTGAGGCGTTCTGCGAACGGGTCGGAGCGGCATGCAAAACATCGTTCGGGCGTTTGTCCACCAGACGGGGCAGCATTGCGGCTCGTCGGCCGTCAGCCGGCTGCTGCGTTTCTACGGCCACAATTATTCGGAACCGATGTGCCTGGGGCTGGGCCAGGGGCCGGATTTCGTGTACCTCGCCGACCCGACGATGAGCCCGACGCACTGGTGGATGGGGCGCGGCGCGCTGCTGGAAATCGATTGCTTCGCCGCGCTCGGCGTGACGTGCGAGATTCGCCGCACGCGCGACGACGCCGAGGGTTGGCGCTGGGTGAAAGACGAAATCGACGCCGGACGGCCGGCGCTGATCGGCGTCGACATCCGCTGGCTCGATTACTATCGCACGCAGACGCACTTCGCCGGCCATCGCGTGCTGGTCGTCGGCTACGACGAGGATAAACAGACCGCGCTGCTCAGCGACAACGAATTTGCCGAGATGCAGGAACTGCCGCTGGCGAGCCTCGCCCGCGCGCGCCGCGCCGACGGCCTGCCGTTCCAACTGGAGAACGATTGGTTCGACGTGCGCGTGCCGCCGCGGCTGACGCCGCTGGCGCAGGCGACGCCGGCGACGATCGCCGCGATGGCGCGCCGGATGCTGTCCGACCGCGGCCCGAGTTTCGGGGTCGCCGCGCTCGCCGCGGCGGCGGCCGATTTGCCGCGCTGGGGCGCGGCGCCGGATTGGCAGTGGTGCGCGCGGTTCGCCTATCAGGTGATCGAAAAACGCGGCACGGGCGGCGGGTTCTTCCGCAAGATGTATGCGGCGTTTCTGCGTGAGGCCGCCCCGCATTGCGCCGACATTGTGCGGCTGGGCCTGGCCGAGCGCATGGCGGAAATCGCCGCGGGCTGGACGCAACTGGCGCAGCGCCTGCGGGCCGTCAGCGAAGCGCCGTCGCCGAGCGGCTTTGACGAAGCGGCGGCGCTGCTCGCCGACGTCGCCGGCCGCGAACGCGCGTGCTGCGAAGCGGCCGCCCGCTGCGCCTGCGCCGCGCCGCAGCGGGCCTAGGAGCGCGCGTGGCCGACTTCGTGCTCATCAATCCACCGCTGCCGCCCGGCACCCAGATGCCGAATTACCTGCCGCCGCTGGGCCTGCTGAGCATCGCCGCGTTCCTGCTGCGGCAGGGCGTGGACGCGACGGTCCTCGACGCCGCCGCGCTGAGCCTGGACCCGACGCGCGCCGCGCTGAAGGCGGCCGAGAGCGCACCGCTGATTTGCGGGTTGACCGTGCCGACGCCGGCGCTGCCGACCGCCGCCGAAACCGCCGCCAAGCTCAAGCAGTTGATGCCGGACTGCACGATCGTCGTCGGCGGCGCGCACCCCAGCGCGCGCCCCGAGGAAGTTCTCGACACCTACCGCTCGATCGATTACATCGCGATCGGCGAAGGCGAGGTCACGGCCTGGGAGATTCACCAGGAACTCGAACGCCGGGGCGAACCCGGCGCGGTCCGCGGCGTCGCGTTCCGCGACGGCGGCGTGATCCGCCGCAGCAAGCCGCGGCCGCCGATCGCCGACCTCGATGAGTTGCCCCTGCCGGCGTGGCACGTCTTGCGGCCGACGCCGACGGAATACGAGCCGAGCCCGCAATCGACGTATCGCCTGCCCTCGACGATTCTGGTGACCTCCCGCGGCGATCCGTACGCCGACGGCTACCGCGATCAAAGCGTCTTCGGCCGGAAACTGCGGCTGCACGGCGCGGCGCGGATTTTCGAAATGATGGAATTCCTCTACCGCCGCGAGGCGATCGTCGATTTCGCCCTGATGGACGAGAGCCTGCTGATCGACGAAGGCCGGCTTGTCGAGTTGTGCCGGCTGATTCAGCGCAGCGGCCTGCCGTTGTCGTTTTCCTGTCAGGCGCGGCCCGATCAGAGCCTCTCGGCCTTCGGCTGGCGCGAATTGGCCAAGGGCGGCTGCTGGCAGATCGTCTTCCACCTCGCGGCGGCGGAACCGGGCATGTTGAAGCGGTTCGGCGCGCGGTTCACCGTCGAGCAGGCGCTGGCGGCGTTGAAGGCGACGCGGGCGGCGAACATTGGCGCGCAGGTGCGCCTGCTGGTCGGCGGGCCCGGCGAAACCCGGACCACGCTGCGCGCGACGCGCCACTTCCTGCGCCGCGCGCCGCTCGACGATGTGGCGCTGGGCTATTTCACGCCGTACCCGGGCGCGGAAATCGCCGACGGGCTGCGCGGTCTCGGGCAAATCTACAACGGGCCCGGCGCGCGCAGCGAGTGGCTCGTCAATTTCGTGCCGACCGGGTTCACGCCGCAGAAATTGCGGCAGGCGCGGCGGCGGCTGTATCGGCGGTTCTACCTGCGCGCGGACGTGATGCTGCGTTACCTGCGGCGCCTGCGCCAGCCGGTCGCGCGCGCGGCGTTGCTGGCGGCGGCGAAGGCCTTCAGCCGGCGCATGTTTCGCCGGCCGTCGACCTGACCGGCGACGGAAAATCTCGTCCCGCCGACGGCGCGCGGCGTTGCAGGACGGGCCTTTGCGGGCCTTCGCGCGCGGGAAAGCCTGTGAAATAAGCAAAAAAATGCACCGAGGCGAATTATTTTCTTGACCGCGGACCGCAAACGGTGCTATCGAAAATCAACCCCTGGTTCAACAAAAGGAGAAAAACCGATGGCGACTGCTAAAAAACCGATGACGAAATCGGCGATCGCCGCCCACTTCGCGGAGAAATTCGCTCTGCCGAAGAAGGTCGCGGTCGAAGTGCTCGACGAGCTGGCCGCGCTGGCCGCCGCCGAAACCAAGAAAATCGGCGCGTTCACGCTGCCCGGCGTCGGCAAGTTGGTGAAGGCGAAACGCAAAGCCCGCATGGGCCGGAACCCGGCGACCGGCGCCACCATCAAGATCCCGGCCAAGACCGTGGTCAAGGCGCGCCTGTCCAAGGCTTTCAAAGAGATCGTGGCGCCCGGCGGCAAGTAAACACGCGCAGACGGCAAGATCGAAAAACAGAGCGGTCGTTCCGCTCTGTTTTTTTTTGAAGCTGGCGCGGAGCCGGCGAGCGACCGGCGCCGCGCTCGATTCCGCGCCCCGTCATAATGCGGTCGCGCGATGTTTGCGTCCGCGGCGCGGCCTTGGTAGAATCCGCGAACCTTCCTAACCGGCCAAAGGAGCTTTACGATGGGTGAGGCGAAAAGCGAAGAACAGCGATCGGAGAAGCATGCGGAGCAACGGCACAAGGCGGTGACGCAGGCGATCAGCCAGATCGAGAAACAGTTCGGCAAAGGCGCGATCATGCGCCTGGGGGACAGCGGACCGATCGAGCTCGTCGAGGCGATCAGCACCGGTTCGATCGGGCTCGATTTGGCGCTGGGCGTCGGCGGCCTGCCGCGCGGCCGCATTGTCGAGATTTACGGGCCGGAATCGTCGGGCAAGACGACCCTCGCGTTGCACGCGGTGGCCGAATGTCAGAAAAAAGGCGGCGTCGCGGCGTACATCGACGCCGAGCACGCGCTCGACCCGGTTTACGCCCGCAAGCTCGGCGTGCAAGTCGACGACCTGCTGCTGTCCCAGCCGGACACCGGCGAGCAAGCGCTGGAGATTTGCGAAGTGCTCGTGCGTTCCGGCGCGATCGACATTATCGTTATCGATTCCGTCGCCGCGTTGGCGCCGCGGGCGGAGATCGAGGGCGAGATGGGCGATCAACACGTCGGCCTGCAGGCGCGGCTGATGAGCCAGGCGTTGCGCAAGCTCGCCGCGATTCTTCATAAGAGCGACGCGCTGCTGATCTTCATCAACCAAATCCGCATGAAGATCGGCGTGATGTTCGGCAACCCCGAAACCACGCCGGGCGGCAATGCGCTGAAATTCTACAGTTCGGTGCGCCTCGACATCCGGCGCATCAGCACGATCAAAATGGGGCAGGACGCCGTGGGCAACCGGGCGCGGGTCAAGGTCGTGAAGAACAAAGTCGCGCCGCCGTTTCGCCAAACGGAATTCGACATCCTCTTCGGCCGGGGCATCAGCCTGGCCGGCGAGTTGATCGACCTGGGGGCCGCAGCCAACGTGCTCGAAAAAACCGGCGCGTGGTACACTTTCAACGAAAACCGCATCGGCCACGGCCGCGAAAACGCGAAAGCCTTTCTCGAGGCCAATCCCGACATCATGGCCGCGGTGCGCGAGAAGCTGATCGCCGCGGCGAAAAACGTCGAGATCTTCGTCCAGCCCGTCGCCGAAGAAGGGCCGGCGGAGGAGCAATAGGCCATGGCGGAGGCGCCGCCGCGCGTCGGACTCGATCTGCCCGGGCTGCTGCAAGCCGCGATGCAGAGCAATGCGTCGGACATCCATCTCAAGCCGGGGCGCTGCCCCGTGTTCCGGATCAACGGCGAACTCGTCGATCTGGCCAAGCACCCGAAGCTCACCGCGCCGGACGTCGCGCACACCGCCGAGACGATGCTCGACGAACGGCTCGTCGCGCTGTTCAAGGAGAACAACGAAGTCGACCTCGCCTACAGCCTGCCGGGCGTCGGCCGGTTTCGCGTCAACATCTATCGCCAGCGCGGCTCGATCGCGATCGCCATGCGGTCGATTCCCTATCAGATCAGGAACTTCGACGACCTGGGCTTGCCGCCGGCGCTGCACAAGATTTGCCTGGAGCGGCGCGGCCTGGTGCTGGTCACGGGCTCGACGGGTTCCGGCAAATCGACGACGCTGGCGTCGATGGTCGAGGCGATCAACAGCACGCGCACTTGTCATATCATCACGATCGAAGACCCGATCGAATTTCTTATTCGCGACAAGAAGAGCATCATCAGCCAGCGGGAAGTCGGCTTCGACACGAAGGGCTTCGGTTCGGCGTTGCGCGTCGCGTTGCGCCAGGATCCGGATGTCATCTTCGTCGGCGAAATGCGCGACTTCGAAACGATGACCACCGCGCTGCAGGCCGCCGAGACCGGCCACCTGGTGCTCTCGACGCTGCACACGACGGACGTGATGGAGACGATCTCCCGCGTGCTCGCGGTGTTTCCGACCCACCAGGAGGATCTGATCCGGTTCCAACTGGCCAGTTGCCTCAGGGCCATCGTCTGCCAGCGGTTGATCGCCCGGGCCGACGGCCGGGGCCGCGCGCCGGCGGTCGAGGTGCTGGTCAACAACGCCCGCGTCCACGATTGCATCCGCGACGCCAAAAAGACCGGCGAAATCCCCGACATCATCGCCCAGAGCTTCACGACCTACGGCATGCAAACTTTCGACATGAGCCTGATGCAGCTCGTGCAAAACAACATTATCACTATCGACGCCGCGCTGGAAAACGCGTCCAATCCGGGCGATTTCAAACTGCGCCTGCGCGGGGTGTCCGGCATTGACGAGGCCCGGTACGACGAATACCGGCAAGGCCAGCCGAAAAAGAAACCCGGCGGCGAAGGCGGCCAGGGCGGCCAGGGCGGCGCCGGCGGCGGCTTCGGCGATCTGTTGGAGAGGTTCTCGGAGTGAGCGTTTTCCTGGGTTACGCCCGCGAAATATTGCTGTCGATGCGTCCGAAACAATGGGTGAAGAACTTCATGGTCTTCCCCGCCGTGCTGTTTTCCGGCGGATTTCTCGTCGCCCGCAACCTGCTGCTCACGACGGGCTGTTTTGCGACGTTCTGCCTGCTCGCCGGCGGGGTGTATCTGTACAACGATCTGGCCGACGTGGAGCGCGACCGCAAGCATCCGACCAAACGGCTGCGGCCGATTGCGTCGGGCGCGCTGCCCGAGGCGATCGCGGCCCGGGCCGTCTGGCTGATCATCGGCGGGGCGTTCGCGTTGGCGGTCGCGCTCAGTCTGCTCAATCATGCGGCGGGCTGGCTATTTCCGCTCGTTTGCCTGGCGTATCTGGCGCTGCAAATCGCTTATTCGCAGAAGCTCAAGCACGTCGTGATTCTCGACGTGATGTGCCTCGCCCTCGGGTTCGACCTGCGCGTTTGGGCGGGCGGCGCGCTGCTGGGCATTCCCGTCAGTTTGTGGGTAATCGTCTGCACGACATTGCTGGCGTTGTTCCTCGGCTTCGGCAAGCGCCGGCACGAATTAACGCTGCTCAACGACGACGCGGCCAGCCATCGCAAGATTCTCAGCGAATACAACACCACGTTCCTCGACCAGATGATCGCGGTCGTTACGGCGTCGACGGTGCTGGCCTACAGCCTTTACACGACCAGCGAAGAGACGCTCAAACACGTCGGCCGCGGCGGCAAATACCTGCCGCTGACCATCCCCTTCGTGCTGTATGGGATCTTCCGCTACTTGTACCTGGTGCATCAAAAAGACAGCGGCGGCAGCCCGACGAAGACGCTCTTGACCGACGCCCCGATTCTGATCGACATCGGGATGTGGTTCGTCGCGATTCTTGTGCTGCTGTACTACCTGTAGCGTCGAGGGTTACGGCGCCGCCTGAACGCTAGCCCAACTTCGCCAGTTCAGGGGTCGTGATTCTGTAAATTCGCATACTTA
>CAZHPN010000118.1:0-19636 GCA_964534375.1 uncultured bacterium | reverse complement strand
CCGGCATCAGCGCCATCATCACGAACGCCCGCGGCATCAGCATCAGGCCCGATTGCGTCGCGTCGAAGCCGAGGATTTCCTGCATGAACACGGGCATCAGAAACATGCTGCTCATCAAGACCGCAAACTGCACGCCGCCGATCACCGTGCCGGCCATGAAGGTGCGTTCCTTGAAGAGGCGCAGGTTGACCACCGGCGCCGGCGCGGTCAACTCGCGCACGACAAAGGCGGCCAGGGTCGCGCCGGCGAGGAACGCGAAGAAGGAGATTTCGTTCGACTGGAACCAGTCGTTGCGCTGCCCCTCTTCCAGGACGTATTGCAGGCTCGCGGCGCCGACGCTGATCAGCATCACGCCCTGCCAGTCGAGGTCTTTCTTGTGCGCCTCGGCCCGTTCGTGATTGGCGCGGCGGATATCCTCGGGCTCGTGCACGAACTCCAACACCATGAACAGGCCGAGGATGCCGATCGGCAGGTTGATGTAGAAAATCCATTGCCAACTGTAGTTGTCGGTGAGCCAACCGCCCAGCGTCGGGCCGATGGCCGGGCCGAACATCAGCACCATGCCCAGCGTCGCCATCGCCATGCCCTGCTCTTCCAGCGGAAACGTCTGCCGCAAAATCGCCTGCTGCGTCGGCTGTAGCGCCCCCGCGCCGAGGCCCTGGATCGTGCGGAAGAGCACCAGCGCCGTCAGGCTGTGCGCCATGCCGCACAGCGCCGAGCCGCCGACGAACAACGCCAGGCTCGCCATGTAGACCCGCTTCTGGCCGAAGAACGAGCCGAGAAACGCGGTCAACGGCATAACGATCACCATCGCAATGATGTACGCCGTCGAGACCCAGGTGATTTCCTCGATCGTCGCGCCGACCGAGCCGCGGATGTGCGGCAGCGCCACGTTGACGATCGACGAGTCGATCGAGCCCATCATCGCGCCGACCCCGATCGAGCTGGCGACCAGCCATTTGTTGTCGATCCCCGCGCGGGCGGCGACGGTGGGGGCGACGGCGCTCATCGCGGAACCCCCGCGCCGCCGAGGAACACATCCAGCGCGAGGCCGGCCAGCTCGTCGACGGGCATCGTCGCCAGGCCGCGCAGCCGCTGGGCCAACAAGCCGTGGATGACGCCGAAGAGCACCGCGCCATGCAATGCCGCGCGGTCCGGCCGCAGCACGCCTTCGGCCAGGCCGAGTTGGACCAACTCGCGCGCGCGGTCGTCCATCTGGCGCATGACGCGGCGTGCGCGGCGTGCGTCGGTCGCCGGCGCGTGCCGGCGCCACGCCTCGGATTCCAACGCGGAGCGAAAAAACGCGCTGTGGGCGTCGAATTCGGCGAAGGCGGCGCGGAAGAAACAGGTCAGTTGCTGCGCAAAGGACGCGCCGGCGCAGCCGCGGGCGGCGTCGGCCAGCGCCTTGGCGAACGCGGCGCGTCGATCGCGGAACAACTCGCCGACGAGCGCATCGCGGTCGCGGAAGTAGTTGTAGATCGTGCCGACCGCGACGCCGGCCTGCGCGGCGACGTCGCTCATGCTCAGGCCGTCGATCCCTTGCTCGGCGACGGTCTGCTCCGCCGCCCGCAGGATTTCGCGTTCCGTCGCTTCGCGCAGCCGCGCCCGCAAGCTTGCCGAACGACGTGGCGTTGGTGAATCCAAATTCATTTCGTGAATACTAGTTGCAAAACGTCGCTTGTCAACGCCGGCGGCGCGTCATCCGCGACGCCTTCTTGACAGCAACGAGCGGTCCACGTATCAATGGGTTCCAGGATCATCATCGACTTTTCAGCCGTGAGAAAAACTTAGCCGCGAAAACCTGCAGGAGGCCCGGTGATGAAGCGTCTGTTTACGTTGATGTTTTTTGCCGTGTTGTTGGCGATGCCCGCCGCGGCGCACGCGACGAAAATTTGCGTGGTCTTCGCGGCGCCCGCCAATTCGAATGGTGTGGCCGACGTGGCGTCCGCCGAGAACAGCTTGCGCAACTTGGAAATCTGCCAGGTGCTGCAGGCGCCGGCGATGAAGGCGAAGCTGACCGACGCCAAGCTCGACCCCGCCGCCGTGAAAGATCTCGCCGGGGCGACGGCGATCGGCGACGCGCTGCACGCCGAATACGTGTTCTGGCTGGAGGGCTGGAACGAGGCGAAGGACGTATTCGCCGCCATGCTGGTCGATCGCAAAAGCGGCGCAAAACGGCGGGCCACGGCGAATTTGCGCGAAAAGGACGACGTGTTGCGCGAACAACTCGTCAAAGGCGCCGTGGTGGCGCTCGCGGAAGGCAAGGATCTTTGCCCGCCGACGGCCAACTGGAAGGATCCTAAAGTGCGGAAAAGCGCCAATTGGGGGGAATGGACCGGCCTAAAAAAAATGCCGGATCGCTCCGCTTCGTCCGTGCTGGTGAAGCTCGACGAACGCGGCAAGGTCGCCAAAGCGTGGCTGTTGGAGACGTCGCTAACGCCGTACGGCGAACGCGCGATGGTCGAAGTGCCGCGCTACGACTTTGCGCCGGCGAAGCGCGACGACGCCCCGGCGCTGAGCTATGGCATCGTTGAAACCTATATGAAGAGGACTGGACAAGAAGACATCGATTTCCCAGGGACGAATCGCGTGTGGGGCCAGATCTTCCTAGAAGAAATCAAATAACTGCCCCCACGGTCGATCGCGGCGACGCCGCCGCAAAACGGGAAAGCCCGGACCGGGCGGAAAGACAGCAGAGATGAAAAACAGCACGGCGAAAATCGGCGTTCTCCTGGCGTTCCTGTTCTGGCAGCCCGCGGTCGCGTTGGCGCAGAGCGCGCCGGCGCCGCTGAAGGTCGCGGTGTGCCAGTTGCGCAACGGCGCGAACGTCAGCGAGGCCGATGCGGCGAAACTGACGAAACTCGTGCGCGCGCGGGCGAGCCGGACGTTGCCGGCGGCGCGTTACACGGTCATGACCAACGGCGCCATCGCGGCCGCGTTGCCGCCGGGCACGAACCTGACGCGCAAAATCGACTCGGTCCCGCGCGAGACGACGGTGGCGCGGCGGATCGGCGCCCCCGCGCCGAGCGAAGTCGAGGTGGGGCGCGCGATCGGCGCGGACTACATGCTCACCGTCGACCTGCTGACCTACGCCGCGCAATTGCGGGTCGTGCTCCGGGCCCACGACTGCAAACGCGGATCGTTTCTGGGCATGGAAACCGTGAAGGGCAAGAAGTTGTCGTCGCTGGACCGGGCGATCGAAAACGCGGCCGATTCCCTGTTCAAGGCCGTGGCCAACCATGACGTGTTGCCGGCGATCGGGCTGCTGCCGGGCGCGCCGCAACGGGTGTCGGTGCTGGATCTGCACCACGACGCGAACGTCAGCGATTCCGCGGCGGCGTATCTGTCGGATCTCGTGCGCGGAAAGGCGGGCCAGTTGCTGCCGTCGACCCAATTCACCATCCTGACGCACGAATACACGATGGCCTTGCAGCCGCCGAGCGCGGGCCCCGGGATCGGCGGCGCGGACCTCGGCGACGGCGGCGCGGCGCCGGGCGCCGGCGCGTCCGAGCCGAAAAAAGGCCGGGACTACGTCGTCGCGGGCGAGATTCGGTCGGTGGCCGGCCAATACAGCGCGGTGCTCAACGCCCATGACAAGAAAGGCGGCGGCGTCCTCGGCGAGCGCACGGTCAAGAGCAAGGATTTGTTGACGCTGGAAAAGGCGCTGCCGGAAGCCGCGGAATCGTTATTCACGTTGGTGAAGAACCAGGGCAATTGAGCGGCGTGCGTCGCAACGACAGAAAACGAGAGCGGTTTCTTGGGGGAGGCTGGTGGCGACGATGAAGACAATTCGCATCTTGGCGATGGCGGCGTTGGCGGCGCTGGCGTTCGCGGCGTCCGACAACGCGGGGTTCGCGCAGACGATGGGAAAGCTCGTCGCGGTGTTGGCGCTCACCAATCGGGCCGGCATCACGGATGACGAGGCGGAATACCTGACGAACAACGTTCGGACCGTCGCGAGCCAGATGCTGCCGAACGACAAGTTCATCGTCATGACTCGCGAGAACATGGAGGCGTTGCTGCCGCAGGGGATGGACCTCAAGAAATGCGCCGAGGCCAGTTGCGAGGTCGACACAGGCCAGAAGCTGGGCGCCGAGTACATCGTCACGGGAGATATTGTCACCTTCGCCGGCAAGTTGCACGTGGAACTGAGGCTGCACCACGTCCCGTCGCGCGGGATGTTGCCCGGCGCCAATACGCCGGCCGGTTCGCTCGAAGAGCAGGATTCGCTAGTGACCGCCGCCGCGAAAGAAGTGATGCGATCGTTGCTCGAAAAAGCCGGTGTGGCCCCGGCCGCGCATGCGGCCGGCGGCGGCCGCGTCGCCGCGGAAGGCCGCATCGGCCAGGCCCCCGCCGCATGGGAAGCGCCGCACGGCGTCGACACGACCGTCGTGGATTTCGAGAGCGCGCCGAAAGGGGCATTTGTGGAAGCTGACGGCGCACCGTTGTGCCAGACGACGCCGTGCAGCCGGGCGCTGGCGACGGGCGCCACGGTCACGATCTCGATGAAACTGCTGCGCTACAAACCGCGGGAGGAGACGATCGGCGTCAAGAAGGGCACGCGGGTGAATTGGACGCTCGAGCCCAACTTCGGCCGGGTGACCGTGACCAGCGAGCCGAGCGGGCTGGCGGTGACGATCGACGGCAAGACCGCCGGCCGGACGCCGCTGGCCGACTACGAACTCGATCCGGGGCCGCATGACGTCGTGGTGACCGATCCGCGCTACTACGACCAGGGCGAAAAGATCGACCTGAAGGCCGGGGAGCAGCGGCGCGTCGCGGTGACGCTGCCGCGGCGCGAGGGCGCGCTCGCCGTGACCGCGCGCAACGCGCGGGGCGACGACCTCGAGGGCGAGGTGTACGTCGACGGCGTGAAGGTCGGCGCCGCGCCGGGCACGATCGGCAAGGTGCTGATCGGGCGGCACAACATCGAGGTGCGAACGGCGCAGGGCGCCTGGCGCAATACGGTCGAGGTCAAGGAGCGGGAGGAGACGGCGGTCGCGGCGGAAGTGACCGCGGCGGCGGCCCCGCCCGCCGCGGCCGTGTCGGCGGCGCCGGCGGCGTCGGAAAAATCCGTGGTCATCCAACTGCTCCCGAATCAACGCCGGGCGGTCGCCGCCGCGCCGGCCGGGGCGATCATCACGCTGACCAAGGCGCAGCGCCGACACGTCGGCAGGACGTGGCCGGATGCGAAGAGCACGACGGCCCGGATCTTCGCCGACCACATCTTCGACCGAGACAAAACGACCCTGACCCTGGTCGACGGTGCGTTGGCGTCGACGGCCGGGTCCGTCGAGGCGGCCGCGGCCGGCGCGGCGACCGCGACCGCGCCCGCGCCGGCGGCGGGTGGCCGGCCCGGCATGGTCCGCGTTCCCGGCGGCGCGTTCCTGATGGGCTGCTCGCCGGACGACGCGGAATGCGGCAAGGACGAGAAGCCGGCGCACCAAGTGACGGTCGCCGCCTTCTGGATGGACGCGACGCCGGTGACGCAGGCGCAATTCCAGAGCGCTATGGGCCGCAACCCGAGCAAGTTCGCCGGGTGCGCCGACTGCCCGGTGGAGACGGTCAAATGGGATGAGGCGGCCGATTATTGCGCAAAGGTGGGCAAACGTCTGCCGACCGAGGCGGAGTGGGAGTTCGCGGCGCGCGGCGGGACGGCGGGGCCGCGGTACGGCGAGGTCGACGCGATCGCGTGGCATTCGAAGAATTCCGACAACAAGACGCATCCGGTGGCGCAAAAGAAGCCCAACGCGTACGGGCTGTACGACATGTTGGGCAACGTTTATGAATGGTGCGCGGATTGGTACAATAAAAAAACCTACGCCACGTCGCCTTCGGACAACCCTAAGGGGCCGTCGGCGACTGGATATCGGGTGCTCCGCGGCGGCGGGTGGAACGACAACTCCAGTTTCGGCCGCGCATCCTACCGGACCGGGTACAAGCCTAGCGAAGCGGAACACAACCTCGGGTTTCGTTGCGTGCAGGACTGAGGCGGAAGGCAGACGGGCGGCGGACTTCCGAGCGGCTTCGTGTCGCTAAACCGTGGAATCCCGCGATTTTACCGTTGACAGCCACGGCGCAGAAGTTGTTAAATGCTTTTTGCGGTTAGGCTTTCATCTTTCGATCGTTATCGAACAGCGGCGAACGCTCGCCGTGAGTTGTGCGGCGAATACGGCTCCGGTCCGAGGCGCAGCGGCGCGCGGCTGCAGGTCGAGCAGAAAAAGCAGTTTAGGTTCGGCAACCGAAAACTATGTTGAAGTAAGCTAAACAAACGAACGGAGGGTAAACCATGAAACGGATGTTGTTGATCGCGGTGGGTGTTTTGTTGCTGGCAGGGTTGGCGTTGGCGGCGGGTTGCGCGAGCGCGCAGAAACCGATGGCGCAGGCGTTCGACGACGAGTTGGCCGGCGCGCCGAACTGGGTGAAGATCGGCGGCAATGCGTACAAAAAGGACCACAAAGACGCCCCGGCGATTTACGGCGTGGGCAGCATCACGGGCACGAAAAACATCTCGTTGGCGCGCACCGGCGCGACGGCGCGCGCACGGACCGAATTGGCGCGGAGCCTGGAAACGCACGTGAAAGCGATGATCGCGGACTATCAACGCACGACGACCGGCGGCGAGGAGTTCGGCAAGGCCGCCGCGGACGAGCAAGATCTCAAGGACGTCGCCAAGCAAGTCACTGACCAGACCCTCGCGGGCACGGAATTGGTCGACACGTGGATCAGCAAAAACAGCACATTTTACGCGTTGGTTTCACTCGACGTCGAGAAGTTCAAGAGCATGGTGTCGAACATGAAGACCCTGTCGGAAGGCATCCGCAAGGCGGTCCAGGCGCGGGCCGACAAGGCGTTCAGCGAACTCGACCAGGAAATCGACAAGAACAAGCAGGCGCCCGCCGCCAATTAGTGGCCAGTGAACAGTGAACAGTGAATAGTGAACAGTGAACAATGGTGAGGTGGCGCGGCGACCCGGGAGCCGGGTGGGCGCCCTCACCAGTCGCGGAACGTAGGGGCAGCCCCCCGTGCCTGCCCGGGAACGTAGGGGCAGGCCTCCGTGCCTGCCCAACCAAATTGCGGGGGCGGTTCGCGAACCGCCCCCACCCGGCCGGGCGCAGGCCCGGCCGGCGCCCGAATAGCCCCTTTCCGCGTCGGGGAGGGGCGAGCCTGCCGCAGCCTTGGCTCAGGCAGGCTGGGGAGGGGTCCGGGTCGCACGTACGCCTTTGATTGCAACGTCGGAGAAGAAAGGTCGCTTTGTGAGAATATCCCAATTTATCGGGCGAAGCTTCGTGGCCGTCGTCTTGCTTGGTTTGGCCTGCGCGACGGCGAAGACGCCGCCGCCGGGGCCCGCGGGCGCGCCGCGGCAACAGGCGCGTTATTCATCGCGATATCCGTCGTCCGAGTACGTCACGGGCACGGGCACGAGCGCGGTCAGCCAGGACGACGCCGAACAGAAAGCCCGGATCGACATCGCCGCACAGATTCGGTCGAACATTAAGGGCGGCGTGTACAGCGTGGAGGGCGTCGACACGCTCAACGGGCGGAGCAACGACTTCCAGCGGGTCGTTTCGGAGGTCAAAACCCGCACGGAGTTCAAGCACAACGAGATGATCAAGATCGACCGGCAATCCGTGCAGCAATCCGGCGGACAATGGAGCGTTTTGGCGTTCCTCTCGCGGGCCGATTTTTACGAAACCGCGATGCGGGAATACGACACGGCGGCGGCGGGGTTCCGCAGCGTCGCGCCGACGCTGCCGGCCCTGCAAAACGAAGCCGCGGCGTTCACGCCGGCGTATCGGCGAGCGCAAGCGGCGTTCCAGGATTTGGTCGCGCGCGACGTGGAGATTCACGCGATTTCGGGGCGGCATCATCCGGGATTCGCGGAGGATTCCAAAGCCTTCATGGCGATCGACGGCGCGCGCGAGAAACTGCTGCGCGGGCTGCGCATCACCGTCAACCCCGAGCGGACGGAGCCGCCCGAAGCGCGCGAGGTGATGGTCATGGCATTGACCCGCGCGTTGACCCGCCTGGGATTGGAAGCGACGCCCGGCGTTTGCGGTCCGCAGCGTTACGAATTGCTGGTCAATCCGCGGATCGAGTGCCATCGCGCGCAATTCGGGTTGGGACGAGCGTGCGTTTTATCGATGACGGGGTCGTTCAACGATTGCTCGGACCGGCGGCAGTTGGCCGCCATCGACCTCAAGTTGGAGGCCGTGGAAGGCGACGACAACCGGGCGACCGTTCAGTTGTATCGCGCGATCAGCGATTCGAATTGCAGCAATCCGGATTGTTTGCTGCCGCAGTTGGTAAAAGCCCTATCGCCGGTCTTGCCCATCGATGTGGTGGAAGACCGCCAAGCGTCAGAACGGGAGGGTGGGAAATGAAACGGGCATTGTTGGTGTCGGCGATCGTGTGCGTGCTGTGCCTGAGCGTCGCCTCGGGCGGCGATTTTTCGTCCGCGCAGGTGTACCGGACGGCCGGGCCCAGCGTCGTCTTGATCTATGGGTTGGAAACCAACGGCGGCGGCGGCAGCATGGGCGCCGGCTCGCTCGTGACCGCCGACGGCAAAATCCTCACCAACAGCCACGTGGTCATCAACGAGACGACCCACCGGCCGTTTAGCACGATCACCGTGTACTATCGGCCGGCGAAAATGACCGGCGATTACGAGAGCGATCTGCGCGATCCGCGCTCGGCGAAGGTGCTGGCGTACGATCCCGACCTGGATCTGGCGGTGCTGCAGGCGCAAGGCGCGCCGCCCGCGACGCCGTTGTCGCTGGCCGCCGGCGAAAGCATTCAGGTCGGCGACACCGTGGCGGCGATCGGCCATCCGGAAGGCGGCGGGCTGTGGACGCTGACCACGGGGACTGTGTCCGCGCTGCGGAAAATGGGCCGCCGCGACATCGTGCAGTCGCAGGCGAGCTTGAACCCCGGCAACTCGGGCGGACCGCTGCTGAACGCGAACGGCCAGGTGGTGGGGGTCAATTCGTTCGTCTCGCGCAGCGGCTCGAGCTCGGTGACGTTGGAAGGCTTGAATTTCGCGATCCGATCCAACGTCGCGCGGACGTGGCTCAATTCGAAGGGCGTCGCCGTGGCCTACGGCGGCGGATCGACGCCCGCGCCGGAACCGGCCGCGCCGCCGCCGGCCCCGGCCGTCGTCCCGCCGGCGCCGCCGCCCGTGGCGCCGGCGCCACCCGCCGCCCCGCCCGTTGCGCCGCCGCCGACCCGACCGGCCGCGCCAGCCGTTCCGCCGGTCGTGGCGCCGCCGCCCGTTGCGCCGCCGACGCCGGCCAAGCCGCCGGCCGGCGAGTTGGATGAGAAGGAATTCCGCGGCCCCGACGGCCAACTGATGTACGGGCTGCCGAAGGCGAAGGTCCCGCGCGGCAAATTGCTGCAATACCTGACGGAGCAGACCAGAAAACACGCGCAGAGCGCGTTCGACGAACTGGACAAGGAGACGACGAAGGGGACCGGGGACGAAGAGTAACGACAGCGCCGGAGTGACGATGAACGGTTGGCGATTTGCGTACAGCTTCATGCTGCTGATCCTGTGCTCGTTGGCGTTTGCCGCGCCGGCGTGGGCGGCGCCGCGGCTGTCGTTCGAGCGCGAGTTGTTCACGTTCCCGGAAACCGAGGCGGGAACGCGGGTCAGCGCCGATTTTCCGGTGCGCAACGCGGGCGACGCGCCGCTCGAAATAACCGAGGTGCGCGCGACGTGCGATTGCACGCAGGCCTTCGCCGACCCGAAAACGTTGAAGCCCGGCCAGTCGGGGGCGATCATTGTCGAACTCGACACGTCCTATCGCCTCGGCGATCTGGACAAAGAGGTCATCGTTCGCAGCACCGACCCGGCGCGGCCTGAGGTCACGCTGCACGTCAAGGGCAAGACGTGGCAGCCGTTGACGCTGCGGCCCAGCCCGCTGTTCTTCGACCAACTGACGCCCGGCAAGGAGGCGCTCGCCGATGTCGTGCTGACCAACACCGGCAAGAAGCCGATCGCGATCAAGCAGGTGTTGGCGTCCGAAGGCGATGTGGCGCTCGCGGTGTCAGGCAAGGGCGGCGCCGCGGTCACGCTGCCGTACACCTTGCAGCCCGAGGAGTACCTGTGGGTGCGGGTGACGCTCCAGGCCGATCCGGGCGAGAAAGACACGATCTATCGGCAAATCGCCGTCGCGGCGGACCCGCCGCCGGCGACGGCCGTGGTGTTGAAAATTCAGGCCGGCTACAAAAAGGACCAGAAAAAATGAAGCGTGCGGCGAACGTCGTCGTTTGGGTGTGCTTGTTGTCGGCCGGCGCCTGGCTCGGCGCCGGGGCGGCGGGCGCCACGGGCAAGACCAGCCAGTTGCTGGTCAAGTCCGCCGGCGCGCAAATCGGCCAGCCGGCGCCGTGGCTGGCGGGCTGTTGGACGCTGGAAGGCCAGCCGTTCAACGTGCAACTGCCCTTCGCCGAACCGGGCGTGCAGCGCCTGGCCCTGGTGTTTTGGGCGACGTGGTGTCCGAATTGCCGCGCCGGCATCGCCGTGCTCAATCGCGCCGCCGACGAGTTGCGCCGGGCGGGCGTGAAGGTGGTGCTCGTCAACATCGGGGAGACGAACGAGGCGATCCGCAACTACCTCGCCAGAAACCCGACGACGTTCTCGATCGCGCTGGACTTCTACGCCAACGCGAAGGACACGTATCTCGACGTTAAAGAAGACAAGAACATGGAGTTGCCGCGCACCGTGATCATCGGGCGCGACGGCGTGGTCCGCCGCATCATCGGCGAGGAAGGCGAGGACTACGTCGCCAAGGTCCGCGACGAAAAATAATCGCGAGAGCACGGAGGAGACCATGGGCAGACTCGCACGTTGGGCGGCGCTGGCCGCGTGTGTGTTGGCGGCGCTCGCGGGTTGCGCGCCGGCGCCGATGGCGGCGCCGATGGCCCACACGGCGGTGGTCGTGCAGGTGTCGGGCCAGAATTCGCCCCCGGCGTATTTGTTCGTGTCCAACCGCTTCGTCAATCGGGTGTACCGCATCGACCTGGCGACGCAGGATTTTCACACGATCGTCGTCGGCGCCAAGCCGCACAATCTTGCGGCGAGCCCCGACGGGTCGCAGGTGGCGGTGTGCAACGAAGACGACGCCGGCGTCAGCGTCATCCAGTCGACGACGATGCTCGTGCGCAACGTCGCCACCGGCGCGTACCCGATCGATGCGCGCTACTCGCCGGACGGCAAATGGCTGGCGGTCGCGAACTACGACGCGCAATCGGTGACGCTCATCGACCCGAGCACGTACGAAACGTGGTCCGTGTGGGTCGGCGGCGGACCCTCCAGCGTCGCGTTCGACGCGCGTTCGCAAACGGTCGCCGTCGCCTGCTTCAACGAGAACTCGGTGGCGCTGATCGACGTCACGCAGCAGGAGGTCGTCGCGACGTGGGATCTGAGCCAGTACGAGCCGTCCGACGAGTCGCTGCTGCCCCAAACGGTGTCGTTCGGCCCGCCGGGAACGCCGTTCACCGACACGATGTTCGTCGGCTTTCAATCGATCGGCGGCGAGCAATCCCAGGCCGGCCTGACGTATGCGCATTCGATCGCCGTGGTCCCGTTCCCCTCGCGGTTTTACGACGACCCGTCGATCGTGCCGACCGACGTCCAGATCGTCCGCGCCGGGCCGAATCCGTCGGGATTCTTGTGGAACCACGAAGGCACGGCGATGCTCGCGTTCAATCACGGCGAAGCGACGGACTCCGGGGTCGTCGACACGGTCAGCGAAGTGGAATGGACCGACCAAAACGCGCCCACGCCCCCGCCGCCGGCAGCGAAGTTCGGCATCGCCGCGCTCGCGGATCTCAACCTGCTCAGCCCGCTCGCGAACTGGTTCGAGAAGCGCCGATTCATCGTCGGCCAGAACCCGGCCGGCGCCGCGCTGGCGCAGGGCCGCGACTTCGTTGCGGTGGCCAACGAGGACAGCCATTCGATCTCGCTCATCGACATGGCGGACAACTCCGTGCAGATGATCGGCGTCGCCGCCAGTCCGTACGCGGTCGCCTTTTCGCCGTCGGGCCGGTACGTGTTCGTGGTGCACGAGACGCCGCTGATGCCGGTCAGCCTCGTCGACACGCAAACCGGCGGCGCGTGGATTCTCTACAAGAGCCTGTCCATGTACCGGTGGATTCAATAAGGAGACGGCGATGCGAAAAATTCTCTTCGCGGCCATCCTGCTCGCGACGCTCGTCGCCGCCGCCGAAGCCCAGGATTGGGGCCTGCAAATTCGCGGCGAATACCTCCACTACTTCCTCACCGACCCGTCGTGGCAAAGCCTCTACGCCAAGGCGCCGGTCGACGGCCTCGGTTTCCGGATCGACAGCGAACTGGCGGTAGGCGTCGGGCCCTATTTCCGCCTGGGCGGGTTGTGGGCGACGCGCGACAACATTCCGGGCGGCATCAACGCGGAATGGACCGTCGCCGAGGGCGCCCTGGGCGTGAATTATCGCTATCATCCGACCGTGTGGTTCGCCCCGAGCGCGCACGTCGGCTGCCTGTATTTCGAGGCGGGCGAGAAAATCTTCGACGATACGTTCACCTACAAGATGCACCACGACGGGTTCGGCCTCGACGCCGGCATCGACCTCGATTTCTATCCGTTCGGCGTCTTCCGGCATTCGGGGGCGCGCGGTTTGCTGCTGTCGTTCGGCGCCGGCTACCAGATGCGGCCGCTCGCCGACATGGGCGCCCTGACCAGCGCGTCCGGCTGGAACATCAACGTCGGCTTCGGCTATCGCATCGACCTCACGCCGCGCCGGCCCCGGCCGCAACCCCCCGCGCCAATCCCGGCCGATGCGCCGCCGTCCGCGCCGCCCGCGCCGACCCCTGTGCCGCCGCCGGCGCCGCCGGCGCCCGATGGCGGCGAAAGCGGAACGAGTCATTGACCGGCGGTCGGCATCGCTACGGATGATCGCCGGCGAGCGCGTTGGCACGGAATTTCGGTATCTTTGCGCTTGATTGCCTTTTCGCGCCGATGAGGAAAGAACACGTAATGAAGATGAATCGCGCTCTGATGATATTTGCCGTGGCGGCGCTGCTGTTCGCCGTTTTCGCCCGGCCGGGCTTCGCGCAATCGTCGCCGCGGCTGGTGGCGGTGTTGGATTTGGCGAACAACGCCGGGCTCACCGAAGACGAGGCGTATTTCCTGACCAACAAGGTGCGCAGCGTTGCGGCTCAGACGCTGCCTCCGGCGCAGTTCTTGGTCATGACGCGCGAAAGCATGGATGCGCTGCTGCCGCCGGACACGGATCTCAAAAAATGCGCCGAGTCCAAGTGCGAACTGGAAATGGGCCGCAAGCTGGGCGCCGAGTACATTGTGACGGGGGAAGTGCTGCGGTTCGGCGGCGACCTGCGCGTGCAGATCGGCGCGCACCACGTGCCGTCGGGCGCGTTTCTCGATTACCGCGACACGCCCGCGGCCCCGTTGAAAGACCAGGAAGCCAACGTCGTCGCCGCGGCGCGCGAGGTGATGGGGCTGATCCTGCAGCATGCCAAGGCCCGCGCGGCCGCCGGCGGGCGCGCGTTCGAAGAAGGAAAGATCGGCCAGCAGCCATGGGACGCTGGCGGCGTCGAAACCACCGTTGTGCGTTTTGAAAGCGACCCGCCAGGAGCGTTCGTCACGGCCGACGGGACGCCGCTCTGCCAGGCGACGCCGTGCGCCAAAGAACTGACCCGGGGCGCGGCGCCGATCGTTTCGATGCAACTCGAACGCTACCAGACGCGGCAGGAAGCGATCGCCGTCAAGAAAGGTCTGACCGTTTCGTGGAAGCTGCTGCCCAACTTCGGCATGCTGAGCGTGACCAGCAAACCGAGCGGTCTCGCGGTGAAGGTCAACGGCAAGGATGTCGGCAAGACGCCTCTAACCGACCTGGAACTTGATCCGGGGCCCTACGAGGTTTTGGTGTCCGATCCGCGTTACAACGACGAAGGCGAAAAGTTCAACCTCGCGACAGGCCAAGAGAAGACGGTCTCGGTGACGGCCTCGCCGCGCGAAGGGGCGCTCAAAGTCTCGGCGCACGACCAAAACGACAATGCGCTGGAGGGCGACGTCTATGTGGACGGCGCCAGGGTGGGGACCGCGCCGGGAACGTTCAAGACCGCGATAGGCCGGCACAAAGTCGAGGTCCGCACGCCGCAGGGCAACTGGAAAGCCACGGCGGAGGCAAAGTATCGCCAGGTGACGCCGGTGACCGCGGTGATCAAAGTCGCGGCAAAATCGGCCGCAGCCGCGCCTGTGGCCGCCGTCGCGGCGCCGGTCGTGGCCTCGGACACGGTCGCCGCGCCCCCCGCCGCGCCTTCGGCGTCGTCCGTCGCTGTTTCGCCGCCGCCTCCCATAAACCAAATGACAAAAACCGGGCAGGACGAACGCACTTCAGGTATTGTCATATTTTCAGCATTTAGCGCGGCCGGAGTCGGAACGCTTGTGGCATGCGGCGCGCAACCTGGAGGATCAGGTCACTGGGTGATACAAGCAAGGAACAATCTCCTCTTCTTATCCGCTTCAACGTTTCTTGTCGCTTGTGGCGTCGGAATCCCACTTTGGGTAGTTGGCCAAAATAATGTCGAAAAAGCCCGAAAGATGCTCGGCGGCACTTCGTGGCTTAAAGAATACCGGGCGACCCTATTGGTGGGCGCGGATCCCGGCACAGGGCGGAAGAATTTGGCGTTTGGAATGGACTGGTGAAAAGAATGAAACGGTGGAATCGGCGTCTTTTCGCTCGGCCGACTTTATCTGCCAGCGAGGGAAGAACGAAACGATGAAGACATTTCGCGTGTTGACGGCGATTGTTTTGGTATTGCTGTCCCTTGCTGCTACAATTCGGTTGGGCTTCGCCAAGGCGCCGGTCAAGTTGGTGGCGGTGTTGGAGTTGACCAACAAGGCTGGCGTCACCGACGACGAGGCGGAATTCCTGACCAACAAGATTCGCAACGTGGCCAGCCAGAAGCTGCCGGCGGGCAGGTTCATGATAATGACGCGGGAAAACATCGAGACGCTGCTGCCGCCGGGGACGAACCTGAAGAAATGCACGGCGTCGGAGTGCGAGATCGAGGTGGGCCGCAAGCTCGGGGCGGAATACATCGTCACCGGCGAGATTCTGAAATTCGGCGGCGATCTGCGCATCCAGGTGAGCGTGCACCACGTGCCGACCGGCGGCTTCCTCGGCAATCGCGACACCACCGCCGCGCCGTTGAACCAGCAGGAGCCGCTGCTGCTCAAAGCGGCGAGCGATGTGATGGACCTGATCCTCGTCCATTCCGGCGTCGTTCCGGGCGCCGGGCTGGCGGGCAGCGGGGCGCCGGCCGCGCCGCCGGCCGCGGCGGACCCCGAGATCGAAAAGCGGGCTCGCGCGCAGCAGGAAAAAGATCAGGCGCAGCAGCAGGCCGCGGCCGAGCGGAAGGCGAAACTCGAAGCCGACTACGCCGCGGTCAAGGCGATCCACTTCAACGCGGCCTTGTCGGCGGCGGCGAAAAAGGCCGCCTACGGGCGCTTCGCCGAAACCTGGTCGGCGGACGCGACGCACTGGCCGGAGGTCCATCTGTGGCTGGCGGCGGCCGACGGCCCGGCGGGCATGCTGTGGGTTCCCGGCGGCGCGTTCACGATGGGTTGTTCGCCCGGCGATCCGGACTGCGGTTCGGAGGCGAACGAGAACCCGCCGCACCCCGTGACCGTCAACGCCTTTTGGATGGACGAGACGCCGGTGACGCAGGCGCAGTTCCAGACCGCGATGGGCGCCAACCCGAGCGCGTTCACCGGCTGCCCCGACTGCCCGGCGGAAAGCGTCACGTGGGACGAAGCGGCCAGGTACTGCGCCAAGGCCGGCAAGCGACTGCCGACGGAGGCCGAGTGGGAGTTCGCGGCGCGGGGCGGGACGGCCGGGGCGCGGTACGGCGAGGCGGACGCGGTGGCGTGGCACGCGGCGAATTCCGGCGCGAGAACGCACCCCGTGGCGCAGAAGCAGCCAAACGCGTACGGGCTGTACGACATGCTGGGCAACGTCTGGGAATGGTGCGCCGATTGGTACCACAGCAAATACTACGCGTCGTCGCCGGCGGACAATCCGCGCGGGCCGGCGACGGGCACGCTGCACGCGATGCGCGGCGGCAGTTGGCGCAGCGACGCCAAGCTCGTGCGCGCGTCCATCCGCACGCGCGACGCCGCCGACAATCGGCTCCCCAATCTCGGGTTCCGCTGCGTGCGAGAGTGATAACGCTTTTGCCTTCTGGCGCCGGCGCCTTTTTGCTCGCGAATTTCCTCTGATTTCGTTGCCGTTTCCGTCCCATGGCGAATTCGCGTGCGCTTGTTCGCGAACCGGCTCTCGGCAAGCGCTAACCGCTCATGCGCACGCGACGCCGGCCAGATTGGGGCGGGGCGCAAGGTGGCAACTTGGGTAACCGGGTTCCAACTTTCCGGCCGCCGCCCACCGCACTGAAAAAAAGAAACAAGACCACGCCTGCCGACGCCATCGCTTTGGGCCTCGTGTTTTCGTTGCTTCCTTTCTTGGCCGTCGGTCTCGACCGCTGTTGCCTCCGCTTTCGTGACTTACTCGCGCCGGCATTCGCCGCCAGAAGCCGAAAATGCGACGGACGAATCGTGCGGCGCCGGTTCTTGTTTTCCTAAGGAATCTTGGTTGTAGAATGCTTGATGCAGGTCGCGAAAACAAAGGTTCGGCCGTTCGCGGTCAAGTGTAACTTCGACTTGTTTTGCTGTCAGCGACAGCGTTCCCGGCCGAAAGTTGACACGATCGGCAACTCGGAATAGTTTTTTCTGCGGCCTCTCAAACGACCAGACTCGCAACCGTGCAGCGGCGCGCGTGCGCGCATCTCATGTTGGTCGCCGCTCACTTCCACTTGGTCTGGCGAACGGGAGAAATCGCATGTCGGCGAAGAAAAGGATGACCGTCTTGATCGCGTTCGCGCTGGCGGCGTGCCTGGCCGCGCCGGCCGGGGCGGCGGAGGCGCCGAGCGCCGCGTCGCCGGTGCGCGTCGAGTTGCTGGCCGATGTCGCGTCCGTCGCGCCGGGCGCAGCGTTCCACCTCGCCGTGCGCTTCAAGCTCGCCCCCGAATGGCACATTTACTGGTTAAATCCGAGCGAATCGGGAGTAGGGCAACCGACGCGGATCGATCTCGCCGGCCCGCTCGTGAAAATCGGCGCGTGGCATTACCCACCGCCGCTCATTTTCGGGGCGGGGACGCCCGATTTCGCATACGTCTATGAAAAAGAAACGACACTGTGGGCCGAGGCGGCCGCGGCGCCCGACGCGCCGGCGGGCGGGGAGGTGATCGTCTCGGGCAAAGTCGCCTGGCTCGCCTGCCTGTCCAAGTGCATCGTCGGCGGGCAGGAAATATCCCTGAAACTGCCGGTTGCCGCGACGGCCGCGCCGGGACCGAACGCCGCCGCGGTGAACGCCGCGCGCGCCGCAACGCCCGTGCCGGCGAGCGCCGTTCCGGGCCTGAGCATCGGCGCGCAATACGACGCCGCGGCCCTTGCGCCGGGTCAGGAATTCCAGACCCTCTTCACCATCAAAGCGCCGGCCGGCGCGCAACTCGCGCCGACCAGGGACCGCGGCCGGCCGATCTTCGCCGAGTTCAAGAACGAACACCTCGACATCGCAAAAATCACCGCGGCAGACGCCGATCCGACGCCGCACCAGGGATTGCTAGTCAAAGTCGTCGCGACCGTCAGACCCGATTTCGGCGCCGGGGAAAAATTTGGCGGCGTGTTCCAATTCGACCTCATCGAACAGGGCAAACGGCGCGCCGTTGCGGTCGAAGCCGATTGGCCGTTGCCGGCCCCCGCGCCCGGCGCCGCAGTGAAGGCACCGCTCGATCGACCGCTTGGCGCCGTTACGGCGTCGACCGGCGGCGCCGCCGCGCCGGCCCGCGCCGCCCGCGGTTTGCTGTGGATGCTGCTGTCCGCTTTCGTCGGCGGCATGATTCTCAACATCATGCCCTGCGTGCTGCCGGTCGTGTCGCTGAAGATCTTCTCGCTGATCAGCCAGGCGCACCTGGAGAAATCCGCGTTGCGCCGCCACGGCCTCGGATACGCCGCCGGCATTCTCAGCAGTTTCCTGGCGCTGGCGACGGTTGTCGCGGCGCTCAAGCGCAGCGGCGAGGCCGTGGGCTGGGGATTCCAAATGCAGTCGCCGGCGTTCGTCGGCCTGCTCGCGGCGGTCGCCTTCGTGTTCGGCCTCTCGGCGCTCGACGTCTTTCTGCTGTTGGCCCCGACCAGCGCCGCGATGCACCGCGCCGCCGCGAAAGAGGGCGTGCGCGGTTCGCTGTTCAACGGCGTCTTCGCGACGGTCCTCGCGACGCCCTGCTCGGCGCCGATTCTTGGGCCGGCGATCGGTTTCGCGTTCGCGCAACCGATCGGCGTCACGTTCGCGGTCTTCTTCACTGTCGGCCTCGGCCTCGCCTTCCCCTTTCTCCTGCTGGCCTACTTCCCGGGCTGGACGCGCTGGATGCCCAAACCCGGGGCCTGGATGGACACGGCCAAATCGGTGATGGGCTTTCTGCTGATCGGCGCCTCCGTTTGGCTGCTCGGCGTGTTGAGCGAGCAAGTCGGCGCCGCCGGGCTGCGGCAGATGTTGAGCTATTTTGCGCTGCTCGGTTTCGCCGCCTGGTTGTACGGCCGCTTCGGCAACGTAACGCGGTCGGCGCATGTGCGGCTGGCGGCGACGCTGGCCGCGGCGGCGATCGCCGTCGCCGGCGGCGCCCATTTCCTGCGCTTCGCGCTGGCCGAGGCCGCGCCGGCGGCTGGCGGCGCCACGGTTGAAGACGGCGGCATCGCCTGGCGGCCGTTTTCGCCGGAAATCGTGAAGCAGTTGACGGCCGAAGGAAAAACCGTTTTTCTCGATTTCACCGCCACGTGGTGCATGACCTGCAAAGCCAACGAGTCGGCGGCGATCAAAACCGAACCCGTGCGGCAGGCGATCGCGCGGCTCGGCGTCGTCGCGGTCCGCGGCGACTGGACCAAACGCGACCCGCAAATCGGCGGCTTCCTCGCGACGTACGGCCGGAACAGCGTGCCGTCGTACGCCGTGATCGGCCCCGGCGTCGGCGGCCAGCCCTATTGGTTGCCCGAACTCATCACCGCAACGATGGTTGTGGACGCGCTCGAAAAGGCCGCTAAGCCGAGCTGAATCCCGATCGCCCGACCCCGCCGCGGGCGACGCGGCGACAGGCGCCGCTGCGAAACAAAGCCGTCGTTATTCGCGGACCAACGCCGGCGCGACCGCCGGCGTCGTTTCGTGAGCGGCGTCGCCGAACGCCTGCCGGTAGGTCGCCCAAATCAGACACGAAGTGAACGGCATCGCGGCCAACGCCCAGGCATCGGCGACGGCCGAAAATCAACTTGCCCCAATTGCCCCAATACATTCGGAGCAGGAGTCGAGCTTTTTGTTTGTTTGACAGCGCCGAACCGGACCGATATTTGCAACAAAAAGACAACCGCGTTTGCGAGCGGCTTGTTGTTCGCGCAGCCGAGATTCTCGTTGCTTCGGTTCGAGGTTGGCGAACCAAGGAGACTTGTGTGGACCATGCGAGGATTGATGCGGCGTTCTAACCCAACTTCGCCAGTTAGGAAAAAAATGAGGGCTGATTTCGCCTGCGGCG
>CAZHPN010000117.1:0-19739 GCA_964534375.1 uncultured bacterium | reverse complement strand
TCGGGGAGGGGCAGGAAATTTCGGCGGGAGCCGAAATTTCCGGGGAGAGGTCTGCACGACCAACAAAGAGCGCAATTCTGCGCCATTTGAAGCATCGCCGCTCTTAATCCTAAAGCCTATGCCGCGTCGGGGAGGGGTCGGTGCGACGGGTCGCGCCTTGAGCCGGTATTTGTGCAAGAGGCTCATATGTCACACGCCTCCGCAGCGCGCCCTCGCTTGTGCCGGACGCTCGGCGCCAAAACCGACTTATAGGATGTGTTGTTTCTGGAATTCTCCGGCGATGACGTCGGCGATTTTGGTCATGGCGATGCCGTGGTAGTGAACGTCGTCGGAAAAATATTCCGTCGTTTTCGGGATCGCCCGATCCAGGTCGATCAGGCGCACGCCCTCCTGCTGGGCCACGCGGCGAACCGCGTCGTCGTACTGGGTCATGCCGCGCCACGCGGTCTGGCGGCTCCAGCGCTTCGTCGGGCCGACGGCCTCGAAATTCGCCATGATCAAGACGGCCTGCTCCTGCGGGGTCATCGATTCCTTGAGCAACGTCGGCTGCGTCATCAAGACCACCTTGACCCCGTCGGCGCGGGCGTAGGCGATCAAGGTGCGCAGATTGCGCTCATAGGGCGCGAGGCCGGGGAAATGATCGGTCTCGATGACCTGCCGCGGATGGCTGTACCAGATGCGCGAGCCGATCTCGATCGCGTTCCCCCAGAAAGTCTCGCGCTGCAGCACCCGGTAGAGCGGCCCGACGAAGTGGCGGTAGTCGTCGCGGAACGGGCCGATGCTGAGATTCGAGAAATCGGCGTTGGGCAGGAGGTCGTTGATGGCCTCCATGACCACGACCACGTCGGGTTTGTGCTGTCGCAGATTGATCGTGTAATTGATGAGCAAGTGCTCGGTTGTGTACCACTGTTTGCCGAAGTTGTAGACCTGGACGGCTTTGCCGCGATAGCGATCCTGCAATTCGGATTCGAGAAGACCCGTCCAGCGCCGGCCGTGGTTGTCGCTGAATTCCGTGGTCGAGCCGCCGAGGCAGAAAATCTTCACGGGCGTTTGACCGACGGGCGCGGGCCGGTCTTGGTAGTCCGGCGGCGAGACCTGCAGAAACGGATGGTAATTCGACAGGTTGGTTTCGAGGCGGTAGTCGCGGATGGTCATCGCGGTCGGCGTCGCCAGCAGCACAAAGAGAGACGCGGCAAAGATCAGCCCGGCGACAGCCATCTTCGACACGAGGCCGCGGCGCACGTTGATGTAGAGCCAGCCCGCGGCGATTGCGGCGCAGGGGAGCAGCAGAATCATGGCCGCCCGCACGAATTTCATCAGCGGCGTCAGCAAGGGATCCGCGTGGAAGAACCCGATCTCCACGGCGGCGACGGCCGCCGCGAAGACAATCAACGCGATGACGTCGCGCGCCCTCCGGCCGGTTTTTACGGCCGGCGGCGATACGCGCCGATAATCTTTTCGCCGATGCTCGTGTATGGTCAGGCCGCTTTTGCTCGTCGTCCGAGAAGTGTCCTCCACGCTGCGCCTCCGATATGAAGTTTTTTTGCAACGAGCGGGCCGTCCAACGCCCCATCGTTCTGCTATACTGTAGCCATCGAAAACCGAAAGCCAACGGAGCGAATTTGGAAAAGTTACAGCCGCACGTGCTGGACCTGATCGGCAAGACGCCCGTCGCGGAGATTCGGCGGATGAATCCGAATCCGCGCGTGACGATTCTCGCCAAGCTCGAAGGCGCCAATCCGGGCGGGTCGGTCAAAGACCGCATCGGCCTGGCGATGGTGGAAGCCGCCGAACAGAGCGGCAAGCTGAAAGCCGGCATGACCGTGCTCGAAGCCACGAGCGGCAACACGGGCATCGGCCTGGCGATGGTTTGCACGCTCAAAGGCTATCGCTGCCTGCTGGCGATGAGCGAAAGCGTCAGCGTCGAACGGCGTAAAATTCTCGCGGCCTACGGAGCGGAGTTTTTGTTAACGCCCGGCGAGCTGGGCACCGACGGCGCGATCGAGCGGGTCTACGAGATGGAGCGCGCCGACAAGGACGGCAAATTCGCATTGGTCGATCAGTACAACAACGAGGCCAATCCGCTGGCGCATTATCGCGGCACCGGACCGGAAATCTGGCGCCAGACGGACGGCCAGGTGACGCATTTCGTCGGCGCGATCGGCACGACTGGCACGGTGATGGGCGTTTCGCGCTATCTTAAGGAACAAAACCCGGCGGTGCAGATCGTCGCCGCCGAGCCGAAGATCGGGCACAAGATTCAGGGCCTGAAGAGCCTCAAAGAGGCGTACGTGCCGGGCATCTGGAACAAAAAGGCCGTCGACGAAAAACGCATCGTGCAGGACGAAGACGCGTACGCCACGACGCGCCGCCTCGCGCGCGAAGAGGGCCTGCTGTGCGGCATGAGCAGCGGCGCCGCGATGTGGCTCGCGCTCGAAAAGGCGAAGGAAATCGCGAGCGGCCTGATCGTCGTCTTGCTGGCCGACGGCGGCGAACGGTATCTGTCGACGAATCTGTTTCCGAGCCCCGCGGCGTAGGCCGCGTTCAGGTTGCCAAGCGTTCGGATTTATTCTACAAAAACTTTGGCATTAACTTGGACGTTAGGCGAAAGGCGAATCACGATGGGCGTCGATCCCGCGCTGAAAAACGAAATCGTTCGCCGCATCACGGGCGTGGCCCAACCGGCGCGAATTATTTTATTCGGCTCGGCCGCCGCGGGCGAGACGAACGACGATAGCGACATTGACTTGCTGGTTCTCGAAAACGGCGCCTTCGACCCGCGGGGCGAGACGGTGCGAATCCTCAATGCGCTGCGCGGAATGGGTGTGCCGTTCGACGTCATCGTCATGACGGCCGAGCGCTTTGAGGAAACCAAGGATGTGATCGGCGGGATTGCGTTTCCCGCCAACAAGAAAGGCGTCGTCATTTATGAAGCCGCTTGAACAGGTCCGCGCCGAACTTGTTCAACAGCGGCTGGTCAAAGCCGACGAGGACTACCGCGTCGCCGCTTTTTTATTGAGTGAGAACACGCCGTATCTTGCGGCGATCGGTTTTCACGCGCAACAGTCAGTGGAAAAACACCTCACGGCAGCGCTGGCGGCCCACGAGATTGAGTTCCCGAAAACGCACATGCTGGGTCTGTTGCTCGATTTGCCGGCGGAAGCCGACCCGGCGCTGGCCGCATCGTTGCAGGAATGCACCGCGCTGGATCCGTGTAGCGTCACCGACCGCTATCCCGGAGATTTGCCGTCGTTGTCGGAGGACGACGCCGTCGAAGCTGTGCGGCTTGCCGAAATGGCGCGCCACGCCGTTCTCGAGGCGTTGGCGCGACCGAACACCAGTCGTTAGGGGTACGGCGGTATGGCCCTGAAATTCCGCAATGTGCTGACGCGCCGCGTGCAGACGTTTCACTCGCTCGAACCGGGCGTGGTCAAGATGTACGCCGACGGCCCGACGGTGGATGCGCACGTGCACCTGAGCCTGGCGCGGCGGATCGTCGTCAACGACCTGATCAAGCGCGTGCTGCTCGTGCGCGGTTACCGCGTCGTGCACGTCATGAACATCACCGATCTCGACGACCGCACGATCGCCGCCAGCGCCGAGGCCGGCGAAGACCTGCGGACGCACACGCGCCGCTTCGAGCAGGCGTTTTTCGACGACATGGAGACGCTGGGCGTGCTGCCCGCCGATTACACGCCGCGCACGAGCGACCACATCGAGCAAATGCTGGAACTCACCCGCAAGCTGATGCAGGCGGGTTACTGTTACGAGATGCTGCGCAACGTCTACTTCGACGTGAGCAAGACGCGCGGCTACGGCCGGTTCTCGGGCGTCAATCCGGATAAAATCCGCGTGGGCTCCACGGTCGACCTGGACGACTACGAGAAGGACGACCCGCGGGATTTCGTCATGTTCAAGCGCTGCGACCTGGCCGAGTTGCGGCGCGGCATCGGCGTCAAGTCGGAATGGGGAAACGTGCGGCCCGGGTGGCACGTGCAGTGCGCCGCGATGAGCACGCACTACCTCGGCCTGAAATTCGATCTGCACGTATCGACCCGCGATCTGGCGTTTCCGCACCACGAGAACGAGATCGCGATCGTTTCCGCGCTGACCGGCCAGCCGCCCGCGCACACGTGGCTGCACAGCGAATTGGTGTACGCCGGCGGCAAGAAAATGAGCGCCTTTTCCGGCAACATGAAAACCGTGCGCGACCTGCGCGAGGCCGGTTTCGACGGCCGGCTGCTGCGCTTCTGGATGATTTCGTGCCACTACCGCCAGCCGCTGCAATACAGCGAGGAGGGCCTCGAGCAGGCCCGCGCGGCGCTCGCACGGATCGACGGGTTCGCCCGCCGCCTCAGGCATGCGCGCGGCGCCAAACGGCATCCCGAACTGGCCGCGCTGGCGATGAAGGCCGAGAGCGATTTCTTCGCCGCGCTCGACGACGATCTCAACATTTCCGCGGCGATGGCCGTCTTCGGCGACTTCGTGCGCAAGACCAACGCCCTGCAAGCCGAACAGCCGCTGTCGCGCGCCGACGCCCGCGACGCCCTGGCCACGCTCTACCGCATCGATGCGGTGCTCGGCGTCTTCGATTTCGCCGACGACCAACTCGATCGCGAAATCGAGGAATTGCTGGCCCGCCGGGAAACGGCCCGCGCCGCCGGCGATTACACTGCCGCCGACGCGATCCGCGACGAATTGCGCCAGCGCGGCTTCCAGATCAGCGACACGCCGCACGGACCGAGCATCGAACCGGTCGAATGACGCCGCCGAATACTAATCGCGGTCGGCAATCCTGCGGCGTCTTATTTCCCGCGCCGACGGCCCAGATGCAGTTCCTTAGCGATCCCTTCCGAAAGCCACTGCCGAATCAGAGTCTGGTACGGGATGGATCGAAGCGTGGCAATTTTTCGCAGTGCAATAATTTGCGCCTCGTCGAGTTTTACGGACACGTTCTTCAGCCGGCGCTTCCGTTGGCCATTTAAGATTTGCTCGCGCAATTCCTCTTCCAGCGCGAATTCAACCGGCTTTTCTTCCAGTTCACCCAGCACGCCGCGGCGGTCATAGTAGGCCGCAGTATCTGCTTGCTTTTCAGTCTTCTTTTTCATTTTCTATCCTTTCCGCCGCTGCCGATAATAACGGCGTTCGGCGTCCCGCATGTCCCAGCCAGTGATGACCCGGACGCGTCCCGCCTCGCGCATTTCGAAGACGATCACCAACAGCCTGCCGGCCGCCGTGCGCCCAAAGCCTGCATAATGGTCTTTCTTGGTCTTCCGAACCACGGGCGCCAGCGCGAGGACCTCCTCAGCTTCTTCGGGTTCGATCCCGTGACCGAGGGCCAAATGCAGCTCATTCCCGTCATCCCAGTCGAAGTCTTTGATGCGCATCCGAGCCCCCCCGTGGGTAACACAATAGATTACCGTAGCGGTTGCGTCAAGTCAGCGACACGCCGCACGGACCGAGCATCGAACCGATTGAGTGACGAGGCCCACCGTGTCGCGCGTCCCGAATTGACGAATTCCTCGTTTCCCTTACAATCGCGCGACGTTCGAACCCTTTGAAAGGATGCGTTATGAGCAAGCAGGCGTTTCTGACGATCTTCGCCGCGCTGGCGATTCTGGCGATTTGCGTCGCGCCGCGGTTTGCGCCCGCGCAGCAGACCCCGCAAATGCGCGACCTGAATCCGGCCGATCTCGCCAAAATCGAGAGCGGCGAAATCATTCTCGAAAGCCGGACGTTCCAGGATGCGCAAGGCCGGACGCGCGGCGGCGGCCTCGCCATCGGCTACATCAAGACGGGCAAAGACAAGATCATCGATACGATCCTCAAATACGAGGACTACCCGCAGTTCATGCCGCACGTCAAATCCGCGGAGGTGTACACCCGCACCGACGCCCAGGTCGATGTCAATTTCAAGATCGAAGTGGCGTTCGTCAAACTCTCGTACTATCTGACGCACAAGGTGGATCGCGCGAACGGCGTCATCACCTGGACCCTCGACAAAACGAAGAAAAACGACATCGCCGGCACCGACGGCTTTTGGGGCCTCAAGCCTTACAAAGACGGCACGATCGTGTATTACACCGTGTCGGTGGACACCGGCCGCGCGGTGCCGAAAACGATCGAGGACTATCTCACCAAAAGAGATTTGCCGAACATCGTCAAGACGATGCGGAAGCGGGTGGAAGGGTGAAAAACAGGTTGAGAGGCTGAAAGACTGCGAGGCTGAAAGGGTTCGATCGACCTCTCAGCCGTTCAGTCCCTCAGCCTCGCAGCCTTCTATTGCGCTAGTTGCCCGACCGGTGTGATTTCGATGCCGTCGGCGAGCAGCTTGGGCAAACCTTCCTGCAGCGCCTGGAAGGTGTTTTGGAACGGGTGGCCGATGACGATGGCTTGCCCCTGCGCCCGCGCGATGCGGCCCGCCAGATCGACCTGCCGCTGGATGGCTTCGAGCCGCGGATCGTAATCGAGGAATAAATTGCGGACCGCGGCGCGCACGCCGGAAAGTTTGGCCGCGCGAAACGCGACCGAATTGCCGATCGTCAGCGAGTCGAGGAAGAACAGGTTGTGTTCCTTGATCGGGCCGAGGGCGGCCTGCATTTTCTCGAGGTTGCGCGTGAACGCGCTGCCCATGTGGTTGTTGACGCCAACGACGTCCGGCAACTCCTGGAGATCCTTCTCGACGATCCCGCGAATTTCGGCCGCGGACATCGACAACAGCAACTTGCCGGCGCCCGGGTCGTGCGCCTGCATGTCGAGCGGCTGCATCGGCAAGTGCAGCATCACCTCGTGGCCGCGCTGCCGCGCGAGCGCCGCCGTCTGTTGCGAGGTCGGCCCGTAGGGCAGGACGCTGAACGTCACCTTGGCGGGCAACGTCAGGAACAGCCGGTCGACCGCGTCGCGGAAGCCGATGTCGTCGATGACGATCGCCAGCCGCGGCGCCCCCGCATATTTGACCAGGGGGATGGCGGCGATGTCGATTTTCGTCGCGTCGGCCGGGGCGTTGGCCAGCATCACGCGCGCGCCGTCGGGCGCTTCCTGCGCCGCGTTCGTGAACAGCAATTGGTGGGTTTGGATGCCGTCGAGGAAGACTTTGACGACCACGGTCTTTTCGTCGATCCGCTCGCTCTCCAGGCGCGCGTTTTCCGCCGTGACGCGTTTGTTGCCGCGCAGGCGGTCGAGCAATTGCGTGACGTCGAAATCCGGCGCCACCCACACTTCCCAAACGATGAAGTCGAATTTGCGCGCGCCGAACTGCCGCGGATCGGCATAGCGCGTCAGAAAATTGGCCCGCGACAGGCCCAGATCCAGGAAAACGCCGTTGGCGATGTCGGTCACGCGTTCGATGCGCTGGGCGAACGTTTCGGCGGCCCCGGCGGCCGCCGGCCGCGTTTCGTCGGCCGCGGGCGCCTCGGCCAGGCTGGCTTCGACGAGCGGCGCCAGGCGGGCCGCGGCGACCGTCCACGCCAGCGACGAGACGCCGAGAAAGAAAATCAGACCGGCCACGGCGACGGCGAAACGGACCGACGGCGGGGCGCCGGCCAATTGCCGCCCAACGCGGTCGAGCCAAGTGGACCGGCGCCGGTCGAGCATCGGCTTTATTTGGCGGGCGTGGCGGCCTTTTGGAAGGCCGGCCAGGCTTTCAATACGTGCAGCGCCATGTCGAGTTGCGGATCTCCCGCGGGTTGTTTTTCCTTCTTGCCCTCGTCTTCGGGAACGATCGGACTTTCGCCGCCGACCGGCGGGCCTTCGCCCGCGCCTTGGAGATGGTGTTCGAGGTCGGCCTCGCGAATCAATTTTTTCTGGTTCTCATCGAGACCGGACCACGGCTCGCCGCCGACCGCCAGATCGGGATCGATGCCTTTGGCCTGAATGTCGCGGCCCGCCGGCGTGTAATACTTCGCGATGGTCAGGCGCAGGCCGCTGCCGTCCGAGAGCGGGATGATCGTTTGCACCGAACCCTTGCCGAAGCTGCGTTCGCCGATCAACACGGCGCGGTGATGATCCTGCAGGCAGCCGGCGACGATTTCCGACGCGCTGGCGCTGCCGGCGTTGATCAGCACCGTCATCGGGACGTCGCGGTAGGACGCCGTCCCGGAGGCGGCGGCGGCGAACTCTTGCGAGGCGCCGCGGCCGCGCGTGAAGACGATCGGGCCGGAGGCGACGAACATGTCCGACACCGCGATCGCCTGGTCGAGCAGGCCGCCCGGGTTGTTGCGCAAATCGAGAACCAGACCGTCGAGCTTGCCGTTGGCCTTCTCGAGGCCTTTGAGCGCGTCGCGCAGATTATCGGCGGTCGTCTGGTTGAATTGCGTGATTTTGACGTACCCGTAGCCCTTGTCCAGCGACTTGCTGCGGATCGTCTGCACGGTGATCGGCGCGCGCGTCAACTCAAAGGGCTTCGGCTCGCTCCAGCCTTTGCGCCACACCTGAATTTTCACTTTCGTGCCCGCTTTGCCGCGCAGTTTTTTCACGGCGTCGAGGCTCGACAAACCGCGGGTCGATTCCTTTTCGATTTTGACGATGTAGTCCCCCGGCTGCAGGCCGGCGTCGGCCGCGGGCGAGCCGTCGATCGGGCTGACGATCAGGATGTAGTTGTCGCGCACCGTGATTTCGATGCCCAGGCCGTCGAACGAGCCGCGCGTATCGTTGACGAACTCCTGCATTTCCTCGGGTTTCATGAACGCGCTGTGCGGATCCAGGTGCGTGAGCATGCCGTCGAGCGCGTCGTAAACCAAATCGCGGAGCGATACGTCCTCGACGTACTTGGCGTGCACGATCCCCAGGACGTCCGTGAAGATGTGGACCCACTCCGGGGCGTCCGGCGCCAGCGCCTGCACGGCGCGGGCGGCGCCGTACCAACCGCACATGACCGCCGAGACGACGATAAGCAGAGCGACGATTTTCTTCGCGGATCGGGACATGAATTCCTCCGGAATCAGGGCGACGGCGACAACCATTCGAGGGGATCGATCGCCGCCCCTTTGTAACGTATCTCAAAATGCAACGCGGGTTCGGCGTACAAACCCGCGGCGCCCACTGAACCGAGCACGTCGCCCTGGTGAACGACATCGCCCTTCGCGTGCGCAAAATTGCCCAGATGGGCGTACAGCGTGTGATACCGCTGCCCGTGATCGACGATCAGCACGCGACCGTACCCGAGAAACTCGCCGATGTAGCTGACCACGCCCTCGGCCACCGACCGCACCGGCGCGCCGGCCGGCGCGCCGATGTCGATGCCGTTGGACCGCGTCTGCGTGCCGAATTCCTCGTGCAACCGCGTGCCGAAACGCCCCACAATCGGCCCCGCGACCGGGGTCGGCAGCATACCCCGGCGTTGCGCAAAGTCAAGGAGCGGCGGCCGGTCCGCGCTCGGCGGCGAAGCTGCCGGCGCCAGGTTCGCGACGGCGCGGCCGACGGCGGCGTCTTGCTTCGCCAAATCGCGGGCGAGCCCGGCGGCGACCGTCTTGTTGCCGCGAATCTCGTCGAGCAGAAACGTTTTCTTCCGCTTCTCGACCTCGATGTCGAGCATTTCCCGTTTCGCTTGTTCGCGCAACGCGGCCAGCCGGGCCTGCCGTTGCCGGAGCGCGTCGCGCCGGCTGCGCAACGCCAGCAATTGCGCCCGATGCATCGACAACGCCTCGGCGTCGGCCTGCACGACGCGGTGCAGCGCCCGGTAACGCCGCGCAAAGGACCGGTAGGAATCGCTCGAGAACAAGACTTTCCAGAAGCCGCCGCGGCCCATGCGGTAGAGGCTCGCCAGGCGCGCGGCCAGGTGCGCCCCGCGAATCGGCAAATCGGCTTCGAGCCGGGCGGCCGTCGCCTGGTCGTCGGCGATCTCGGCTTCCACCTGGCGCAGACCGTCGTTGGCTTGGCGCAATTGCCGTTCGTGCTGAAATCGCACGGCGTCGATCGCGTAAATCTGGCGCAGCGCCCCTTGCTCGGCGTGCATCGCAGCGCGCAGTTTGTCTTTTTCCGCCGCGACGCGTTTTTCCACCTCGGCGTCCGGCGCCTGCGCCCGCGCCAGCGACGCGCTCAGCAGCGCCGCCAGCAGCAGGAGAATGGCGAATGGCGAATGCGGAACGCGGAACGCCGCCGCGCGTTTCGTTCCCCTTTTCGCATTCGCCATCGGTTCTAGATCCTCAGGAAGCGGCGGGTCGAGGCGAACGAGCCAATCAACCCGAGCAGACCGCCGATCGCCGCGGCCGCGGCCACAATCAGCGGCGGAAACCACCGCGGGTCGGGCCCGCCGAGCAGCCAATGTTGCAGCGAATCCCCCGTTTGCAGCCGATGCGCGACGTACCGGTACAACGCCCCGCAGATCGCCAGACCGACTGCCGCCCCGGCGGCGCCTTGGACAAAGCCTTCAAACAGCAACGGACCGCGGATAAACCGATTCGTCGCGCCCACCAACCGGTAGATGCCGATTTCCTCGCGCCGCCGATAAATCGCCAACCGAATCGCGTGGCCGACCAGCAAGGCCGAGGCCAGCGTGAGAAACAAACCCATGAACAGGGTGATCATCCACAGGTAGCGAAGCACGCGATTGAGCCGGCCGATCCATTGGCGGCCGTCGTCCACCTCGACCACGCCGGGCAGCCGGGCGATCTGGGCCGTGAAGTCGGCGGTCGGCGGCAGATCGCGGTAGGCCGGGCGCAGCACGATTTCCAAACTCGGCGGCAGCGGGTTGTCGCCCAATTCGTGCGCCACCCCCGCGGCGTCGGGCATTTCTTCGACGAACCGCTGGAGCGCCTGCTCGCGCGTGACGACGGTCACCGTTTCCACCGGCGGCATCTGCCGGATGCGCTCGGCGGCCGCGGCAATCTGCGTGTCGGCGGCGTCGACGGAGATGTAGGCGACGACCTCAAGGTGACCGATGAAGGAATCGACCAATCGCCCCAGGTTCCAGGCGAGCAGCGCGAACACGAGCGGGATCGACATCGCCAGGCCGACCGCAAAGACCGTGCTGACGTTGGCCCACCAATCGGCGCGGAGATTGCGCCACGTGCGGCCGAACAGCCCGTACACCACGTCTCTCACGGCCGGCCCTCGCCGGCCGTCGCGGTCAAGCGGCCGCGTTCGAGGCGGAAGATGCGTTGGGCGTACCGCGCCACGAGGTCATCGTTGTGCGAGGCGACGACCACGGTGGCGCCGCGCAGATTGATGTCCCGCAGCAGGTCGAAAATCTGCTGGCTCATGGCGGCGTCGAGGTTGCCAGTCGGCTCGTCGGCGAGAATGATCGCCGGCTCGTTGACGAGCGCCCGCGCGATCGCGATGCGCTGTTGTTCGCCGCCGGACAACGCGTTCGGCTTCTCGTCGATTTTCACCTGCATGCCGACCTGGCCGAGCACAGCCATCGTTTTTTGCCGGAGCCGTTCGCGCGGCGTGGCGAGCGGTTCGAGGGCCATGGCCACGTTTTCGAAGACGCTGCGATCGGCCAGCAGGCGAAAGTCCTGAAACACGACGCCGACGTTGCGCCGCAGATATGGAATCGACGATTCGCGCAGTTTCGCAATGTTGCGGCCGGCGACGAGCACCTGGCCGTCCGTAGGCGTTTCTGCCGCGTAAATCATCCGCAGAAACGTCGTCTTGCCGGCGCCGGAGGGGCCGGACAAAAACGCCATCTCGCCCTTGGCAATGTGTGCGGTAACGTCGTGCAGGCCGTAGGTGTGCGGGCCGTACCGTTTGGTGACCCGGTGGAAGCGAATCATGAATCACACCATAACGAAATTTTCTGGAACTGCAACGACCCGCCGAAGCCGCGGCTCGCCGACTTTCCGAAAAAAAAGGGCCCCGGCTTGGCCGGGACCCTTGATGCACCTAACGAGAAAGGGAGACTACTTCTTGGTCTTTTTGCCTACGCCAGCGGCCGGCGGAGCCTTGGCCGGCGCGTTCTTCTTGCCCACGCTAGCCGGTTTCGCCGGTTCGGGGGCCGCTTTCGCGACTTTCACGGTGGCGGTCGCACTCAGGGTGCTCCACGTGGCGGTCACAACCGCGGTGCCTTCGCCGTTGCCGATCACTTTGCCGCCAACCACGGTGGCGACGGTGGCTTTGTCGGTTTTCCAGTCAATCGGCTTGCCCATGATCTCTTTGCCGGCGGTGTCGAGGACTTTCGCCGTCAGGGCTTTCTTGTCGCCCACCACCAAGTCGAGCTCCGTCGGCATGATCTGGATGGACTTCGGGATCTGGACCGTCACTTTCGCGGTCGCGGTCAGCTGCTCGCCGCCCGACGCCGTGATGGTGGCCGTGCCAGAATCTTCGGCGGTGACGATGCCGCTCGGCGCGACTTTCGCGACCTTTTCGTCGCTGCTCGTCCAGGTCACCGTCTTCTTGAACTCAACCACTTTGCCGTTGGCGTCTTTGAATTGCGGCATCAACGTCGCGGTGGCGCCCTTTTGGTCCAACTTAACGGACGCCGGGCTGAGTTCCATCGACTTCGCGCCGCCGCCGCACGCGACGAACGCGATCGCCAGAATCGAAACCAGGGCCAGGATCTTCAACCATTTCATAGCGTTTCATCCTCCTTCTAGAGAAGTTGTTTCGTCCCCGGATGGCCCGCCTTCGTTTTCAGGCACCGCATTTCCGGGGCGCTCGTTTACCGGATACAATTGACCCACATCTCGAAAGCCGGAATAAGAGTTCCGTTTTAGCTAATTGTCAAGGCTCAGTTTGGTCCGCCGCCAAAAAAAACGCGACCCGCAACCGAGACTGTTTTTCGCTGCCGACCCTGTTGTCCGCACGAGATCTTTTCTTGCGTCCGACCCAAAGGCTGCTACAATGACTTCGCCAAGGAGCTTGGTCTTGAGCCTTCGCCGTAGCAAGACAGTTTTGCTGATTATGATCGCACTGCTGGCCGGTTGTCAATGCGGTATTGCGAAGCGTGTCGGAACCGCCGCGGCCGACCCGCCGCCGGACGGCGGCAGCCGCCGATCGGCGGCGCCGGCCGCCGCCGACGCGGACGCGTTTCCCGTCAACGTCGAACAGGCACTCTTGTTCGATCCGCGCATGGGCCCGCTCAACGCGCAACTCGCGGACGAGGCCGGTCCGCATTTGCTGATCGCCGGCCGCGTGCGCAACAACGCGCGCCGGCTCGTGCATCGCGCCACCGTTTACGCCACGCTCGCCGCGACGTTCGGCGAGCGCACGGCGCTGGAGCGCCACAGCGGCGGTCTTGGGTTCGCGCCGCGCGTCGACAGCAACGATCCCTGGCGTCCGGACAGCGAGCGCTCATTCCGGTGCGTCACGCGGCCGCTCGACCCCATTTATCTTGAATTGCGGCCGCAAGTGATCGAGGGCGCGCTGACCCTGACGGCGCAGGATCCGCTGGGCTACCGGTTCCGAGGCGAACTCGTGCGCTTCGGGGTCGACTGGCAACCGGTCTTCGGCGCGATGATCGACCGCACGGCGTCGGTTCGGGAAGACGGCGACGCCCGTTGCGCGCCGCAGCAGAAGGATTGCCGCGTTTTCCGCAATCAGCGTGTGCGGCTCGTGTATCAACGAGGCGCCGCGTTTAAAGCGTTCGACGCCGACGGCGCCGACTTCTGGCTCGGCGCCGAGCAACTCGTGTTCGATCCGCCGACCAAAACGGCCGCCGCCGCTCCGGCGCCGTCCGCCCCGCCGGCCGCGCCCGCGGCCTTTCCGCTCGTCGCGCGCCTGGCCAACGGCGTGACGGTGCGCGTGAGCCGGTTTAATGAGCAGGCCGGCGCCGCAGCCGGCAAGGTCTACGTGGCGGCGCTGGTCTTCGTCAACGACGGCCCCAAGCCGGCGCGAACGCCCGCGCCCAACCAATTCGCGCTGGATTTGTCGGCGGGGGCGTACGCCACGCCGGCCAAATTGGCGCGCGACGGCGACGCGTTGGGCCGGACGATCGAGCTGCGGCCCGGCCAGAGCGTCGAAGCGACGCTGCGCTTCGCGCCCGAGTCGGACGATTGGCTCGCGCCGTTCGATTTGGAGTTGCACGTCCCGAAGCAGACGCCTGTGCGGTTTCCGCTGTTCCGGGCGCTCGCCGCCGTCACGCGCGATTGAGCGGCTGTTGTTCGGCCTGCCGCGATCGACGCGCCACTCGGAGAAGCCGAAATGAAGCATCGCGGCGCGCGTTGGCGGTTCGCAGGGTATTCCCTGTTCGTCTTGATTCTGGCGCTGGCACTGTTGGAGATCGGGCTCCACTTCTTCTTCCGTTACGCGGAAATGGAACAGGCGACGCCGGCCAACGAAATGCCGCCGGACGCGGCCACGGCGGCGGCCCGATATGAGGACGCCGCCCGACGCAACGAACCGATTTCCGTTCGCGACGGCGAGGGCCGGCGGCTCCTGACCCCGGACGAGACGGCAGGCGCCGGGAACAACATTTTTCTGTTGGGCGGATCGGCCATGTACGGCGTCGGCGTACGCCACGAAGACGCGTTTGACCGCGTGTTGATCCACCAATTGGCGGACCCGGCGAACGTCCGCGTCTTCAACTGCGGCCGCATCGCGGCGAACTCCGAGGCGGTGGCGGCGACGGCCGCGTCATTGCTCGCGAATTACAAGGTCGATCTGCTCATCGTTTATTCGGGAAACAACGAATTTCTGCACTGGTACTTCCCGTTGACGCGCGTCGTGGCCGGCGTCGACTGGGCGAAGGCGTCGCGGTTCCTCGGCCGGCACAGCCGCATCTATCGTTCGATGCTCTTTTTTCATCGCCTGTACCGCAGCGATTTTCTCCCATGGTCGCAGCCCCCCATGCGCGAGCAATGGGACGCCGCGCCGTTCCGCCGCGATTGCACGCGCATGCTCTACGACCGCTTCCGCGCGTTCGATCCGCAGAGCTACTTTCCCATTCGCGACGCTTACGTGCGGAATTTCCAGGACAACCTGCGATGGATCGTCCGGCGCGCGCGAACGAAAAACATCCCCGTCGTGCTGACGACGTTGCCGTTTCGCATCACCTTGCCGGTATGTTACATGCTGCGGCAGCCGCTTGGCATTCGCACGGGCGAGCGCAACCAGGAGACGCTGGCGCGGTCCGTGAGGCAAGCGGCGACGGCGATCGACGCGAAGCGGCCGCGGGAGGCGCTGGCGCTGCTCGCGCCGGTAATCGCTGTCGAGCCGGAGGCGCCGTTGCCGCGTTACGTGCAGGCGCAAGCGTACGAAGCGTTAGGGGAGACCGACCAGGCGATCGACGCCTATTCGCAAGCACGCGAACGCGTCTTCGGCAATCTGGGCAGCATGTTGTCGCTCAACCGGGCGATCCGAGAAGTCGCCGCCGAGGAAGGCGCGCCGCTCGCCGAGATTCGCGAAGCCATCGAACGCACGAGCCGCGATGACGGCGATCCCTACGTGCTGCACGCCTTCGTCGATTATTGTCATTTGACGCCGAAGTCGACCCGCACTGCCATTGCGGAAACCGTGCGCACGATGCGGGCGGCGGGTTTGACGCCGTAGGGACGCCATTTACGGGCGTCGGGTTCGCGATTTGTCGGTTGCGCCGCCGATTTCCCGAGCGGGCCGCTATTCGTTGACGACCTTGCCGACCCGGCGCAGGTTGAAGTGCTCGAGCAGCCACTGTTCGATGCGCAGGTTGACCAGTTGCGGCATTTCGATGGGCGCCGTGTGGCTGCCGCGGGGTACGACAATCATTTCGGCGCCGGGGATGGTCGCGGCCATTTTTTCGGACAGCCGCATCGGCGTGAAGGTGTCGTTTTCGCCGGCGACGATCAGAACGGGAACCGAAATTTCCGGCAGAAAATCCTCGGTCGTGTGCCGCGACGTGAAGTCGAGCATCTTGACGAACATGCGCAGATCGATCCGGCCGATGAATTGCAAATACGGCATAAAATCTTCGTAATTGATCATCCGACCGTTGATTTCGAAATGCGTGGCGATTTCGTAGGCGAGCCGGGTCGGCACGAGCCGGCGCCAGAGGGCTGCCGGCGCCCACGGCGCCAGCACGAACAGCGGATACAGCGCCGGGAACACCGTATCCAGCATGCGGTTGTCGTGGAACGTTTTCAGCGGATGGCCGTAGCTGCCGCAGATCGGCACGAGCCCCGCGCAGCGATCGCCGTGCCGGCGGGCGGTTTCCAGCACGACCTGGCAGCCCATGGAATGCCCGAGGAGCACCGCTTTGTCCACGTTGTCGTCATCCAAGACGCGAACGAGGTCGTCGGAGAGGTCCTCGATCGAGAGATTGTTCGTATTCTTCGGCATGTCGCTGCGGCCGTGCCCGCGGTAGTGCATATGGACCATGCGGCAATCGTTCGAGAAGTGCTGCAGCATGTACTTCCAGACGTAGCCGTTGCAGCCGATGCCGTCCACGAGCGCGAGCGGCAAACCTTCGCCGTAACTCTCGTAACAAATCCTGGTGCCGTCAAAACTCTCAACGCAGCCTTGTTTTGAGCGCCGCATGCCCGCCCCCGCCGTCTGATGCCGTAGTCCGTGTCGCCCCGCGCCTCGGCGCCAATGCGCCGCGGCGATCCGCCCCGTCAATTCCCGTATGCCGGATAAATCAACAAGCCCCCGTTCGGTTCCCAGATGGAACTTACGACCGGCGCCGTGGTCAGCCAGCCGCAACCCATCCAGAAACCGAAGGCGCCTTGGTAATACGTGCCGTCGATCAGCACCGAAAGCGTCCACGCCGAGCCGTTGGATGTCGCATATTTGACGGAGAGATTGCTTTCATCCTGGTAGACGATGTGCGGCAGGTTGGCCGCGTCGACCATCAGGCACGCGTCGGCGCCGACGCCGCCCACGCCGTCGACGGTCGTCATCGACCACGAGCCCGACGCGTACACGCCGTACTTCAACGCCAGGTTGTAGTTATCCTGATACGCAATTTGCACATGATCGCCGCCGTCGATCTTCAGCGATGTCCAACTGCCCACGTCCTCTTTCGAGTTGCCCGGCGTGTCGAGCGCCGTCACCGTCCAATTGCCGACGCCGCCGTACGCGAGGTTGAGCGAGCGCGTGTCGCCGTCGTAAAAGCTGACGTACACCGTGCCGCCCGAATCGACGCCGATCGAGGTGTACTGCCCCGAATTCGGCCCCGGCGCGACCGTCTCGGTCGCCCAGGCGGTCGACTTGTGAGCGACCTTCAGCGCGCCGGCCGTGTTGTCGTTGTAGCTGATGAAGATATCGCTGCTGGTCGCGGCAATGGCGGCCCAGGCGCCGACGCCGGTCGCGTTGTCCACGACGGCGGTCTGCCAGCCGCTCGCCGTTTCCTGCGCGAACTTGAGCTCCTGGGCCTGGCCGTCTTGATAGGCGATATAGGCGTACGTGCCGGTCGGGTCCATCGTGATCGCCGCATACATGCCCATTTGCCCGTTGGCGGTGTCGACCTCGGTCTTATCCCACGAAGAGCCGTTCCAGGCCGCGTATTTCAAGCCCGTTCCGCTTTCATAGTATGCGACGCGCGGATTTTGCTGACTGTCAAGCGCCAGATCGGTATACCCGTTCGCCTGTGGATCGACCATCCACCCGGGAGGCAGCGGCGCCGTGTCGTTGTCGTCATCGTCGTCGGCGGGCGACGCGTCGTTGTCGTCATTATCGTCGTCATCGGGCGACGCGTCGTTGTCATCATCGTCGTCGGGCGACGCGTCATCGTTATCGTCATCGTCGTTGTCGTCATCGTCGTCCGGCGACGAATCGTCATCATCGTCGGGCGTCGTGTCGTTGTCGTTGTCGTCGTCGTTGTCGTCGTCGTCCGCCATGCGCGGGACCACGGTCGAGGCGTTGGCGCCCGAACAGCCGGCCAGGACCACGGCCGCCAATCCGACGGTCGAAAACAATAAGAAAACACACAATGTGAGGCGATTCATGCCCGACCTCCGCGACGACATCTTGGTGTATCGACGGCGGACAGTCAATCTCGTTCGACCGTGCGGAGCCGGGCCGCCGGCGAACCGCGCCATCACTTCGGCAGCAGCGGACTGCGGGTCGTCGTGCCAACCGGGTAGTACGTCTTGCCGGGGAAGTCGCCGGAGGGCCGCGGTTCGGTCGACGGGCCGCGCACGCCGAGCGAACGGAGGAACCAAATGATCCGCCAGCGGTCGTCCACCGACACGGTGTAGCACAGCGGCGGAACTTTGCTGTCGGGCCCGAGAAATTCCTTGCCGTAACTGATGCGCCGGAAGAGATCGTCGTCGCCCATGTTCTGCACGCGCGCCGAACGCAGGTCGGCCGGCAGCGGCGAGAAACTCTGGCCGACCGTGCCGTCGCCGTTGTAGAGCGAGCCGTGGCAGTGAATGCAGAAATAGACGTACCCGAAATGCCCGCGCCGCACCGTGTCGGCGTCGTTCGGCAGCGGGTTGGCCAGGCCGCCCAGATGCGTCTGCCGCCAGACTTCCTCGCCGCCGTCGACAGGCACGGCCCCCGCCGGGACGTCGGGCATTTTCGCTTTGAACGGACGATAAAACTCGGTCAACCGCATGCGATTGAAGTCGAGCGTGATGCCCATCAACACGGAGGTGATCCACGCCTTGTGCAGATAAGCGGTCGAGTACGGATGCGTCGAATACACGGATTCGCCGGGCACGTCGACGCGCGAGCCGTAGTTCCAGCGCGCCGGGCCGCGGGTTCCGATGGCCAGGTACGCCGCCGCCGCATAGGCGAGAATGAAGGCGACGATCAGCGTCACGATCGTGTACGCCTTGACGCGGTCGGCGCGGGTGACCGGTTCGTTCATATCCGCGTCCCCATGGTCGCCACCAGATACGTGACGGCGATCCCCCAGATCAACAGGCCCAGGTACATGGCCTTGAGCACCAGCGGCACGCCCGGGTTCGCGTGTTCGTCGGGCCGGCCGTTTTCATCCGTCGGCTTGCGATAGTGGAGAATCGACCACCACGTGGCGACCGCCGCCAGAATCATACCGCCGCCGAACAAGAACGCGACCAGCGCGCCCTCGGCCCCGTATAGTTGAAAGTAAAACATTCCCTTGCCTCAACTCGCGATGATGACGACGGCGGCGGCGACCGCCGCCGAAGCCAGCCCGAGGCCCGCCAGAAAAGCCGTCAGGATCATGGCCCCGGGCCATTTCGCGTCGCGCGGCCGCGGCTCCGGCGTCACGTCGTCCAGCGGCAACCAGCCGGCGCGTTTCTGATCGCGGAATTGATCGTTGCGCACCGCCCAGACGAAGAAGGCGACGGTCACCGCCACGCCGAGCGAAAGATAAACCATGAACATCTTCATAAAGATCATGGGGTCGGCGTCCTTTCCGGCGTCTCGTAGGCCGCGTCGATGCCCTTCGGCGCACGGCCGGCGTCCGACTTGGCGATGAAATAGACGGCGACGTAGTCGCCGACTTCCCAGATTTTTTCCGACTCCAGGTCGCGTTTGAAATACGGCATCGCCGTGCCCGTGATGCCGTTCATGATCTGGTAATACAGGATGCCGCCGCTGACTTCGCGGCTGTGCAACGTCGTGAAATTGAGCGGCGGCGGATACAGCCGCACCGCCGCCGGTCCCATGCCGTCGCCGACCTCGCCGTGGCAGCCGATGCAGAAATCTTCGTAGACGCGATGGCCGCGAGTCAGGCCGGCCGCCGTCGTCGGATACGGATTCGGCACGCTGCGCCAGCCCGGCGGCACGTGGTTGTTCAGCCACGCGATGTTGGCGTCGGTGCCCCCTTCGAACGCGGCGACGGCCTGCGGTTTCCACTCGCGCTGGCGGGCGACGCGGACGTCGGCGTCTTTGAAGCCCAGCGATTGCTCGAAAGCCGTCAGCGCCGGCAATTCCGCCGCGGTCAGGAAGTCGAACGCCGG
>CAZHPN010000116.1:0-19805 GCA_964534375.1 uncultured bacterium | reverse complement strand
TGGAAACCGGACTACCTGAAAAAGTTGCTCGGAATTTAGATGCGTTCGCCCTGCGGCGGCGCCGTTTCAGGGTTTTCTTTTGCCGCCGGCTTGGTTATTCTTTTGGGCGATCCACCGGTAGGAGGCGCGGGAATGAATGCGACGCTGCATAACGAATTGCACGTGCGGACCGTCAACGAACTCGGCGCGGGCGGCCGGCTGTTCTCGGCCCTGGTGGGGCTTGGCGTCAACGTTCTGGCGTTCAACGGCTGGGAAGCGCAAGGCGAGGCGCATTTCCGCATCATCATCGAAGACCCGGTCGAGCGGGCGCGCGCGGCGCTCATTGAAAGCGGCTTCGCGGTGGAAACGACGACGGCGCTCGCCGTCGAATTGATGAATCGGCCGGGCAGCCTGGTCGCCCTGTTGCGCACGCTGTCGGAGGCGAACATCGACGTGATCAATTCCTATGCGACCGGCGCCTCGGCGGAGCGCACGAAAGTGGTGCTGGAAACCTCCGACAACGAATTGGCCCGGCACATTATCTCGACGATTCCCGGTCGGGCCTGAATGAATTCGCACGGACGAGGGGCAATGCTCGTCGACGGGTTGGCCGCATGTCGAATTTAACGATTGTGGCGCTGGCGATGTTCGGTGCGTTTGTCGTGCTGGCGATCCTGCGTTTTGCGGTGAAAGACGCCGTCCTGCCGCTCTCGATCGATGACGTCACCATCATGCAGCGACTAGAGAACCAGGGCGGGCCGATCAAGAATTACGAAGTGCCGTACCAGGAAGTGCTCGGTCTCGGCGACGTCACGCTGGAAAAGGATGAACTTGTGCTCGCCGCCTGCGGCCAGCGCGGTCAGGTCGAAACGGTGCTGCTCGCCACGGATCGGATGTTGTATTTCTTCACCCGCCGCGCGGGCGCGAGTCATTATCTCGTCGAACGTTTCGATTACGGCCGCATGCGCCCGATTCCGCTGGGCGGCGCGGTCATCGGCGAAAAAATCCGCGTGATGGAAGGCGATCGGCTGGCCGAGATGGTCAGCCCCGGGGCCGAAAGTTGGCTCGACTCCGCCGAAGACACGATCAAGACGATCAACGCGCAGATCCGCAGAGTCCGTACGCTGTAAAACCCCGTTCAATCCGCCGGAATCGCCAGCATCCGGTCCAGCGCCCGCCGCGCGCGCGCCTGGATTTCGGGCGGCACGGTCACCGTGTGCGCCTCCGGATCGTGCAGCGCCGCGGCCACCGACTCCAGCGTGGTCAATTTCATATTGCCGCAAACTTGAATGTCCGGCTCGATCGGAATAAACCGCACCGCCGAATTGGCCTTGCGCAACGGATGCAGCATGCCGATTTCCGTGCCGACGAGCGCTTTTCCGGCCTTCGCCGTCTTCGCCCAGTTCAGCATGCCCGACGTCGAGGCGACCACGTCGGCCAGGGCCGTGACTTCCGGCCGGCATTCGGGGTGCACGATTACGACGGCGTCGGGGTGTGCGGCTTTCGCCGCCAGAATGTGCGCCGCGCGCAGGTGGTGATGGACATGGCAATAGCCGGGCCACCAGGCGACCTCTTTTTCGGTGCGCGCGGCCGTCCACTGCGCCAGATTCTGATCGGGCGCGAAAAACACCTTGCCGGTCGGCGCGGCCGCGACCACGCGCGCCGCGTTGGCGCTTGTGCAGCAGATGTCCGACTCGGCTTTCACCGCGGCCGTCGAATTGACGTAGGTCACGATCGTCGTGTCCGGATCGAGTTTCTTTTTCTGCTCGATGAGTTGCTCGGCCGTAATCATGTTGGCCATCGGGCAGCCGGCGTTCAGTTCGGGCAAAATCACGCGCTTGCTCGGCGAGAGAATGGCGGCGGATTCCGCCATGAAATGCACGCCGCAAAAGACGATCCACTCGGCGTCGGTCCGCGACGCCGCGAGCGAGAGGGCGAGCGAGTCGCCCGTCAGATCGGCCGCGTCCTGCACCTCGGGCCGCTGGTAGTTGTGCGCCAGCCAGAGGCCGCGCCGCTCCGCCAGAATTTTCTTGATGTCGGCGACGAGTTCTTTGTTTTCCACGACGGATTCCTCGGGACGCCCAGCTCAGAGGCCCGGCGGCGGCTGTGCTTTTTTCGCGGTCCGGTCAAGCGGCGCGGCGCCGGCCGGCGCGTTCTTGCCTGCGGCTTTCGCGGCCGGGGCCGGCTCGTCGGCCGGTTTCGCGGCCGGGCTGTCCGCCGCCGGCGCGATCAGGTCGGGCAATTCGTCCCGGACGACTGCCTGTTGCAGCTTGCCGCCGACCCAACCGACCACGGTCGGCCGCATCTGCGGAAAATGCGCATACGAGTAGATCAAGAGAAGCGCCATGATGATCGTCGAGAAGAACAACCCGACGAAGCCGGGACCGCGGCGGTCCTCCCTCATGCGCAGCACCTTGATGCAGAGCGGATCCGTGACGAACCGCACAAAAATGTTGATGCCGGCGAACACGATCACCAGCAATACGACGAGGAAAACCTGCAACAGGTAGTAACTGAGATGCGGAAAGAAATCGTCGCGAAAGAACGTAAAAATGCGCCCGATTATTTCTTTCATCGATTTTCCCTCATCCGGGCGGATCGACCGCGCCGTCAATCTACCAACGGCGCTCCGGCGACGCAAGCGAACCCCGCCGTCGCGCCGCAGGGCGCCGGCCGCCGTTGGCTTGCGCGCGCCCCGGTGATTAGGTTTTTGCCGTCAAGGCGTTGCGCAGCGGATGCGCGACGGCGGCCGTATGCGACGCGGCGTCCAACCGGACGCTGTCGTTCGCGCCGCGAGGGGTTCACCAATGAAAAGTAAATCACGCATCGGCGCCAGCGCTGGATTCTTGGCATTGTTATTGATGGTTTCGCTCGTTTTCGCCCAGGGCGATACGACCCGGCCCGCGCCGGCGGCGTCGCTGAACGCGCCGCCCGGCTCGTTGGCGGCGCCAACCGGCATGGTGCAAATTCGCGGCGGCAGTTTCTTGATGGGTTGCGTCGCGGCCGACGACCAATGCCGCCCTGACGAAAAGCCCGCCCATCGCGTCACGGTCGGCGGCTTTTGGCTGGACGAGCACGCGGTGACGGTGGCCGAGTATCAGGAATGCGTCCGCGATCTGGTCTGCAACATCCCCAACGGCAGCGGCGAGCTTTTCAATTGGGAGAAATACGGCCGCGACAACTATCCGGTCAACGGCGTGGATTGGAACGACGCCGAAAGCTTCTGCCGGTGGTCCGGCAATCGCCTGCCGACCGAAGCCGAATACGAGTATGTGTTGCGCGGCAATCTGAACGACACCATTTATCCGTGGGGCGACGGCGCCACGCCGCCGGCCAACTTCGGGAATTACGCCGACGAAAGCGCGAAGAGGGTTTACCCCGAATGGCGCATCTTCGATGACTACGATGACGGGTATGTCGGGACCTCGCCGGTGTGCTCGTTCGCGCGCAACGCCTTTGGCTTGTGCGACATCAGCGGCAACGTCTGGGAATGGACGGCCGACTGGTACGGGAAATATTACTATGCGGCGGCGCCGGCGGCGAACCCGCCGGGTCCCGACGCCGGCCTGATGCGTGTGCTGCGCGGCGGCTCGTGGCACGAGCCGCCCGTGGAAGACCGCGCGTCGCAACGGTATGCCCTTCCCCCATGGGATGGGACCGAGGCCATCGGCTTCCGCTGCGCCCGCTGAACTCGGTTTGTTAGATCGCCCCCGCCCGCGCCGATTGCCCGGCGCCGCTTTCTATGTTACATGCCCACCACGCTGACGGAACAATCGTGGACCATCGACAGGAGACGAGAATGCGTTCGATTCAGGCCCAGCGCCTCACCTCGCTGCCGCCGTATTTGTTCGCCGATTTGGACAAGAAACGCCAGGCGGCGCTGGCCCGGGGCGTCGACGTCATCGACCTGGGCATCGGCGACCCCGATCTGCCGACGCCCGACCCAATCGTCGACGCGCTGATCGAGGCGGTGAAGGACCCGCGCACCCACCGCTACCCGTCGTACGAGGGCCTGCCGGAATTCCGCGCCGCCGCCGCCCGGTACATGCAGGAACGCTTCGGCGTCAAGCTCGATCCGGACACCGAAATCTGCGCGTTGATCGGTTCGAAGGAAGGCATCGCCCACGCCGCGCTGGCGTTGGTGGAAATCGACGACACGGTGCTCGTGCCGAGCCCGGGTTACCCCGTCTATCGCATCGGCACGATCTTCGCCGGCGGCAACCCGGTCGCCATGCCGTTGCGCGCCGAAAACGGCTTTTTGCCGGATTTCGACGAGATTCCGCGCGTCGTCGCCTCGCGCGCGACCGTGATGCACCTGAATTATCCCAATAATCCGACCGGCGCGACCGCCGACCTCCCATTTTTCGAACGGGCCGTCGAATTCGCGGCGCGGCATAACCTGACGTTGCTGCACGACGCGGCGTACGCCGAAGTGGGCTTCGACGGCTATCGCGCGCCGAGCGTCTTGCAGGTTCCGGGCGCGCGCGAGCGGACGGCGGAATTTCACAGTTTGTCGAAGACGTTCAACATGACCGGCTGGCGCATCGGCTTCGTGGCCGGCGCGGCGGCGGTGGTCGGTGCGATCGGCCGCGTCAAGACCAACGTGGATTCCGGCGTATTTTCGGCCATCCAGCGCGCGGGCGTGGCGGCGCTGGGCTTGCCGCCCTCGGTCAAAGAGGGGATCGCCGACGTGTATCGGCAGCGCCGCGACGTCGTCGCCGCCGGCCTGAAAAAGGCCGGCCTGGCCGCTCCCGTGGTCAAGGCCACGTTCTACGTTTGGTTCGCCGCCCCCGGCGGCGACAGCCGGGCCTACGCCAATCGCGTGCTGGAAAAAGCGGGCGTGGTCATCACCCCGGGCGTCGGCTTCGGCGACGCGGGCGAGGGCTACGTCCGCATCGCGATGTGCCAGAGCAAGGAACGCCTGGCCGAGGCGATGGACCGGATTGCCGCAGTTTGAACGGTCGCCGTCTTTGTCGTGTCGGTCTACGGAGGGCGTATGCTTGACCATACGCTGGTTGGCAAGTAGGATACCCCGGAATATCCTGAAGGGTGTTCCGCAGAGGGGAGCAGTTTCGATGAGAAAAGCGGCCGCAATTGTCTGGGCGGCGGCGGTGATGCTGGTTTACGCCGGCAACGCGCACGCTCAGGGGGCGACACCCTTGGTTACCTACGTTTCGTCGCAACCGCCGGAAGGCACCGCGGGCTCGATTATCGTCTCGCCGGGCGGCCAGGTGTCGATCAAGTGGGAAATCAGTTCGAGCAGCGCCGGGGTCTACGACCTCGAGGTCGGCGGCAGCGGGACGATGGGCAGCGGCGCCGTGATCATCGACAAAACCTCATTCAACTCCGGCTCCGACGTCCCGGTGACGACCGACTTCTCGTCCACGCAATTGGGAACCGCCTCCACCGGAACGTACACGGTCTACCTGATCGCGGTGGAGAACTCCGGGGGCGGCACCAGCAACGGCTCGGTGTCGGTCGTCGTCGAAACCCAGCCCGGCGTGGTCGACCTGACCATCGGGCGCGGCGACTCTGAGTTGTTCCTGTCGTGGCCGCCGCCGACCGCGACCAACCTCTCGTATTACAACCTTTACTACGTGGCCAGTTCAACGCCGCCGGCCACGCAAGAAGATTATGGCGCGCCGATCGACATCGGCAACCCGCTCAATTCGTCGGGCAACCTCGTTCAGTACACCCTGACCGGCTTGTCCAACGGAACCGAATACTGGCTCGCGGTCACCGCCGTGGACGCGCAGGGAGTCGAGGGGCCGTTTCCGCCGAACGCGATCAGCGGGATCCCGACGGTGTCCGAGGGCTTTTCCGAGCTGTCCAACGACGCCGGCGGTTGTTTCATCGCCACGGCCGCGTGGGGCGATTACAACCATCCGCTGGTGAAAAACCTGCGCGCGTTCCGCGACCGCGTGTTGCTGAATTCCTCGGTCGGACGCGAGTTCGTTCGCGGCTATTACGCGGCGAGCCCGCCGCTGGCCCGCTGGCTGTCCCGCCGTCCCGTCGCGCGCGCCGCCGTCCGGATCGGCTTGACGCCGATCTCGTGGCTGGCCGGCGCGGAAGCCGGCCGGCCCGGCGTGGTGTCGGCGCCCGCCTTGCTGATGTTGGTTTCCGCACTCGCGTTGCTGGCTCGCCGCCGCCGCGGGGTGACGCGATGAGGCGCTGGATCGGTGCGGCGGCCATCGTTGGCGCGATGATTTTTCTTGGGGCAGCGGCGCTGGCGTTCGCCTCCGAAGAGGAGGAAGAAGTCACCCGCCAGGATCTGCATTGGGGCGAAAAGCCGAGCTTCGGCACGTGGAGCCTTGACGGCGGCTTGATGTTGTTCTCGAGCAAAAGATATGCCGAGGTGTACAACAACAAACCGGTCGGTTTCATCAACATGAACGCCAGTTGGAAAATGATCCAGCAGTTCGAACTGATCGGCTCGATCGGCTTCGCCACGGCGACGGGCCACGGCGTCGCGCCCCAGGATGGTTTGCCGACCGCCGACAAATATCTGCTGGATTTCGCGCCGGGCAGCCTGGGTCTGGCGTATCGCTTCAATTTCGTCTTCGACCAGCCGGTCGTCCCCTACCTCGGCGCCTTCGGCCAGCTCGCCTATTGGTACGAGACGCGCCTGGACAGCGGCTGGAAGACCCGTTCGTGGAACTACGGCGCGGCCGGCTTCGGCGGCGTGATGTTCCTGCTCAACAATATCGAGAAGCGCGCCAGCGGGCTGCTGCGGTCCCAATGGGGCATCAATAACACCTATTTCTTCTACGAATTTCGCGATAGTTGGCTCAACAACTTCAATCAGAAAAACATCATCGATCTCTCATCGCAGGGGCACCATTTCGGGTTCATGATCGAGTTCTAGGCGTTGAAGAAGCCGCTCGAATACCGGCAAACGTATCTGGCGCGCGTGGCCTTCGATGGGGCCGCCTACGTCGGCTGGCAACGCCAGCCGCGCGGTTACAGCATCCAGGGGATTCTCGAAGAGGGTTTCGCGCAGGTGGCGCGAATCCCCATCGCCTTGCGCGCCGCGGGCCGCACCGACGCCGGCGTGCATGCGCTGGACCTGCCCTGCGATTTCGCGGCGCCGTTCGATTTCGATCTGGAGAAACTGCGCCGCGCCTGGAACGCCGTCATTCCGCGCAACATCGCGGTGCGCAGCGTGCAGCGCGCGCCCGCCGGTTTCGACGCGCGGCGTTGCGCCAGCCAACGCACGTACCGCTACCTGATCGACACTCGCAATGAACGGTCGCCGTTTCTCGCCCGGTACGCTTGGCAAGTGCCGGGCGATCTGGATATAATTGGCATTCAGAGTGCGTTGAACGCCTTAGTGGGGGAGCACGACTTTACTTCGTTTCGCGCGTCGGATTGCGAGGCGCGGCACGCGGTGCGGCGAATCAACGAGGTCAAGGCGCACGCGGTGACGGCGGCGGAATTGGCGCTGCTCGCCGCGTGGCATCCGTTTCCGGGCGGGCCGGAAGCGGGGTTGTTGGCGTTGACGATCAGCGGTACGGCGTTTCTCAAGCACCAGGTGCGCGCGATCGTCGGCACGTTGGTCGAAGTCGGCCGAGGGCGAATCTCGCCGGAAGGCTTTCAAAGCATTCTGGCGGCGCGGGATCGCCGCCTCGCCGGGCGCACGGCGCCCGCCCACGGCCTCACGCTGATCCGGGTGGACTTTCCCCCGGAAGCGCTAGTAGAGTAGGCGGGTTTAATAACCTGCGGCTGCACCAGGAGGCTCTGTCATGGGTTTGCGCGACGATCTCGAAATCGTGAAACAGGAAAAAGCCAACCTTCTCGATCGACTCCAGAAACTCGAGGACAAGAAAGACAAGGTGCGGCCGGAGCTGTACGACAAACTGCGCGCCGAACTGGATGCGAAAGCCGCCGCCGTCGACACCCGCGCGGCCGAATTGGAAACCGCGATCGCCGAAGAAGAACGTCTGGCCGAGGAGCGCCGGCAGGAAGAAGCGCGCCGCGAGGAAGAGCGCCGCTTCGAAGAGGAACTCCTCGCCGAGCAACGCCGGCGCGAGGAAGAGGCCCGCCTGAGCGCCGAACGCCGGGAAGAACTTGCCCGCGAAACCGAGCGCCGGCGCGCCGAGAAAATTGCGGCCGTGCAACAGGCCGTCCTCGATCGCCACGCCGACGAACTCGCCGCGACGCGCCAGGAGTGGCATCGGCAGTTCGACGAGAAAGCCCATGAGATCGCCGAGTACGTCGAGGCGCGCAAGCGCACCTGCGAAGATCTGGGTCTGAAAATCGAAAGCCAGCGTCTGCAGATTGAAGAACTGAACCTGCGCAAAGAAATCGGCGAATTCGACGACGACCCGAACGGCTTCGAACAGTTGCACGGCCCGCTGGCCGGCGACATTGAAAAATGCCAGGCGGAAATCGCCACCCTGACGGTGGAAATCGCCGCCGCCGAAGACCAAGGCGCCGCGCTCGCGCAAACGCCGGAGCCCGACTTCGCCGCGGCGTTGCTCGAGAAATACGCCGCCGAATTGGCCGAAGCGGAACCCGCGGAAGAAGAAATCTTCGAGCCCGAGGAAGAGGAAGTCTACGAACCGCCCGCCGACGGCGCCGCCGCGCCTGGGGAAGCGGCCGTCGCCGTCGAAGAGGAAGAGCTAATCACCGAGTACGAAGACCTGTACGAGGACGAGACCGAAGAGGCGTTCTTCACCACCACCGGCCGCACGACGATGAATCCGTGCCTAATCGAACGCAAACAGAACGGCCGCACGCAGGTCTTCGATCTGGTGACGGCCGGCGAAAAGACTTTTATCGGCTCCCGCGAAGAGTGCGCCGTGTTCCTGCCCTATCCGGGCATCGACGGCAAACACGCCTGGATCAAGGTCGATCGCAAAGGCCAGTATCTGCTCAAAGACCTCGGCAGCCGCGCCGGCGTTTTCGTCAACGGCCACCGCACCAAAAAAACGCTGTTGAAAAACGGCGACGTGCTCAAATTCGGCAGCACCGAACTCACGCTCAAACTGGTCTAGGCGACCAGCGGCCTCGTGGCGCCTCATTCCGATTCGCCGTATCGCGTCCCGCCCGCTGCAACTCCGATCCCGCCGCCGGCGGGCGCCGTGCCGTATTACAATTTCTTTTCCGGCGCCGGCTTGGTGGAAATCGGGCTCAGCCCGGCCTGGACGTGCCGCTGGGCGATCGACTGGGACGAAAAGAAAACGCGGCTCTATCGCGCTTGGTTCGGCGACGACGGTCTGCACGAGGGTGATGTCGCCGCCGTCCGCGCGGCGGATTTGCCGCCCGGCGCCGTGCTTTCCTGGGCGTCGTTTCCGTGCCAGGACCTCTCGCTCGCCGGGGCGCAGCGAGGTCTGACCGCCCCGCGCAGCGGCGCTTTCTGGCCGTTCTGGAAGTTGATGCACGATCTGCACCGTGAAGGCCGCAGGCCGCCGATCGTCGTGCTGGAGAACGTGGCCGGCCTGCTGGCCGGCGACGCCTTCGCCGGCGCGGCAGAGGCGCTGGCGGCGTTACAGATGAGTTTCGGCGCCTTGCTGGTCGACGCCCGGCATTTCCTGCCGCAGTCGCGGCCGCGCGTGTTTTTGCTCGCGGCCGACGACCGGCTGGACGTCGCCTCGCTGGCCGACCCGGACTGGCGCAGCAAGCCGTGGTTTCCGCCGCGGCTGCAGCGGGCGCGCGAGGAATTGCCGGCGGCGTTGGCCGCACGCTGGATCTGGTGGCGCTTGCCGCCCCCGCCGCCCCCGGACACGACGCTCGCCGCGATCGTCGACCGCGACGATCCGCCGGACGCACGGCTGCACTCGGCCGAGCAAACCGCACGATTGCTCTCGTTGATGGACGACAACCACCGGCGCAAATGCGAAGCCGCCAGGGAACGCGCGCGCCGCGGCGGCGAACGCGTCATCGGCATGCTCTACAAACGCACCCGCGCCGGCCGGCAACGGGCCGAGGTGCGATTCGACGGCTGCGCCGGCTGCCTGCGCACGCCGGCGGGCGGTTCGAGCCGGCAGACGGTGCTGATCGTGCGGCCGGACCGCACGCTGTCGCGCCTGCTGTCGCCCCGCGAGGCCGCCCGGCTGATGGGCGTGCCCGACGCGTTTCCGCTGCCCGCCGTTCACAACGACGCCTATTTTGCGATGGGCGACGCCGTGGCCGCGCCGGCCGTCGCGCACCTGGCGCGCCATCTGCTTGACCCGCTGGCCGCGGCCTGCCGTGCCCAAGCCGCCGCTCTGGAAGGCCGGCCGCGCTTGGATCGCGCACTGGTGGAGAAGCTGCTGGCGAAAGCGCAACGCTGGGCGGCCGGCCGAAAACCATGACCGACACCTTCACCCGCTCGGCCCGCAGCGAAATCATGCGGCGGGTGCGTTCGAACGATACGACTCCGGAATTGCGCGCCCGCCGCGTCCTGCACGCGGCCGGCTTCCGCTATCAGTTGCACCGGCGAGACCTGCCGGGCACGCCGGATTTGGTGCTGCCGCGCTTCCGGATCGTCGTCTTCGTACACGGCTGCTTCTGGCACTGGCACGGCTGCAAGCGTTCGCGCATGCCAGCGGCCAACCGCGATTACTGGGAGAGGAAGATTTCCCGCAACCGCCAGCGCGACCAGACCAACGTGAAGAGCCTGCGCAAGAGCGGCTGGCGGTGCAGAATCCTCTGGGAGTGCAAGCTCGAGCGCGGGTTGAAACAGCTCGTTCGCGAATTGCAGCGGGAGCGGCGCGCCGCCGGGCCGCCCGTCGCCGGGACCAGGCGCAAATTCTCTTTCATCGGTATCGCCTCACCAGGCTCACCACGACGCCCTGAATGACCAGGCGGTCGCGCGGCACGTAAAACGATTGCATCGTTGCGTTCGCCGGCCGCAACTCGGCTTCGGCGCCGCGGAAGTACAGTTTCTTGACCGTGGCTTCGCCGTCGATCAGCGCCACGACTGTCTGGCCCGCATCGGCGCGGTCCTGCCGGCGCACCAGGATGAGGTCGCCGTCAAGGATGCCGTCGTCGATCATCGACTCGCCGACGACGCGCAGCGCAAAGTGCTCGCCCGCCGCGAGATACGACGACGGGACATCGACGTAGGCGTCGTCGTCGACGGTTTCGATGGCGTCGATCGGCCGGCCGGCGGCGATCAACCCGAGCAGGGGCGTCCGCGTCATTTCCACCCGGTCGGGCGCCGCAGGCGCGGCCGGCCGGTGCGGCGGCGACAACGGCCGCAGGGCGCGATGACGATAGCGCAACCGGGCGAGGTAGCCCTTCGCTTCCAATACGCGCAAGTGCTGATGCACGGTCGCCGTGGAGCCGACGCCGAGCGCCTGCGCGATTTCGCGCACGGTCGGCGACCGCCCCAGGCTCTCCTGCTGGGCGACGATCGTATTCAAGACATCCTGCTGTCTCGGACTCGGTCGCAACGGTTTCATCGTTTGCCTCGCCCGGCGCGCTTCCCCGGCGCCAAATGTTCGGTATCTATATACCGAACATTTGGGCTTTCGGTCAAGGGAAAAAGCGTTACAAAATATGGGGGATCGACGCTGCCTGGGCATCTACAGATAGCGCCGCCGTCCCGCGGAAGCGCCAACGGTTGGATTCGCTCGCGGACACGCGGCGAGAAAGCGATCGCCGCCGTTGACACGTGATGAAAATGAATTAGCTTTAGTCGCGTGTGTGGCCGATCTTTATCAAACTGTTTATAAAGGAGTATTCCGATGTATGACGATGAAGCGCCTTCGTTATTTGATCCGGCGAAAGATGTGGCGGCGATTTTTGTTGATTTTGAGAACATGCGGTTGACCGTTGAAGAGTCGGGCGACGAACCATTCCAAGTAAACAAGGTTCTCGATTACGTCGACCAGAACATCGCGCGGGTCGCGGTCAAGAAGGCGTATTCGAACTGGCACTACGTCAATCCGCACATGTACAATCTGCTCGGCAACAACGTCGACCTGGTGCAAATTTACACCAGCGGCGCGCAGCGCAAGAACGCCGCCGACATCCGGTTGACCGCGGATGCGATCGAAACGTTGTTCATGTTCCCGCACGTCACCACGTACGTGATCGTCGCGTCCGATTCCGATTACACGGGCCTGATTCTCAACCTGCGCAAGCACGGCAAGAAAGTCGTCGGCGTCGGCACGCGGCAGCACACGAGCGAGCATCTGGTGCGCGCCTGCAATCTGTTCCGTTTTTACCGCACGATCGCCGCGGACGACCCGCACTCTTTGCGCGCCGCCGTCGGCGAGATGGACATGCAGGAGGCCCGCGACCTGCTGTATCGCGCCATGCTGCGCCACCGCTTCGCCGATCGTCCGGCGGTCGGCCGCTGGCTGCGCTGGCAGATGATCCAGCTCGCCCCGTCCTTCGACGAAGCCGATCTCGGCTTCGGCAACTTCCGCGAGTTCCTGGAGGCGTGCACCAACGTCGTCAAGGTCACCTTCGACGAACGGTATCAGGAGCTCAAAATCGAGTTGAAAGACACGGCGCAGCCGCCCGTGCCGCGGGAAGAGCAACCCGTCGCCCAGGCCGAGCCGAGGCGCGAGAGTACGGCCGCGGACGCGCCGAATCCGCGCCCGATGGTCACCATCACCAGCCGGCCGCCGCTGGCGGCGTATGGGACCGGCAGCTACCACGGCTTCAGCGACTACCATTACGACGTCACGCAAACCTTTCCGACGCGGCCGGAGGACGTCAAACGCGGCGATTACTTGCGCACGCTGTGGGAGCCGCGGATCTACCTTTACAACCGCGAAGTCTCGCTGCCGATCATTTCCGAAATTTTTCGCATCAATCGCCCGGGGAATCCGCTCAGCCAATACGAGTTGGAAGAATTCCTGCTCGGCGGCGCGGTCGAGTCGCTCGCCGGCGACGCGCTCGGCGCGCAACGCTACGATCTCACGCAAAAAACGATTTACGCCATTCAGAAACTGATGTTCTGGGCCGGCGTGATTCGCTTCCTCGAAGACGACGAGCACGTCTACTGGAAGAAGCGCAAACGCGAAATTCGGGCCGATTTCAAAGACGCCCGCCAGGTGCTGGAAACGATCGACCTGGCTCTGGCCCGCCATTTTGCCAAGCATTTGCCGGCGATCCCCGAGATTCTGTGCACGATTTTTCAAGGCGACGACAGCCTCGAATACGCCAAACGGATCGTCGCCCGCGCCTCGACGGCCGACGCCCCCCCGCCCGAGCGGCCGGAGCCGCCGGCCGGCTAGCGCCGCGTCGCGCCATGCCGGCGGGACTCCCCGGCGCCGGCGCAGGCCATGCCGCCACGATTTTTTATACGCAAAAGGCAAAAGAATTTGCGTGCAAGATCAAGACGTTCTTCGGCCGGCCGGCCGGCGCCCCTTCCGGGCGTCATTTTATCCAATTGACAGGTGGTTCGGATTGCGCTATACCAGCGCAAATTTTTAGCAACAATTGGCGTACCCACGCCAAACAGGAGGAAAAGAAGAAATGAAGAAATTGCTTGTGATTGCTGCTGTGATTGCCTTGGCGTTCTGCATGTTCGGAATCGCGACGGCCGCCGATGACGCCCCGCCGGCCACGCCGCCGGCCGCGCCGCCGCCGCCGCCGCCGCCCCCGCCGCCCCCGCCGCCGCCGATGATGCCGGAAAAGGTCGTCGTCCTTGCGTTGAACGCAGCGCAGATGAAAGACGTCAAAGCCACCCCGGCTGGCGCGGAGATCAAGCTGTCGAAGAAACAGCTGGCGAAAGTGATGAAGGAATGGAAGGAATTCAAGGGCACGACCGCCAAAATCATGGCCGACGACGTTTTCGACAAGACGATGGTCGACGTCACCGCGAAAGACGGCATGCTGGTCTCGGTGAAGCACGTGAAGAAAGATAAGCCGAAGGGCGACAAGAAAGACAAGGGCAAGAAGGACGCTCCGGCTGCTCCGCCGGCTGCCCCGCCTGCCACCAAGTAAGCAATCCTCAGCGATAAGAACACAAATAGCCGGCTCGAAAGAGCCGGCTATTTGCTTTTAAAATCCCGTTGCGGCGTCAGCCCGCGTTCCGATTCTCTTTCAGAAACTTCGCCGCCGCCTCGGCAAACGGCCGCGTTCTGCCCGTGCGGCCCGAGTAGTAAACGATCATCTCCGTGAGCGTTGCGCGCAAGGATCGCGCCTGTTCTCTGGCGAGCGGCGCGGTCAGCGCCGTCGCGAGGTCCGCTTGCAGCAATTCCCGCCAAGTTCGGCGGTCGGCCGCCGACAGGCGCAGCGAGCCCGGGGCCGCCTTTTCCAGGGCCACGGCGCCGCCATGCCGCGGCTCGAAGGCGACGACCTCATCGGGCGCCAAGGTCCGCCCGGTCAGCGCGCAGACATCGATCCGCGGCGCCAATCCGGCGGCGCGCAGGGTGAACAGTTCGACGACGCGGCTGACCTTGGCCGGGTCTTCGCCGCGGCATAACGCCGTCAGACCGGCCGCCAGCGCCGCGAACGCGTCCGGATCGCTATGATTCTCCGTCGCGAAGGCCACGGCCGTCTCCGCCAGGTGGCAGGCCGTGGCGTACATCATCAGGTCGCGGCCAAGCGGCGCGAACCCGTCGATGAGTCGCGCGCCCTCCAGCAACAGCAATTCGCCTTTGCGCGACGCGAGATCGACTTCCAGAAAATAAAGCAGATCGAGGACGCCCGCGAAGCGCTTCTGCGAGCGCTTCTGACCTTTCGCCACGGCGCGCACCAAGCCATTCTCCGGCGTAAACAGAACGACGATGCGGTCGGCCTCCGCCAACGAATAGCGGCGCACAACGATAGCAGGCGTCACCAAGCGTTTCGACGGCATGGTTTTGGCGATCCGGAGGTTGTTTGGCGCGTCCGTCGCCGTTTCTACACGGGGGTCTGCGGCAAGTCAAACCGACGGGAAGGCGCCGGCCCGGCATCGAAAAGTGGACACGGAATGTTGAATGGCGAATGGCGAAATTCGCGCGGCGTCGGCAATTCTGCATTCTCCATTCACCATTCTCCGGGGAATGACTTCGCAAAGTCGGGGAGCGAGCAACGCAAATCGCCGCCCCCGGCGGCCCCGCCGCACCATTTTCCTTGACAGATCAAGCCAAATCGTTAATTTTGGGATGCAGGCCGTGGTTCCACCAGATATTTCGAGGTCGAAGCAAATGAACAGCGGGAAACGCGGAAGCCTGCGCATCGCGGCATTGGCGGCGTTGTTCGTCGTCTGCGGCGCGTGCGACGACCGTTATGAGATTCTGCAGCAGCGCGAACTCGATCTGGCGCCGGTGCTCGTGCAATGCGCCGGCGTCGACGGCTACGAGCGCACCGATGTGCTGCTCGCGCTGATTCCGGCGACGCCGGGTTTGGTCCGCCTGGGCCGCGACATCGCCCAGGTCGTCGCCGTGGCGAAATCGGGCAGCGACCACTGGGTGTCGTTGGCGCCGGAGCAACCCTCGCAGATCCGTCCGCTGGATTACACGTTTTCCTCGCCCTCCAGTCTGGAATTGGACAACCCCCGGCTCCTGGGCTATGGCTTGGGCGGCAAGTCGGAATTCACGGACGCGAGGAACAACGCCAATTGGGTCCGCGCGGGCGCGACGAACAACAAGATCAATATTGAAATCGGTTTTGACACGCAGCCGCTGATGATTCGCAAAGTGTCGTATGCGCCCGCTGCCGACGGCTTCTCCGTCGATCTGGACAGCGGCGCCACGTTGCAGGTCAGGAAAAAGAGGTTCTGACCGGCAGCGGTCGCGGCGCCGAGAAATAGGAGCTCACATGTCGATCGCAGCCAGCACCGATTCTTCTTTGACGCCGCAAAGCGAAATCGCCGCGCGCTTGGCTCGTTTCCAGCAGAAGCTGGCGGCGGCCGATCTCCCACTCGCGATCCTCACGCATCCGATCGACGTGCTCTACCTGAGCGGGACCATGCCGGACGGCTGGCTGCTCATGCCGGCCGCGGGCGAACCGACGCTGTTCGTGCGCAAGAGTTTTTCGCGCGCGCAATACGAATCGCCGCTCGCCGACATCCGGCCGTTCAAGGGCCCGCGCGACGCCGCCGACGCGATCCGCGAACGCCTTGGCGATCGCCCGTCCCGCGCCGGCCTCGACCTCGACGTCGCGCCCGCCGCGACCTACCTCAAATTGGCGCATCTTCTGCCGCAAATCGCCTGGCACGATGCCAGCCCGCTGATTCGGCAAGTCCGCGCCATCAAATCGCCGTGGGAAATCGCGCGCTGCGTCCATGCCGCGCGGCAGCACCTCGCCGCGTTCGCGGCTATCCGCGGCCTGCTCGCCGAAGGCGTTTCGGAAACCGACCTGTCCGCCGCCGCCGAGGCCGCGATGCGCCGGGAAGGCCACCAGGGCCTCGTGCGCTTCCGCCGCAGCGGCATGAGCCTCTGGTTCTGCGTCATCGCCTCCGGCGTCGGCGCGGCCTACCCCACGTCGTTCGACGGCCCCATCGGCGGCGATGGCCTGAGCCCCGCCTCGGGCGTGGTCGCGGGCCGCCGGCCGGTCCGCCGCGGCGTGCCGGTAATGGCCGACATCCTTGCCAATTTCGAAGGCTACCACGCCGACATCACGCGCACGTTCTGCCTCGGCGAGCCGCCGGATGCGATCAAGCGGGCGCATGATTTCTGCCGGGAGGCGCTGCGCCGGGTCGAGGAATTGCTGCGGCCCGGCATCCCATGGGAGGAAGTGCACCGGCAGGTCGACGCCTGGGCCAAGGCCGCGGGCGAACCCGAGGGCTTCATGGGCTACGGCGACAACCGCGTGAAGTTTTTCGGCCACGGCATCGGCCTGGAGGTCGACGAGTTTCCGATCCTGGCCAAGGGCTTCGGCGCGCCGCTCGAGGCCGGCATGGTGGTCGCCGTCGAGCCCAAAGCGTACTCGCCGGAACTCGGTCCGGCGGGGTTGGAAATGTCCTATGTCATCGAGGAAGACGGCGCGCATCCGCTGCTGGGTCACCCCGAGGAAATCGCCGTTACGCCGGCGGCGAAATCCTGATTCCGGACAAATTCGCAAGTTATTGAAAACACAGGGGATAATTCGCATTTTGGCCGCGACTTTCCCTTGACCTCCCGCAGCGAATATGGTATATTTTTTGAGATCGAGCATCCGATAGCGCACGGTGGGCCGGGGCGAGGTTATTTTTTGTAATGTCTCCTGAGCAAAAGTTGTCGATCAACATCGAAGACGAGATGCGGCAATCGTATCTCGACTACGCGATGAGCGTCATCGTCGGGCGCGCCCTGCCCGATGTCCGCGACGGCCTCAAGCCGGTCCATCGCCGCATCCTGTACACGATGCACGAGACCGGCAACCTGCCCGGCCGCGCCTACCGCAAGGCGGCGCGCATCGTCGGCGATGTGATGGGCAACTATCACCCGCACGGCGACGCCGCGATCTATGATTCCGTCGTCCGCATGGTGCAGACCTTCTCGATGCGGCATCCGTTGATCGACGGCCAGGGCAACTTCGGCAGCCTCGACGGCGACCCCGCCGCCGCCTACCGCTACACCGAGGTGCGGCTGCACCGCTTCGCCGAAGAGTTGCTGGCCGACATCGACAAGGAAACCGTCGGCTGGCAGCCGAACTACGACGAATCGAAATTCGAGCCGCTGGTCCTGCCCTCGCGGGCGCCGAATTTGCTGATCAACGGTTCCGAAGGCATCGCCGTCGGCATGGCGACCAAGATCCCGCCGCACAACCTGCGCGAAATCGTCGATGCGCTGGTCGCGCTGATCGACGACCCGCACCTCGAAACGCTGGCCCTGCTGGAACTTGTTCCCGGGCCGGATTTCCCGACCGGCGGCTTCATCTATGGCCGGCAGGGCATCATCGAAGCCTACGCGACGGGCCGCGGCAAGCTGACCGTGCGCGCGCGCCTCGAAACCGAGGACAAAGGCGGCCGCGAGAGCATCGTCATCGTCGAGCTGCCGTACCAGGTCAACAAGGCGCGCCTGGTCGAAGAAATCGCCGAGCACATCCGCAACAAGGCGATCGAGGGCATCGCCGACCTGCGCGACGAATCCGACAAAGACGGCGTGCGCGTCGTGCTCGATCTGAAAAAAGAAGCCAACAGCGCGATCATCATCAATCAGCTTTACGGCCTGACCAACTGCCAGATCACCTTCGGCGTCATCATGCTGACGCTGGTCGACGGCCAGCCGAAAATCCTCACGCTGCGCCGCGTGCTCGACGAATTCATTATCTTTCGCCGCGAAGTCGTCACCCGCCGCACGCAATTCGAATTGCGCAAGGCCGAAGAGCGCGCCCACATCCTCGAAGGCCTGAAGATCGCGCTCGACCGCCTCGACGAAGTGATCGCGCTGATCCGCGCCAGCCGCACGCCGGATGTCGCGCGCACGGGTCTGATTGACAACTTCGGCTTGTCCGAGCGCCAGGCGCAGGCCATCCTCGAAATGCGCCTGCAACGCCTCACGGGCCTCGAACGCGACAAGATCATCGAGGAATACAACGAGCTGCTGAAGGTCATCGGGCGCCTCAAAGAAATCCTCGCCAGCGAAACGCTCTTGCTGCAACTGATCAAAGACGAATTGCTCGAGCTGAAGACCAAATATGGCGAACCGCGGCGCACGCAGATCGTCGACGACGAGGGCGAGATCAGCCTCGAAGACCTCATCGCCGACGAGCAGGTCGTCGTCACCGTCTCCAAGACCGGTTACGTCAAACGCAACCAGACCGCCGAATACCGCGCGCAAAACCGCGGCGGCAAGGGCAAGATCGGCATGGAGACCAAGGAAGAAGACTTCGTCGATCAGGTCTTCGTCGCGCGCACGCACGACCACGTGCTGGTCTTCACCAACGCCGGCCGCGTCTACTGGCTGAAGGTCTACCAGATTCCGCCCGCCGGACGGGCGACGCGCGGCAAGGCGATCGTCAACCTCGTCCAACTGCAGCAGGCCGACGAAAAAATCACCGCGATCCTCTCGGTCCGCGAATTCGTCGAGGGCCGCAATGTGATGTTCGCCACGCGCCGCGGCGTGGTCAAACGCACCGATTTGATGTCGTACGCCAACCCCCGCGCCAGCGGCATCATCGCCACGCTGATCGACGAGGGCGACGAAGTCATCGCCGTCAAGCTGACCGACGGCGCGCAGGATGTCATCCTCGCCACCAAGCAGGGCAAGGCCATGCGCTTCCCCGAGAGCAACGTGCGCAAGATGGGCCGCGCCGCCCGCGGCGTGCGCGGCGTCACGCTGGCGCCGGGCGACGAGTTGGTGTCGATGGAGATCGTCCGCCCCGGCGCGTCGCTGCTCACTGTCTGCGCCCGCGGCTACGGCAAACGCACCGCCGAAAGCGAGTACCCGACGCACTATCGCGGCGGCCAGGGGGTCATCACCATCAAGACCACCGACCGCAACGGCGAGGTGGTGGGGATGGTGCAGGTCGACGACGACGACGAAGTGATGATGAGCACCGACGTGGGCAAGATCATCCGCCTGCGCGTCGGCGACATCAGCGTCATCGGCCGCAACACGCAGGGCGTACGCCTGATCGAAATCGAAGAAGGCCAAAAGGTCACCGGCGTCGATCGCTTTGCCGTCGAGCCGCTCAACGGCGTCGACGACGCCAACGGCGCGGCGAACGGCGGCGCCCCGCCCGTTCCGGCCACGATTCCGCCGCCGCCCCGCGAGATCCTGTCGCCCGACGATTCGCCGCTCGACGAAACGCTACTCGATGAAACGGCGGCCGACGAATCATCGTCCGACGACGCGCCGGCCGACGAGCCCGACGAGCCCGATGCCGGCCCGGACGACGAAGGCGACTGATTTCCCATAGTTTTCGGCGCGGCCGTCATCAATCCCTCGCCCTTTGGGCATAGGCTTTAGGATTAGGAGCGGCGATGCTTCAAATGGCGCAGAATTGCGCTCTTTGTCGGTCGCGCAGACCTC
>CAZHPN010000115.1:0-19844 GCA_964534375.1 uncultured bacterium | reverse complement strand
GGCGCGTTCTCGCCGATGCCGCCGGCGAAGACCAGCGTGTCGAGCCCGCCCAGCGCCGCGGCGAAGGCGCCGATCCATTTTTTGACATAGTAGCAAAAGAGCGCGACCGCTTCGGCTGCCCGCGCATCCTGCGCCTCGCGGGCGAGCAAGTCGCGCATGTCGGAACTGGTTTCCGAAACGCCGAGCAACCCGGAATCGAAATTGACCATTTTGTTGAAGCTTTTCGCGTCGAGGCCCTGCGTGCGCGCGAGATACCAGATCAGCCCGGGATCGAGATCGCCCGAGCGGGTGCTCATCGGCACGCCGGCCGTCGGGGTGAAGCTCATGCTGGTGTCGACGGACTTGCCGTCGCGCACCGCCGCGAGGCTGGCGCCGTTGCCGAGGTGGGCGAGGACGACGCGGCCCCGCGCCGCGGCGGGCCCGGCCAGCCGCGCCAGTTCCTCGAGCAGAAATGCATACGATAGGCCGTGAAAGCCGTACCGCCGCACGCCCTGCGCTTCGTACCGGCGCGGGATCGGCAGCAAGCGGGCCACGCGCGGCAGGTCGTGGTGAAAAGCCGTGTCGAAGCACGCAACCTGCGGCAGCTCGGGATACCGGCGATGAAAGGCTTCGGTCAGCACGATCTCTTCCGGCAAATGCTCCGGGTCGAAGGGGCTGAGCCGGCGCAGTTCCTCGACCATTTCCGGGGTGATTCGCTGCGGCTCGCCGTACTTCGGCCCGCCGTGCACGACGCGGTGCCCGGCCGCGGCCAGGGCGCTGCGACTGCTGCGGCCCTCGATCCAGTCCATCAAAACGCCGGCCGCCGCGACGTGATCCGGCGCCTTTATCGGCCGCGAGAAGTTGTCCGCCGGTTCCACGCCTTTCACGCGCAGCGCCGCCTCCGGCAGGCTGATCCGCTCGATCGTGCCGTCCAGAATCCGCCGCAACGCGTCGCCGGCCTCGAACAGCGCGAACTTGATGCTCGACGAGCCGCCGTTGATCGTCAGAATGCGGGGGTTAGCCGTTGTCATCGCTGACTTTCGCGTCAAGCGGCAAGCCGCACGCGGCCAGCTTCGCGCGGGTGGACTCGTAATCGGCGTGCAGAATTCCGCGAATCCCGAAAGCCGCAGCGACATCGACGAACATCGGCGTGTTCTCGAGATAGACGACCTGCGCCGGCGGCGTCTGGGCGATGTCCAGCGCCAGCCGATAGATGTCCGCGTCGGGTTTGCGGAGGCGGACGAAGCAGGAAGACACAAACGCATCCACGAACCGGTCCAGCTTGAACGTGCGAATCCGATGCGCATTCAGTTCGCGCCCTTCGTTGCTGACCACAACAATCTTCAAGCCGTACTTTGCCTTGACCTGGCGAACCAATTCGATCATCTCGGGATACGGCTTGGATTGCGCGAACATGAATTTGCGAAACGCCGCGCGCGAAAACGGCCGCTTTCTATGGAAAACTGCACGGTCCAGATAATCGTCAAGCGTGAGCTTGCCCACTTCGTAAGCGCCGAATGCCTGGTGGTGCCGGGTTTCCATTTCTTCCGGGTCCAAGTCGAACGTTTTGACCGCCAGTTTGCGCGAACCGAGGCTCCAGCCGTCGGTGAGCAAAACGCCGCCGATATCCAGGAACAGGCAGGTGGGGACCGTCGTTTTCTTCATCATCGTTGCCACAGGATTCTCGCGTCTTCCAGCGGAATCGCTACGCCGGCGCGCCGCGGCGTGATTCGCGCCGTGTAGTCCGCCGCCGGGCGCGCCGCGGAGACCGCCGCGCTGTAAACGTAGCCGCCCGCCGCGCCGGCGATCTCGCGCACGCACGTCATCGCCAGCGCCGCCGGCGGCGCGCCGTCCGCTCCGTCAGCGTAAAGCTCCACCCGCACTTCCTGCGGATCGAAGTCATTGAGGAAGACCTGAATTTCGAACGTGCGCTGTTCGCCGTGCGTCGTGACGGTCATTTCGCCGAAGCGCAACGCGGCCCATTTTCGATTCAAGTCCCACCGCCAATCGACCAACTGCCGGCCGGCCTTGCCGCTGTCGGCGGCGCGTGCGGAATAGGCGGCCGCCGCGGGCAGGTAGTGCGTCTCGGTGTATTCGCGCACGGTGCGGTTGGCGGAGAAGCGCGGCGTCAACTGCGCCATGCTCTCGCGCATCCGTTTGACCCAGGCGACCGGAATGCCGCGTTCGTCGCGGGTGTAAAATTCGGGGATGACCTCGCGTTCGAGCAGATCGTAAAGGGCGTCGGCCTCGGCGGCGTCCCATGCCGGATCGTCGCCGTGCTCCCGGCGGTCGCCGAGGGCCCAGCCGACCTCGGGCGTGTACGCTTCGGCCCACCAGCCGTCCAATTCGGAAAGATTGAGGCCGCCGTTGACGAGCACCTTCATGCCGCTGGTGCCGCAGGCCTCCCACGGCCGCCGCGGCGTGTTGATCCAGACGTCGACCCCTTGCACCAACTGCTGGGTCAATTCCATGTCGTAGTCGCTCAGGAAAACGACATGCGGCCGCGTGCCCGGCTGGCGGATGAACTCGATCCATTCGTGGATCAGCGCCCGCCCGCCCTGGTCATCCGGATGGGCCTTGCCGGCGATGAACAGTTGCACGGGGCGTTCGGGATTGGTCAGCAGGCGCAACAGCCGCGCCCGATCGTGCAGCAGCAGGTTTGGCCGTTTGTAGGTCGCGAAGCGGCGCGCGAAGCCGAGAATCAGCGCCTTCGGATCGAACAGATGCTTCACCCGCTCCAGCAAGTCGGACGGCGCGCCGGCTGCGGCCAATTGCCGCGACAACCGTTCCCGGGCGTACTCGACGAGGGCCTTGCTGCCGGCCAGGCGGAACTCCCAGAGCCGGGCGTCGGAGACGCGCCGGATGTTCGGCCCCAGTTCGTCCGTCGCGCCCAGCCAGCGGTCCTTCCCGCAGGTGTCCATCCACAGCTCGTCCGCCGGGGCGGAATCCCAGGTCGGCACGTGCACGCCGTTGGTCACGTAGCCGATCGGAACTTCGTTTTCGGGCCAACGCGGGAACAGCGACGCGAATAGCCGCCGGCTGACTCGCCCGTGCAAGCGGCTCACCGCATTGACCGCCCCGCTGCCGCGGACCGCGAGATAGGCCATGTTGAAGCCTTCCGCCGAGTCGTTCGGGTTCTGGCGGCCCAGGGCCAGCAAATCCTGAAACGCAATGCCGAGTTTCTGCTCCGCATAGCCGCGAGCGTATTGCTCGATGAGCCCCGGGTGAAAGCGGTCGAAGCCGGCCGACACCGCGGTGTGGGTCGTGAAGAGGTTCCCCGCGCGGGTAACCGCCAGCGCCACCTCGAACGGCTGCCCGGTTTCTTCCATGAAATTGCGCGCGCGCTCCAAAACGGCGAACGCCGCATGTCCCTCGTTCAGATGGCAGACTTCGGGTTGGTGGCCGAGCATCCGCAGCAGTCGCCAGCCGCCGATGCCGAGGAGGATTTCCTGTTTGAGGCGCAGTTCCGGCCCGCCGCCGTACAATTCGCTGGTGATCCCGCGCTGCACGGGGAAGTTCGCGGCGTCGTTGCTGTCCAGCAGGTAGAGCTTCACGCGGCCGACCTGCGCTTGCCAGGCGCGCAGCCACACCGAGTAGCCGGGCAGGTCGATTTCCAGCCGCAACCATTCGCCGTTCGCATCGCGCAGCGGCGTGATTGGCAACTGGCCGGGGTCGTTGTACGGATAAAGCGCCTGCTGCGCGCCGTCTTTGTCGATCGCCTGGCGAAAATAGCCTTGCTGGTACAGCAGCCCGACGCCGATCACCGGCACGCCCAGATCGCTGGCCGATTTGAGTTGATCGCCGGCGACGTTGCCGAGCCCGCCCGAGTAAATGGGCAGCGCCTCGCTCAGCATGAATTCCATGCTGAAATACGCGACGCAGGTCAGCGGCGCCTGCGGATGATTTTGCTGAAACCACGCCGGCGCCGCCAGCGCGCGGCGCCGGGCGCGCACGAGGTCGTCGACGTTCTCGCGAAAAACAGGGTCGGCCAGGACGCGCTCGATCCGTTCGCGGGAAACCGTCTGCAGCACGACCCACGGATTGTGCGTGATTTCCCACAACTCCGGCTCAAGCTGCCGCCACACCTCGTCGGTCGCGTGGTTCCACGACCAGCGCATGTTCAGGGCCAGCTCGGACAGGGCGTCGAACCCCTCGACCTCCGCCGGCAGCAGGCGGCGGTACAACGGATGCATGACGTGTGGTCGCTCGTTCACGGTTGTCCCCCAATTCGTTCCCGGTCGAAAACTGGCGGCTCGACGCTGCGGAACCGGAAACTTTCCCTAGCTCGAATTGATGAGTTCCTCAGATAACATAAATAACCGCGCCTCGGGCGTTCGTCGAGTGGATGCCCGAATCATTTGGAGCGGCCGGGCCGGCACGTCTGATTTGGCGAAATCGGCCCGCCGCATTTGACCGCATGCGACGCCTGGATTCACTCGAGACTTCGCGACAACCCACATTTCCGCCGCAGGCCGCGGGGCGCTTGCCGAGGGCGCGGCGGCGGGGCTATTATCGCTGCGTTCGCAACGATCCGATTGTTCAATTCAGGCCAATGCGCCCCTTGCCCCACAGGAGCCTGACGATGACCGAACTCGCGTACCGTTCCGGCGTCCCGCAGTACACGTTGACCCATTACGAGACGGACTTCGCGGACCGCCATTTGCTGCACGGCTGCATCGCCAAGTGGGCGAAGGAAACGCCGGACACGATCGCGATCATCGACGCCGAGGGCAAGCGCGAATTCACCTACAAGCAATTCCACGAATTCTCGGCGGCGCTGGCGATGAAGCTGTTGCGGCTGGGTTTCCGCAAGGGCGATTTCCTCGCCACGATGCTGCCGTTTCTGGCGGAGCATATCTTTCTCGAATACGCCTGTTTCCAGATCGGCGTCATTCACGCGCCGCTTGATCTGCGCCTGAAGGCCCCGGAGGTCATCCGTTCGCTGGGTTTGATCCAGGCCAAATGCTTCGCGTTCCTCGGCAAGACGCCCGTCGCCGATTTCGGCCCGCTCGGCCAGGCCGTCAAGGACAATTGCCCGTTCGTCGAACATTTCATGCAATTCTCGACGGGGAACGAGACGCTGCCGTTTGCGCTGTCGGCGCGGACGCTGGCCGCCGAGGCGGCGGCGGAAGCGAAGGCCGCGTTCGCCGACCCGGCCCAGGCGCCGATCCTGAAGACGTATCGCGAGGCGGTCGCCGCGGTGAACGAAAACGACGGCGCGCAGGTGATCTACACGACCGGCTCGACCGGCCTGCCGAAGCCGGCGCTGCTGTCGCACCGCAATATCACGGCGCAGAACATGTGCCTGGGCGGCGCGTTCGGCATCACCGGGCACGCGCGCATGCTGGTCAACCTGCCGCCGTCGCACGTCGGCGGCCAGGCCGAACAACTGATGACCCCGCTTTTCCGCGGCGGCACGGCCGTGGTGCTGCCGATTTTCGACCCGATCAAAACGCTGCAGGCGATTCAGACGTACCAGGTCGACGCGTTCGGCCAGATTCCGGCGCTGTTCGCGATGGAATGGCGGCTGCCGAACTACAAGGATTTCGATCTTTCGTCGTTGCGGTTCGCGCTCTACGGCGGCCAGCAGGTGTCGCGGCAATTCCTCGAACAACTCGCCGCGATGGCCCCCAAGTTCGGCACGGGCCTGGGCCTTTCGGAAATGGGGGGTTTTTGCACCTACACGCCGCTGGACGGCACGGTCGACGACATCCTCGCCAGCGTCGGCTTCGACATGCCGGTCAGCCCGATTTCGATCCGCCAGCCGATGAACCCCGACGGCACGGCCGGCGACGTGCTGGCGCCCGGCGAGGTCGGCGAAATCTGCTTCGCGGGCCCGCAGGTGTTCATCGCCTACGTCAACAACGACGACGCCTACCGCAAGACGGTCTCGACCGACGGCGTGTGCTACACGGGCGACCTCGGCTATTACGACAACAAGGGCCTGCACTTCTCGGGCCGCGCCAAGCTCGTGATTAAACCCAAGGGCTACCAAGTGCATCCGGCGCAGATCGAAGACTACTTCACGACGCTGCGCGACAAGGTCTCCGCGGCGGCGGCGGTCGGCGTGCCCCACGAGGTGTTCACCGAGGGCGTGGTCCTGTTCGTCGAGAAAAAAGCCGGCGCGACGCTCTCCAGCGCCGATCTCGAAGCGCACGCCAAGGGCATCGCCGCCTATATGCGGCCGGCGCTCTACATCATTCTCGAAGCGGGCCAGATGCCGCTCAACCGCGTCGCAAAAACCGACTACGTGACGCTCAAGGACCGCGCGAAGCACGCCGTCGAACAGGCCAGAGCGGGCGGCGGCTGGGACAAAGCATAGAGATAGAGAATGAAGAAGGAAAAAGGAAAAAGGAAAAAGTAAGACAGAAGAAAGTGCGTCGGCGATGCAGATGGTCGTCTTTCGCCGGCGCATCAGGGCCGCAACGATTCCAGCGCGTTTGTTTGTCCCATACGTCCTATGCGTCCTTTTCGTCCTATGTTCGCGTCACGGTCTCTCGCAGCGGCTGGCGCCCGCGAGCAAGGGTGAGAATGAGTCCCCGCCTCCTCAGGCGGCGGCTATTCACTTGGTGGGTTCCGGTGGGTTCTGCCGGCGCTTTTTCCTTTTTCCTTTTTCCTTCTTCTTTACCTCCACTAGGGGTTTTCGCGCCGGCAAATCAGGGTTTTCCTGGATTGCGCCGCGAGTTCGAAATCGTGAACATCGCGCCACGTTCGATAACAAGCAGCAACGGCAAAAGCACGACAAGCGCAGCGGCAACTGGCAGGTTTGCTCGCCGGCGCGAAGTCGGCCGCCAAGTTGGGCGGCCAGAAAGGCAAGCGCATGTTCCGCGATCCAACCGTCATGTTGCACAACGTTGTTTTGTCTTTGTCCGATTCGTTCGATTTGGTTCACCCGGTCGTCGCCGACCACCAGCAGCGCGTGGCGTACACCGCGCTGCGCATGGCGCAAACGTTTGGTTTCGACCTCGACCTGCAGGCCGACGTGATGTACGCCGCCGCGCTGCACGACATCGGCATTTTGTCGGTCGCCGACAAGATGTGCGTCCTGGAATTTGATGTCAGCGACATCGGCCGGCACGCGGAGATTGGCTCGACCTTTTTGCAGGGCTTTCCGGTCTTCGCGCGCGCCGCGGAACTCGTGCAGCATCATCACCGGCGCTGGGACGACGAGCCCGGTTGGGAGGGCGTCGATCCGCGCACGCGCCTGGCGGCCAACATCATTTGTCTGGCGGACCGGCTCGACGTTTCGACCGACAAAGACGCCGGCATTTTGAGCCAGGTGACCAGCGTCAAGAAAAAACTGTAGAGTTACGCGGGCGAAATATTCGCGCCGGAGGCCCTGGAGTGCCTGATGGAAACCGCGGCCGCCGAGTCGTTCTGGCTCGACCTCGCCTCGCCGCGCATTTACTCGCTGCTGGTGAATCTAATCGCCTGGCCGGCCCGCTCGTTGTCGCTGGCCGATCTCGAGCGGCTCGGCGCCGTGTTCAGCAAGGTCATCGATTACCGCAGCCGCTTCACCGCGACGCATTCCGCGGGCGTGGCCGCGACCGCCGAGGCGCTGGCCGCGGCGCTGAACTTCGAGAAACGCGAGCGCGCGCTGATGCGAGTCGCCGGCAACCTGCACGACCTGGGCAAGGTTTCGATCCCGAATGCGATCCTGGAGAAGCCCGGGAAACTCGACACCGACGAAATGCTGCTCATGAAGGGGCACACGTATTACACGCTGCAGATTCTCGGTTCGATCGCCGGCTTCGAGGACGTCCGCTACTGGGCCGCGTTCCACCACGAACGCATGGACGGCCGCGGCTATCCGTTCCGCCTGGGCAGCGACGATTTGCCGCTCGGCTCGCGGATCATGGCCGTCGCCGACGTCTTCACGGCCATCGCCGAAGACCGCCCGTATCGGCCCAGCATGCCGAAAGCGCGCTGCCTGGACGTGCTGAACGACATGGCCGCGTCGCACGCGCTGGACGGCGACATTGTCAACACGCTCGCTCGGGAATTCGATTCGATCAACGAAATGCGCCGGCAGGTGCAAGCCGAGCATTTTGTGGATTACGAGCACTGCATCGGCGGCGACTGCGCCGGGGCGGCGGCGAGAAACTAGCGCAGGAAGGAAGAAGGAAAAAGGAAAAAGGAAAAAATAGGGCAGAAGAAAGCCCGTCCTCGACAGATGGCCGTCTTTGGTCGGCGCGTCAGGGCCGCGATGATTTTATGTCAGATTGCCGGTATTCGTTTGTTGGGTCCGCGCGGCACTTTTTCCTTGTTCCTTACTCTTTGGCCGATTGACCTTCGTCGGGGAGGAAGCCGCGCGGATCGACCGGCGCGCCGAACCGCCGTATTTCGTAATGCAGATGCGGGCCCGAGGTGCGGCCGGTGTTGCCGGAACGGCCGAGCGGCTCGCCCGCGATCACGTTCTGCCCCACCGCGACCACGATCCGGTCGAGATGCCCGAAATACGCCACGTAGCCCGAGCCGGTCGCTAGCGCCACGAGTTGCCCGAACCCCGGCCGCTCGCCGGCGAACAGCACCTCGCCGGCCGCCGGCGCGCGCACCTCGCTGCCGATCGGCGCCGCGATGTCGAGGCCGAGGTGCAAATCCGGCTCGCCGGACAGCGGATCGGAGCGGCGGCCGAATTCGCTCGTCGTCCAGCCGCGCAACGGCCAGCGATCCGGGCGGGACAGCCGCGTCGGGATGGGCGCCGCGAAATAACGTTCGACGGCCGTCATTGACGCCCGAATGATCTTGGCCTGCGCCAGCGTTTCGGCGTTCGGCGGCAGGGCCGGCGCTTCCGCGGCCGGCTCCGCGGGGCTGGCCGTCTCCGCCATCGCCGGCGCCGCGGGCGGTTTTTGCAGGATTTCCAGGCGCCGAATGGTGAACCGATCGCCGACGTAGCCGAACAGCAAAAACAAGCCGCCGAGCGCGAGCACGCCGATGGCCGCGAGCACGGCCCGCACCGCGCGGCTCGTGAACCGCACGCGGCGCACACGCCCCTGGTCGTCGAGGAGCAGCAGTGTGAAGCGGCGATTTCGGCGTAGCGGCGACATGAACATCCTTTATTGTTCCGCATTTTCTCCTACCGGCTGGCTTGCCGCCTGTCAAGGCGTCGGCGCAGGGAAACGATGCGCGCCAAGCGGGTTGGGCGTCGCGCGACAGTTGTGGACAGGTCGGACAGGTCGGACAAGCCGGGCCAGTCTGACAGGCCCGCGCAAGCGGACGAACTTGCGCCCCACCGCCGGCTGCCCATTTTTTCCGTTTTCCTTCTTCCTTTTTCCTTCCTCCCTGCTATCCTCGCTCGGCCACTTGAAAACGAGGAAAACGAACGTGGACGAGATTCTCACGCTCTCTGGAACGCAACTCGCGAAAAAAATCCGCGACGGCAAACTGTCGTCGCACGAAGCCGTGACGGCGCACATCGCGCGCATCGAGCAGGTCAACCCGGTCATCAACGCCGTCGTCGCCGACCGGTTCGAGGCGGCGCTCGCCGAGGCGCGGGCGGCTGACCGAAAACGCAGGCCGTCCGGCCGGGCGAAACTGCCGCCGTTTCATGGCGTGCCCTGTAGTATTAAGGAATGTTTCGCGCTGACCGGCATGCCGAACACCTCGGGCGTCGTCGCGCGCAAGGACGTCATTTCCGACCACGATGCGGCGACGGTGGCCCGGCTGCGCGCGGCGGGGGCGATTCCGCTCGGCGTGACGAACACCTCCGAAGGCTGCATGTGGATGGAAAGCGACAACCGCGTGTACGGCCGCACCAACAACCCGTACGACCCGACGCGAATCGTCGGCGGCAGTTCCGGCGGCGAAGGCGCGGTGATCGGCGCCGGCGGTTCGCCGTTCGGGCTGGGTTCCGATGTCGGCGGCTCGATCCGCATGCCCGCGTTTTTCAACGGCGTGTTCGGCCACAAGTCGTCCGGCGGCCTCGTGCCGGTCAGCGGGCAATTTCCGACCGCGTTTTCGGCGGAACTTCGCGCCCTGAGCGTCGGCCCGCTGGCCCGCCGCGCCGAAGACCTCTGGCCGCTTATCGAAATACTGGCCGGGCCTGACGGCGAAGACATCGGCTGCCGGCCGATGAAGCTCGGCGACCCGGCGGCGGTGAAAATCCGCGACTTGCACGTGATCGTCGTCGAAAACGTCGGCGAAACTCCGGCGGCGGGCGACATGCTCGCGGCGCAACATCGCGCGGCGCTGGCGCTGGAGCGGCTCGGCGCGACCGTGCAAACGCGGGCGTTCGAGGGCCTGCGCCAAGCGCGCGACATCTGGATGGCGATGATCACCTCGGTGCAGGGGCCGTCGTTCAGCGAAATGATCGGCGGCGGCCGGCCGATCGACTCGTCCGCGGAACTCGCCAAATGGGCGGTCGGCGCGTCCGACCACACGTTCCCCGCGATCGTGCTGACCATCCTGGAGCGCGGGCCGAAAGCCATGCAAAAGCGCATGGCGAAGTTCGTCACGATGGGCCTCGAATTGCGGCAAACGCTGGCGGAGGCGCTCGGCCCGTGCGGCGTGATGCTGATCCCCAGCTATCCAACCGTCGCGCCGCCGCACCACGCGCCGCTGCTGCCGCCGTTCCGCTGGGTTTACACGGCGATCCTGAACGTGCTGGAAATGCCGGCCACGCAGGTTCCGCTGGGCCTGAACGCGCAGGGCCTGCCGCTCGGCGTCCAAGTCGCCGCGATCCACGGGGCCGACCATTTAACGGTCGCCGTCGCCTTGGCGCTCGAAAAAGAATTCGGCGGCTGGGTTCCGCCAATCGTCGGCCAGGCCGCGGGTTGACGCCCACCCTTTTTTTCGGGGTCGCAACTCGCGCTTGACAAAACGGGGCGTCCGAGTATCTTCTCAGGTCTTAAACAAGGACCACCCTAACCAATGGGAGGTAGGAAAGTGGCAAAAAACATTCTCATCGTTCTCTTCATGCTAAGCGTGCTCTTCCTCGGCTTCTCGGTCGGCCGGTTCACCGATGTCGTGTCGACCAGCAAAATGAGCTGGGCCGCCAAAGAAAACGCGGACTTCAAGAAACTTGACGACGCGCAGCAGGCCATCGCGTTGGCCGTCGCCGCCGCCAGTCCGACGATCGCCAAGGAAATCGTGGGCAACCTCGAAAAGAAGGGCGATCTGCCGCGCGAAGCGTTCAGCAAGGTGATGGAGTTGGCTCGCGCGGTCGGCGCCGGCGGGCAGAATCCGAATCCGAATGCGGCAAAGCCGGCCGGGTCGACGGCGGAAGACATCCTGAAAGACAAGAAGGACGTCTCCATTACCGCCGGCGCGTTCACGCTGGGCAACAAGAATGCGCCGATCAAGATGGTGGCCTTCACCGAGTTGATGTGCCCGTTCTGCGGTCGTCTGGACCCGGTGTTGCATGACCTGCAGAAGGAATACGGCGCCGACAAAATCGAGCTCGTGTTCCAGACCAAGCTGATCCACGGCGAGCGCGCCGCGTATTATCATCGCGCCGCCTACGCCGCCGGCAAACAGAACAAGTTCTGGGAATTCGCCGAAGACCTGTTTGGCTCGCAACAGGAATGGTCGCAGGTTCCGCAGGAAGAGGCCTTCGATAAGGTCATCACGCCCCGCGCCAAGAAGCTCGGGTTGAACCTGGCGAAGCTGAAAAAAGACATGGACAGCGACGACGCCAAGAAGTGGGTGGAAACGGAAAACGCCAACGGCGAAAAGATGGGCGTGCAGGGCACCCCGACCGTCTTCATCAATGGCCATATGGTCCGCGGCGCGCGCGAGAAAGACTTGTTCAAAGCGGTCATCGACGGCGCGTTGAAAGAGAAATAGCAGCGGTCGGCCCTCGCGGCCGAGCGGCGGAAGGAGCGGAGCCATGGCGCTGATGGTGTACAACACCCTTAGCCGCGCCAAGGAAGAGTTCACGCCGCTGACGCCGGGCAAAGTGCGGATGTACGTGTGCGGCGTGACGGTCTACGACCACAGCCACGTCGGCCACGCCCGCAGCCAGGTAGTGTTCGACGTCATTTTCCGCTGGCTTTTGCACCGCGGTTATGACGTCACCTACGCCCGCAATTTCACCGACGTCGACGATAAAATCATCAACCGGGCCAACGAACGCGGCATCCCGCCGCCGGAGTTGGCCCGGCAGTTTATCGCCGAGTTCTACGTCGACATGGATGCGCTCAACATCCGCCGGCCGACCATCGAGCCGCGCGCGACCGAGCACATCCCGCAAATCCTCGCGATGGTCGAAAAGCTCGCCGACAAGAAACTGGCGTACAGCCGCGACGGCAACGTCTACTACGCCGTCCGGCAGTTCGCCGACTACGGCAAACTCTCGCGCCGCGACGTCGACGAAATGCGCTCCGGCGCCCGCGTCGAGGTCGACGAACAGAAAAAAGACCCGCTCGACTTCGCGCTCTGGAAGGCCGCCAAGCCCGGCGAACCGCGCTGGCCCAGCCCCTGGGGCGACGGCCGGCCCGGCTGGCACATCGAGTGCTCGGCGATGAGCAACTTCCACCTCGGCGAGACCTTCGACATCCACGGCGGCGGGCAGGATTTGATCTTCCCGCACCACGAAAACGAAATCGCGCAGTCGGAAGGCGCCAACGGCAAGCCGTTTGCGCGCTATTGGATTCACAACGGCTTCTTGCAGATCAACCACGAGAAGATGTCCAAGAGCCTCGGCAACTTCTTCACGATCCGCGACGTGCTGCAGCAAATTCCGCCGGACGTGCTGCGCTTCTTCTTCCTGACCGTGCATTACCGCAACCCGCTCGATTACTACGACGGCGCCTTGCAGGAAGCCCGCGAGGCGGTCGACCGCATTTACACGGGGTGGGAAACGCTGCTGGCGGCGTTGCCGGCGCCGGTCGCGCTGGACGAAACGAAGTTGACGCCGGCGCAACGCGACCTGCTGCCGGCCGTCCGCCGCACCCTCGCGAGCCTCGACGAAGGCATGGACGACGATTTCAACACGCCGCGCGCTCTCGGCGGCTTGTTCGACCTGGTGACGCAGATCAACACGATCGCGACCAAGGGCAAGCTGAAAGACGAACCCGGCCGCGCGATGTTGCTGACCGAAGCGCAAAAGGCCTTCGCGATCTATCAAGACGTGCTCGGCTTCCCGATCGGCGATCCGGCGTCGTACCGCCGGCGCTGCGCCGCGCAGGCTCTGGTCCGGCATGGCCTGACGCAGGCCGACGTCGAGCAACTCATCGCCGAACGCAACGCCGCGCGCGCCGCCAAAGACTGGGCGAAAGGCGACGAACTCCGCAAACAACTCGAGGCCTACGGCATCGTGCTCAAAGACACACCGGCCGGCACGACCTGGTACGCGAAGTAACGCACTCCACTCAACATTCGCCATTCTGCCTTCGCCCGCCGCGCGCGCCTCACTCCTTTTCGTCGAATCGGCGAACGCGCTTTGGGCACGGGGTCTGCCAGCGCCCGCCATCGCGATGCAGGCAAAAATAACCGAGCAGGCCGCCTTTCATCAGGCGCGGCCCGTCGCACTCGCCGGCGGGGACGGCCTGCGACATGGGCTCGCTGGGATAGAGTTGTTTTCGCGGGTCGTCCCAGCGGGAAAAAATGACGGCGTACACATCGCTCGCGGCTGGATCCATCGGGTCGTATTCCGGGTGTTCGAGCGACAACACCGCGATGAGCGCCTCATCGTATCGCTCCGGCCGGCAGACCGCCTTGCCGTCCGCGAACGCCAGCCAATAATCGGTCAACGAGGCAAATTTCCGAATGCCCTTCTCCTGCAGCCACCCGTGCAGGCTTTCGGCCACGGTCGCGTTGACCGAGTACTGCCAGTTCGGCGAGTTCCAGGTCACCTGCGGCGTGCCGGCAATGCTGCGCAGGATCGACAGTTGAATCAGCACGGTCGCCGCCAGCGGGAACGCCATGCCGGCGACCTTGTTCAGCGGGCGGCGCTGTTTCTCGGCGATCTCGAACGCGGCGCCGACGCCGAAGCATAGAAACGGCATCTCGGGCAAAAAATAATGCGGCACGGGGCCGGCCCGGGCGACGCCGATCACCAACGCGATGCAGAGGATTTGCATGGCGACGACGACGGCCACGCGAAAAATGCCGCCGACCTTCGCCGGCGCCGCTTCCGAACGTTCCACCAAATACGCGGGCAGCGCGACGAAAAACGGCAGCGCGAAAGCGAGATTCGTTTTCAACGCGTCCCAGAACATCGCCGGTGAAAAATGCGACAGCGCTCCGCTCCATAAGCCCACGGCTTCGAGCTGCATGGCGCCGTCGTTCACGTGGGCTTCCAGAAAAACCGGCGCTTGCAGCAACAACACGACGGCGACCCCGGCGAGGTGCCACAGCGCCTGGCGTGCGGCGGGCTTGCCCGTGTCCCAGAGAAACACGACCGCGGCCGGAATCAACGACGCGGTCATCACGTGCAAATGCGCGCAGGCGCCGATCGTCAGGTACAGCACGAGCAGTCGGAACCGTTCCGGGCGGCTGAGCAGGACCAACGCGTAGAGCGCCAGGAAAAGCGGCAGATACGACGTGTTCCACGGCGTTTGCATCATGTTGTCGCCGGTCATGCCGCAGTAGACAAACCAGAGCGTCGCCGCGAAGGCCGCCGACCGGCGCGCGAAATGCCGCCACATCGCCAAATAAAAAACGGGCGCCGAGGCGAGATACAGAAACCAGAGAAAATAATAGGACATGATAAAGTGCCGGGAGAACAGCAGCGGCAGGGCGGTGAGAAACTCGGCCAACGGCCCCAGGTGCAACTTGCCGTAAAAGCCATTGCCCGTCACGGGAACCGTTTTCTCGACGATCAGCCGCTCGGCGGCGTGAAAAATGTACATCGAGTCGCCGAGAATCGCGAGGCGGTCGAAATGGCGAAGGCAGATGAGATAGATCGCCGCGAGGCACAACGGATACAGCAGAAACAACGCGTGGCGCCGCAGACGGGATGGCGGCCCGCCGGCGACGCCGGCGACCACGGTCGCCGACGGGCGCCGGCTCGGGTCGCCGGTCGTCACGCCGAATCCGCGGCGCTGCTGTTTTCCACGCGGTCGCGACGGGCCCAGCCGGCGGCAAAGATGCGAATGTTCCTCTTCATCCGGGATCGTTCCTCGTTCGGCTCGGCCGGCGGCAAGCCGCATTATTGTGCGGATTTCGGCCGCTCACAAGACCGCCCGGCGACGGCGTCTTCCGCCGCGCCGAATTTGGTGATAGTTTTGCGGCGCGATGAGGCATCGTCGAACGAGTCGAAAATCCCGTCGGAAGGAGCGTGGCGCCATGAAACGCGTCTTGTGGTTCGGGTTGATCGCGTCGCTGATTGCGGCCGTCGCCGCCGCGCTGAGTTGCAGCGCGTTCCAGACGCCGAAAGTGGCGCCCCCGACGCGGCTGACCGACGACGACAGCGCGGCCGACGATGACGGCGCGGCCGACGACGACGGCGCGCCCGTCGACGACGACGCAGCCGATGACGACAGCGCCGACGACGACGCGGCGGACGACGACAACGCGAACGCCTGCCTGGGGCAGAACGGGCCGCACCAAATCGTCTACGTGCCCTGGAACTCGCTGCCCGCGGTCGAAACCGCATTCTTCGAGAAGACGTTTGGCGGCGAGACCGCGGCGCAGACGGCCTACGGCTATTTTGTCTACTGGTACAGTCTGGCCCGCGAACTGAACCGCGCCACAATCGACTACTACCAGGCCGATCACACGGCGCTTCCAGATCGCTGGACGGAAGAAACGGTTGTCGCCCAAATGGCGGTGGCGTACTTCGTGGTGCGGGTCGACACGACCAACCTCGGCAACTTGCGCAATTACGTGGCGGAATTGTCAGCCGCGCTGCCGAACCCCGTGCCCAGCGGCCAGACCCCCGAGGCCTACTTCACGGCGAATCAGGCGCAAATTCTCGCGAACGCCGCCGACCTCCTCTGGTATCAAGCGTATTGGGCGCAACAGGCGCTGGCGCCTAATTTCGTCAACGACTACGCGCAATTGCTCAAGACTTACGTCTGCAGCTATGTCAACGATTCGCTGCCGCTCCCGTCCCGGCCGGTGTTCACGAATTTCGGCGACTCGCTGCCGCCCCTGCTCTTCGCCGATTTCAACACCGACCTCGGCGTCTGGAATTTGGGCCTGAATCCGGATCTCACGCTCAAGACAGGCACGGGCGCCACGCTCTGCCAGTATGAATGACGGCGGCTAAATCCACGGCCAGGTGGTTGATCTGTAAAAAAAACGTTCGAAAACCACGCCGGTCTTCAAATCGCCGGCAAAAAAGCGCTCCGAAAAACTGATCCCGTTGATCCTGTCAAAATGTTGCCGCGGCGGTTCATCCGCGGGCGATCCGCGCCGAATTGGCGGCCACGGTCAGGCTCGACAGCAGCATCGCCGTCGCCGCGACGATTGGATTGACCATCCCCGTCACTGCCAGCGGCAGCGCAACTAAATTGTAGACGAAGGCCAACGCCAGGTTGACGCGCACCGCGCGCGCCGTAGTTTTCGCCAGGCGCAACGCGTCCAGCAGCCGCGGGCCGGAGAACGCGAGCAGCACCACGTCGGAGGCGTGCTTGGCGACCGACAGCGCGTCGCCCGTGGCGAAGCCGACGTCGGCCGCCGCGAGCGCCGCGGCGTCGTTGGCCCCGTCGCCGACCATGCCGACCCGCCGGCCTTGCTCGCGCAGCCGCTGTACGAGCGCGACTTTGTCGGCCGGCAGCAAGCCGCCTTGAAAGCGCTCGATCCCCAATTCGGCGGCGACTTGCGCCGTCGTCGCCGGCGCGTCGCCCGACGCGAGGTGGACCTCGACGCCCCGGCGCGTCAGTTCGGCGACGGCCTCGCGCAGACCCGCGCGGGGTCGGTCGCCCAGTTGAATCATGCCCCGCGCCGCGCCGTCCCACCCGACGAACACGACCGATGCCCCCTGCCGCGTCGCGGCGGACGCGGCCGCGCGCCAAGCGTCCGGAATCGGCTGACCGGCGTCGTGCAGGAAGTTCTCGCCGCCCACCGTCACCCAGCGCCGGTTCACCAAGCCGCGTACGCCCTGCCCCAATGCAATTTCGACGTGCTCGGCCACGGGGCGCGGCAGGCCGCGTTCGACGGCGGCGGCGCGCACCGCGCGGGCGATGAGGTGCGGCGCGTCGCCCTCGGCGGCGGCGGCCAACGTCAGGATCTCGGCCGCGTCCGCCTCGCGCGCGTCGACGCCGAGCACCGCATACTCGCCGCAAGTGGCGACACCGGTTTTGTCGAGCACCAGCGCCGACAGCTCCGCCGCGGCCGCCAGCGCGTCGGGGTCGGTCACGAGCAGGCCGAGCCGCCGGCCGCGGCTGACGGCGGCCGCTTTGGCGAGCGGCGCCGCAACGCCCAGCGCGCAGGGGCACGCGATCGCGAGCACCGTGACGGCTCGCGTCAGCGCGTCGTTTAGGGACGCGCCGCGCGCCAGCAGCAGCGCCGCGGTGACCGCGGCGAGCGCGACGATGGCTGGCACGAACCAGGCGATCAGGCGGTCGGCCAGGCGTTCGGCGGGGTTCTTCGCAGCGAGCGCCTGCTCGACGAGCGCCGCCATGCGGCCCAGCGAGCTGGCGGAACCCGCGGCGACCACCGCGAGCGTCAGATCGCCCGTGACCAGCGCGCTGCCGCCGAGCGCTTCGTCGCCCGGATGCTTGGCGCGCGGCGCGCTTTCGCCCGTCAGCCGGGATTCGTCGGCGGCGCCTTCGCCGGCGAGCACGCGGCCGTCCGCCGGAATCGCCTCGCCGCCCTGCACGCGCACGACGTCGCCCGGCGCCAGCGCCTCGATCGCGACCCACGTCGTGCGGCCGTTCTGCTCGCGGCGGGCCTTGCGCGGCAGCAAATCGTAAATTTCGTCGATGCCCGCGACCGCGCCGGCCCGGATGCGCCGCTCCAGGTATTTGCCCAGCAGCACCAGCGCGACCAGCATCGAGGCCGTGTCGAAATACTGATGCGGGTCGCCGCGCCGCCAGTTGAAGACGCCCAGGCCGTACGCCGCCAGCGAACCCAGTGCGATCAGCGTTTCCATGACGAAGCCGCGCCGCCGCGCCGCCTGCCACGCCCGCACGAAAATCGGCGCGCCGCCGTAGGTCAGCACGATCGTGCTTAGCAAGAACAACGGCAGGCCCACGGGCCCGGCGATCTCGCCCGGCCCGCCGACGAAAAACCCGGCGTACAATCCGAACGAGAGCATCATGACGTTGCAGGCGAGAATCCACGAAATGATCAGGCGCAGGAACTCGCGGCGCAACTCGGCTTTCTGCGCCGCGGCGTCGCCGATTTCGGCCGCGGGCCACCCGAGGGCCGAGACGGCGGCGGCGAGCCGCTCGGGCCCGATCAGCCGCGGCTCGTACTCCACCGTGACGCGGTCGGCGGCAAACGACGCGCTCGCCGACTGCACGCCGGGCAGGCGCTCGATCGTGCGTTCGATCACCCAAGCGCAGGACGGACACCACATGCCGTCGACGCGAAACACCGCGCGTCCCGGACCCGGCTCGTTCGCCGGCGCCGGGGCGACGGCGGCCGGCGCGGCGCCCTGGGCGACTAGGCCGCGCTCGCGCAGCAGCCGGAACAACGGATGATCGCGCATCGCCGCCTCGTCGTCGCCGAGCAATTCGGCGAGCATCGCGTGCGCATGCCGGCAGCCGAGGCAGCAGAAATCGTCGCGCGCCGCGGCCGTCGGCAGGCCGCAAAGCTTGCAGACGCCGGCGGCGGGCTCCGTGTTCGTGGCGGCGTGGATGACCATCGGGCCGGAATTCTAGCAGACCGGCCGCGCGATTGTCAGTTGCCCGGTCGAATTCGCCGTTGGCCTCAGGCGGAAAAATCGGTACAATTGCGGCTCTATCGACGTGCCGGAACCAACGGAGGAATCGCGATGAAAGGTCTGCTGTCGGCCCTGGTGTGCGTGTTTCTGCTCGCCGGCGCGCCCGCCGCGTTCGCGCAAAACGCCGAACCGGGCGCAATCCTGAACGAACCGGGGATCAGCCAGGATACGTTGGCTCGGCTCATGGCCAACGGCGAACTGCTGGTCGTGCGCGAAGGCCCCGGCGGCCGCCTGCAATCGATCACCAGCGGCATCTTGATCGATCAGCCGCCGGAAGCCGTCTACAAGACGATCGTCGATTATGCCAATTATCCCAAATTCATGCCGAGCACCGAAGCCTGCGAAGTGGTCAACGCGACCGAGAGCTTCAAAGACGTCCGCTACGAGATCAAATTCAAGTTCATGATTTTCAGCTTCACGGTGGAATACGTGCTGCGCACGACGTTCCAGCCGAATCAAGGGGTCGCCTGGACGCTCCTGTCCAGCAAGGGCAACAAGCTGCGCAAATCGGTCGGCAACTGGAAACTGTTTCCGGTCAACGGCGGGCGGCAAACCGCGGCGTTTTACTCGATCTATTCCGACATTTCCAACACGGTGCCGGGCTTGAGTTCGTTCATCAAGAAAGACCCGAGCATGGAGACGGCGATCAACGTCAGCACCTGCATCCTCGTGCTGCACGGCGTGAAAAACCGCAGCGAAAATCCCAGTTGGACGCAGGCGAAGTAAAGAGAATTCGCACCACAGAGGCACAGAGTTCTCAGCGCAGCCCTTCGGACTGCAACCAAAGTTAGATTACACAGATATTGCGGAAGGCCGGGCAACGAACCCGGGAGCGCCCGGAGCGCCAACGGCGCGAACGAACCCAGCCCAGGCCAACGGCCTAGGAACCCGTGCGACAAAACCCATTCCGTATTGCAGGGGCGTCGATAAATTCTTTGCGCGAAAACAAGAAATCGACGGATAGTAGTACAGAGATTCCAGCATTTTCAATGCAGCTGCCGAAAACGCAGACATTTCTCTAATTCTTTCTCTGTGTCCTCTGTACTACTATTCCTTTGTTTCTTGTTCTGGTGCAAAGATTTCACGCGGC
>CAZHPN010000114.1:19685-19990 GCA_964534375.1 uncultured bacterium | reverse complement strand
GACGTTGACGGCGACGATCGGGCTCGCGGCCGGCGCCGAATCGCGTCGCTGGCGGCGCGGCATCATGATCTTCGTCGCTGGTTGGTGCGTTTTCCAGTTTGCCTACATGAGCGCAACGCCCCGCGTCTGGCGTCCGCATCCGTCGTTGCTTGAACGCGTGTTGGGTTTCCCGGATTTCGGGCATTACCCGGGCGACACGCACATTGGTCGGTTCGGGGTCGATCGGCTGGGTTTCGCGGACCGCGCGGTGTGCCGCGCCGCCGCGCAAATCCAGCACAATGCCGTCCGGCTGCTGGTGGTGACGG
>CAZHPN010000114.1:0-19675 GCA_964534375.1 uncultured bacterium | reverse complement strand
CAAGATTCTGGTGCCCTACGACGATTTCCGCCCGGTGGTGACGGACAAAGACTGCGCGGCGCTCACCAGCCTGCACGGCGCCAAATGGTGCTTGTTGCTGGACGATTTCTACACGCAGATGATCCGCGTCGCCCCCGGCGACCATTCGCCGTTCCCAAATCTGGAAGCGGTGAGGACCTGGCCGAATCTGCTGCTGTTCACGTTCGACGATTCGTCGCTCCTGAACGAGACCCGGCCACGGATCGGCCTCGACGAGGCCGCCGGTTGGCGGCTCGTGACCGAGGGCCGTTTCCGCGATGGGCAGTCGGCGCTATACCGCAACAGCCGCTCCGACGCCGACGCGGCGCCCCCGCCAACGGTCGCGCGCGACGGCGATTGCGTGACCGTCGAAAATTGCCGCACGTGGTGCGTCAAGATGGGCGAGTCGTTCGCTGAAAAGTGAACAGTGAGCAGTGAGCAGTGAGCAGTGACGGCGGGCCGCCCCTCAACCGCGCATTGATGACTGTCCCCTGTTCCCTGTTCATTGTTCATTGTTCACTGTTCACTGTTCACTGAATGATGATGTGCAGCCAATCGTTGAAGAGAAATTCCATCCGCGCCACGAGCAGCGCAATGCGGCCCATCACGGTGAAGCCGAACGAGGCGCCGAAGGTGATCATCAGCACCCAGATGCCGACGCGGCTGGCGGCGCCCATGACGCCTTTGTGCTCGGTCGAAAAGAAGAAATACACGAGGCAGGTCAGCACGCCGACGAACAGCACGATCGCGCTGAACGTGGCGCCCCACTGCACGCCCTTGGCCGGGTCGATCGCGACCAGCGAGCCGATCGAGCCCTCGATCTGGCCGACGAAATCGCTCTGCAGATAGCCGACGAAATTGAGGCCGGCGGTCGTGCCGACGATGAACGCCAGCGACCAGCGGCTGAGCCAGCCGAACTTCGAGGTCAGGCGCGTCAACAGCAGCACCCCGAACACCAACGGCACGAGATAAAGCAGGTTCCGCTTTTCGCCGCCGACGCCCGGATTGATCGACGCGACGAGCGCGGGCCAAAGCTTGCCCAGCAAGTTCGGGACGATCGTCGACCAAAACGCCAGGCACATCCAATACGCCGCGCTGACCCCAATGAACAAGTGCTCGGTGAACTTGTAGAACGGGTTGTCGTCGTACAGAAAACTGAGAATGCCCAGCGTCAAAAACGCGGCCACCCACGTCCAGAAGCCGCGGAACGACCGCACGCGCTCGATCAGGCTGCCGCCGTTGGGCACGCGCACGTACGCCTCGCCATTCTTCTCCTCCATCGTCGCGTCGCCGGCGACCACGGCGCCATAATGCGTCTCGTGTCGCACGGGTTTGAAAATCAGTTCCGGTTTTTTTTCGTCGGCCGCGATGCACGGGTTCTTCTCGCCGCCGGCCGGCTGGTACGACGCCGGCACCTCGCGCACGATCCGGAAACCGTCGGCGGCCACGAATTTCGTTTTCTGCGTCGCCGGGTCGACCTCCCGCCTGATCTTCCCCTGCGGCGCGACCACGACCATGTTGTTGGGCATGGTCAACTTGATCTCGTCGGCGCGCGGCAAGGGGCTGGTCAGGCCGCCGAAAACGGCGCCGAGCAGCGCCAGCGCCGCGAATACGGCGAGGAACCCCAGGCTGACGGCCATGCTCCGGCTCATCGCCGCCCCCGCCGTTTGTCGATGAAATAGGTGATATTGCCGATGATGATAAACAGCACAATCACCAGGTGCGCGACCGCCTGCGGCCCCATCCGCGAAATGCCCTTTTGCGTGTAACCCAACACCGGGCCGGCCAAATCCATCAACCGGCGGTCGCCGAGCGTCGCCGGATCGGCTTTTTCCACGGCGCGCAGCGCCGCGGTCTTTTCGGCGACCAGCTTGCGTTTCGCCGCGGGGTCCAGCGACCGGTCGCCGGTCAACTGCGCGATTTCATCCTGCAGCAGCTTCGGCGCCAGGCGCAGCCGCGCCTGCAACTGCGGTTTGATCTTGCGGAACAGCAGCGCGTCGTATTCCGCGGCGCTCTTCAGGCCGCCGAGAATGCCGAGCATCTGCGCCGGATAATAGGGATAAAGCAGCGGCGCGAAAACCGAGGTCGTGCCCGCGACCAGCGGCACGCCGGCCGGCACGGACCCGAACTGAATCAGCTCCTTCGTGCCCGGCGTGCCGGCGCTGATGCTGGCGATCAGGTCGAAGCTCTTGAGGTTCACCACGCCGTTCATCATCGGAATGTCGGCGATGTTCGCGCCGTTGATGTCGGTCGAATAAAGCGTGCCGAGGTTGGTCAACAGCACGTTGATCACGCCCTGGGCGCCGGACTTGAAGCCGAGATTGACGTAGTCCTCGCCGTAGACGATGCGGCGCTCGGGGTCGAGGTTGCGCAAAAAATTGACCGCCGCGTTGAAGGTGTCGCTCGCCAACTGCGGCCCGACCGGCCAGAGCGCGATGGCGTAGATCTTGTGCTTTTTTAACAGGCAGTGGCGCACCCAGGCGGTGGCCATCGGTTCGATCTCGGGCATGCTCGCCGGGTCGTAGGAGAAATCCATCAGGATGCGGCTGCCGGCCGGGAGATGTTCGATCTTGTCGAACACCGCCTGCGTCATCGGCGTCGGGGTCTCGGGGAAATACAGGTGAAAGATCAGCGGAATCGCCACGGAAAGCGCAATGAAAAGGAAGATCAGCCGGCGGTCGATGTCGCGGACGCGGTCATAGAATGTTTTCTTCGCCACCGTCCGCCCCTATTCGCCGTCGCCGCCCAGATAACTGCGCTCGATGCCGAGGATCAGTTTCAGGCTGGTGGAGATGATGCCGAGCGAGATGCCGATCATGATCGCGCGCTGCCCGGAAAGATTGGGCGTGACCAGAATCCAGTTCGCCAAATTGGGAATCCGCAGGAACGCCAGCGAGTCCGGCAGCCAGGCCGTCAGCACGGCGCCCACGAACGTGCGGCCGAGCAGGATGACGAACGCCGCGATCAGCAGCACCGTCGCCTCGAGATTCTTGGCGCGAAAAGCGCGGTAACTCGCCGAGGCGACGTAAAACGCGAGCAGCGCGTACATCGTCGCTGAGGCCGGCGTGAAAATGGATTCGTAAATCACGTAGAACGGCGAGCCGTATTCCGACAAGTCGCCCTGGATGCCCCACGGATTGCCGATTTTCGAAAAACCGATGAACAGCGTGACGAAGAACGAGACGAGCGTGATGCCGGAATATCCCCAGCCGGGTTTGCGTTTGCCGACGGTTTCGAGGTGGATGCGCACGAGGTTGCCGCCGCCAAGAAAGAAGGCGAAGGACGCGATAATGTCGAAGAACACCGAAAAATCTTCGCCGAGTTTGCCGAACGGCTGGTGCGGAATGAAAAAACTGACCACGAGCACCACGCCCACGACGAAGGTGATCAGGATCGGCACGCTGCGTGTGAGCATTCCGCCGTCCCCCTACGCCGCCACGCGGAACAGGCCGTGGATGAAATCGGCGATCCGCTGCAACAGGTCGGAGTTCGCCAGCGTCGCCGCCGTTTCCACCGCCGTGCCGATCAGGATGACGAGCATGGCGATCGCCTTGCCCACATCCTGCCCCTTCAAACTGCCGAGTTGCTTCGGCTCGTTCGAGAGATAGGCGCTGGCCGCGAAGAGTTCCTCGCCGAGCAAGGTGTAATCGCAGGCGGCGACGAAAAACGGCAACTGGTCGGGGTTGGCGGTGCCGGCGATCTGGATCGCGCCGATGGAATTGCCGGCCTCGGCCAGAATCAGGCTCTCGGCGTAAAAGCCGCCGAGGTAGAAGCAGGTCGCCGGTTTTTCGCGCAGCATCATGCCCGTGACGCCCGCCGCGTAGCCGAGCTGCTCGTCGGTCAGATAGGTGATCATCTCGTCGGTGTACGAATCCGGCCGGCCGACCGCGGTGTACGCCTCCTTGACCGTTTCGCGCGCGGCGACCATCACCAGGCTGCGCGTGTTGGGCATCATCAGCCGCGTGTCGTATTCGGCGATCGTGCGCGCAATGCGGCCCAGGATGATGACCGCGGCGACGGTCTGCACGTCGTTCATGTCGTTGATGCCGGGCACGAAAAGGATCGGTCGGCCCATTTCCGTCGCGCGGCCGATCGCTTCGTCCACCGCGTCGAGGCCGGCGATCTTGCGGATGAACGGCTTCTTGCCCCGGCGGATCGCTTCGATGAAGAACACGATCGCCAGCGAAACGATCGCGCCGAGGCACAGCAGATTCAGCTTGTTGACGGCGAACCACTGCGCCTTCGACTGCACCGGCCCGATGGCGACTGGATCGCTGCGCCGGCCGCTGCGGGCGACGGCGACGACGCGATAGAAGTAGTCGGCGCCGTCCTGCGTGTCGCTGTCCACGATGGTCAGCGCGGGCGTTTCGCGGGCGCGCCGCCGCGGGGCGAGCAGGCGCGCCGAGGTCGCGCCGGTGAACGAAAACTTTTCGGGTTTGCAGGCCGCGCGTTCGACGGCGTAGCTGACCACCGGGTCGTTCGGCGCAGCTTCGTCGGGCGACGGGCCGAATTCGATCGTGATCGAACCGCCGCCGTCGGACGGCGTGTCGAACGCGCGCACATCGGTCGGCGGCATCAGGGGGAGCGGCGGCGGCGCGGGCTCGCCGGCGGCGTACGCTCGCCCGGCCGCGAACAGCGCCAGGCAAGCGAAAAGGAAAACGCGGATTGCCGACGTTTGTCGGTTCACGAAGCCCCCCCCACCAATGCCGCGAATAGTTGCGCTCGGCGCCGAGCGCGATGGTTTGCATTTAGCGAATCGGCGCCGGTTCGTCAAGCGCGCGGCGGATACTTCGCCGGCCGCTTCCGTCCGGTCAGTGGATGCCGTGCATCCATTGCCGCAGCTTCGGCGCCAGCGCCAAAAGCACGATCGCCGAAACGCTCGCCGCGCCGACCGGGACCAGGTAGAACGTCGTCAGCGGCAGATTGTCGTATTGGCCGGCGAACGCGCCCTGCAGGTAGTTCGCCGCGGCGTTCGACAAGAACCACGTGCCCATCATCAGGGAGCCGAAGCGCGCCGGGGCAAGTTTCGTGACCGCCGACAGCCCGACCGGCGAGAGGCAAAGTTCGCCCAGGGTGCACATGAAATAGCAGCCGGTCAGCCACAGCGCGCTGACCTTGCCGCCGCTCTTCCCGACCAGATTTGCCGCGAAGACCATCACCAGCATGCCCGCCGTCAGCATCGCCAGACCCAGCGCCATCTTGTTGGGCGTCGACGGCTCCCGCCGGGCGCGCGCCAGTTTCAGCCACAGGCCCGAGAACAGCGGCGCCAGGATGAAAATCAACGCCGGGTTGACCGATTGGTACCAACTGGCGGGGAATTCCCAATTGACGATCGGCAGCACGCGGTCGGTCGAGCGGTCGGCGAAGAGCGTCAGCGCGCTGCCGGCCAGCTCGAACGCGGACCAGAAGAAGATATTGAAAAACACCAGCACGAACACGACGGCGATGCGCTGCCATTCGGCTTTCGTCAAGGGTTCGTGCGCCGCGGCCCCCGTCTTTTTCGGGGCCCCGGCCGGATGCAACCCGGCCTCGCCGAGATATTTATGCTGGCCCCAGAAATAGACCGTCAGCCCGGCCAGCATGCCCGTGCCGGCCGCCGCGAATCCCCAGTGCCACCCGTATTTTTCGCCGAGCGTGCCGCAGACCAGCGGCGAGAAGAACGCGCCGAGGTTGATGCCCATGTAGAAGATCGTGAAGGCGCCATCGCGCCGCGGATCGTTCTGCCCGTAAAGCTGGCCGACGGTGGTCGAAATGTTCGGCTTGAAGAAACCGTTGCCGAGAATCAGCAGCGCGAGGCCCAGGCCGAACAGCGTCAGCGTCCGCCCGGGAATGGCGGGCATCGCCGTCGAGACGAGCCCGTCGCCGCGCACGGTCAGCGCGACGCACCCTTTCCCATCGACGTTTTCCTTCGCGACGCGCGCGGTCGCGGACTTGAAGTTTTTCCACACGCTGCCGACCGCGTCTTTCTGCGGGCTGGCGAGCTCCAGCGCCGCGTCAGGATTCGCCGCGAAGGCCGCCGCCTGATCTTTGGTCAGCACGATCGGCACGACCTGTTCCTTCGGCGTCATCGACAGGCCGGCGCCCATCAACGCGAACTCGCCGAGCGCCATGACGAGCGCGCCGATGACGATGCTGCGCCGCTGGCCGAGATAGCGGTCCGCCAGATAACCGCCGAGCAGCGGCGTCAGATAAACGAGGCTGGTGTACCAGCCGTACAGATCACCGGCCTGTTCGGTCGTGAACACGAGAAACTTGACCATGAACAAGACGAGAATGGCCCGCATACCGTAGTACGAAAAACGTTCCCACATCTCGACGGTGAACAGCAGGTAAAGGCCTTTCGGATGACCGGCCGGGATCCGTTCCGTCTGCGACATACGGCGCCCCTTTGTTCGTGCGGTTATCGTGCAGCTTGGCTTGCGCCTGTAGTAGAACACGCCGGCAGGGAAGTCAACGAACCGGCGCTGCAATTATTTGCCCTGGAATTATGTTGACAGCCTTGCGCCGAGCGAGTAAAATCCCGCCCGAAATCAACATTGTTCGAGCGCGAAAAATCGCGCGGAAGAGAGACGATGATGGACGACGGACCTAGTAGCAGCGAAGCGCCCCCGGCTCGGGGAAAAAGCGCCGACTGGCTGACCGTCGTTTCCCGCCGGTCCGCCTAGCGCCGCCCCTTCTCCCGAACTTCAGGCCTTCGCGCCGAATACCGAATTACAATGCATGTTTGACTTTGCGCAAATTGGTGCACATACTTTAGGTAGCTCAGGCTAACAATAGAAGAAGTTGATTCGATGTTCAATCTTCGCTCTCGCAAACGCTTATGTTTGTTTGAATGCTTCCGCTTTATCGGCAGGGTTCTTCTGACGACCGTGATCGCCTTGACTCTCTCGCGGGCCGCGTCACCGCGGGCCGCCCTTGCCGAGGAGCTGGGCGGCAACGGCGCTCCGAAACCCGCCGAAAACGCCGCCGCCGCGGCCCCCGCCGAGGAACACCCCTACGGCTTCGGCGAATGGTGGCTATTCGGCGGCCAGACGACCGGCGTCGCCCAGGTCAACACCCGGATGAAATCGCCCTATGACAATCCGGCGATCAGCTACGGACCGAAACCGTCGCTCGGGTGGTCGGTGACGGCCACGCTTTACGGCGCCTTCCGCCTTTGGCCCGGCGCGTCGGTCGTCGCCGAGCCCGAGTTCGCCGACGGCGGCGGAATGCCGAACGTCAGCGGCCTTGCCGGCTACGTCAACGGCGAAATCGTGCGCGTGGCCAAGGTTGGCATTTTGCCTTACGTGGCTCGCGCGTACATTAGGCAATCCATTCCCCTCGGCGGCGCGCCCACCGACGAAAAAGCCGAGTTCGAGGAACGCTTCGCGCCCACGGGTCCCGGCCCATTTGCCGTGCGGGAAGCGAACACGCCGTTTCGGCTGGAAATCGTGCTCGGCGAGTTCGCGATGAACGATTTCTTTGACGCCAGCGCGGTGGCTGCCGACCCACGCCGCCATTTTCTCAACTGGTCGCTGATGGAACAGGGCTCTTGGGACTACCCGGCCGACACCCGCGGCTACACGACCGGCGGCGTGATTTCGCTGGAGCACCCGGACTTCGCGCTGCGGGCGGGAACCGCCGCGATGCCAACGGCGGCCAACGCCCCGAATCTTGATTGGGACGTCCACCACAACGGCTCGGTCATGGCCGAGGGCGAGGCGCGGTACCGGCCGCTGGACCAACCGGGTTCGGCCAAGCTGCTTTATTGGTCCAATTGGGCGCACATGGGCAGTTACGCCGACGCCCTCAACGAGGCCGCGCCGGGCAAGGCGCCCGACGTCACGGCGGTCGAAAAGATCGGCGCGCGCAAGCAGGGCGTCGGCCTGCTCGTGGATCAGCAGTTCGGCAAATGGGTGAACGCCTTCTTCCGCATCGGGGCCAGCGACGGCAAGAGCGAGGTCTTCGTGTTCACCGAAATCGATCGCGACCTTTCGGCGGGCGCCGAGATCGCCGGCGAACCCTGGCAGCGGCCCGACGACCGCCTCGCCGTAGCCGTAGCGCTGAACGGCATATCGCCGATCGACGGCAAATATCTCGCCGCGGGCGGCGTCACCTACCAGCTTGGCGACGGCGGCCTGCGGCGGGCGACCGAAACGGTGATCGAGAGCTACTATGTGTTCGGCCTCTGGCGCTATCTGGAACTGACGCTCGACGCGCAGGGCATTTTCAACCCGGGCATGAACGCCGACCGCGGCCCGGTGGGCGTCTTCGGCGTGCGGTTCCACGTCCGCATTTGAGGATTGGTGATCGGGCCAAACACGGAGGAGCAAAGGAAGGCGTCTCCTGCCGACCGTTTCTGCTCGCTGGACTACGGACCAGAAATTTTCTTGCGCTGCGCGCAGATTATGTGGCTCGAACCACAGAGGCACAGAGGTCATAGAGACTGAAACATTGATAAACTCTGCGTCCTCTGTGGCTCTGTGGTTCAACCCGCAAGCTGCAATCGGCGCTTTCGCCGCGCCCGCAAAGTAGTTTACTATGCGCGCCTCACACTGCCGCCAATTTCCTGTTTGCGTCGACGGAGACGGGGAGAAGCAAAGATGGCCGAAAAGAAGAAGGGGCATCCGCGGGGCCTTTACGTGCTGTTTGCCACGGAGGCCGGCGAGCGGAACTCCTACTACGGCAACCGCGCGCTGCTGGTGCTGTATATGCTGTTCCTGTTCAAGTCGATGCCGGAACAGCTTTGGGGCTACGCCGAGATCAAGACCTTTCTCGAATGGGTCTTCGGCCCGCTCAGCGCGCAGGCGCTGTCGTCGCAGATTTACGGCATCTACTCCGCGTTTTGTTATCTGACCCCGATCTTCGGCGGCGCGATCGCCGACCGCTGGCTCGGCCAGCGCAAGTCGGTCGTCTTCGGCGGCCTGCTGATGGCCGTCGGCCATCTCGTGATCGCCAACAAGCCGACCTTCTTCCTCGGCATCATTCTCCTGATCCTCGGCAACGGCATGTTCAAGCCGAACATCTCGACGCAGGTCGGTTCGCTGTACCCCGATCCCGACGATCCGCGCCGCGATAAGGCGTTCGGCATCTTTTACATGGGCATCAACCTCGGCGCGATGCTGGCGCCGGTGATCTGCGGCACGCTCGGGCAGAAGATCGCCTGGCATTGGGGCTTCATCTCCGCCGCGATCGTGATGCTGCTGAGCGTGACGATTTACCTGTGGGGCCAGAAAGACCTCGCGCCCGACAACGTCATGAAAACCAAGGCCGCCGGCCAGGTCACGGTCGAACCGCTCACCCGCAACGACTGGTCGCGCATCATCGCGCTGTGCGTGCTCTGCGCGCTCAATATTCCGTTCTGGGGCATCTACGAGCAGCAGGGCAACACGATGCAGTTGTGGGCCGACGAGCAAACGATCTGGCCGAGCATCTTCGGCTTCACGATTCCGTCGACCTGGTTCCAGTTGTTCAACCCGCTGATGATCATCGGCGGCATTCCGCTGATCAACATCCTGTGGGATTGGCAGAACAAACGCGGCAAGGAGCCGTCGACCGTCGCCAAAATGGCCTTCGGCTGCTTCCTGCTCGGCGCCTCGTATATTGTGATGATCGTCGGCGCCAACCTCATCGGCGCCGGCAAGGGCAGCATCTTCTGGCCGTTCGCGACGACGTTGATCCTGACTCTCGGCGAAATCTACCTGTCGCCCACCGGCCTTTCGCTGGTCACGAAAATCGCGCCGGCGCGGCTGATTTCGCTGATGATGGGCATGTGGTTCCTCAGTTCGTTCTTCGGCAACTACCTCGCCGGCTTCATCGGCGCCTACTACGAAAGAATGCCGCACACGAGTTTCTTCAGCCTGCTGACCGCCATTGGCATCGCCTCCGGCTTCGGCATTCTGGCGTTCTCCAAGCCGCTGAAGAAAGCGATGGCGATGGAAAACGCGCCGGCCGGCGTGCTGGAGGCAAAGGCGGAGCAAGACGCGTGAGCGCGCTGTGCGCGTAAATGTGATGTTGATCCGCAGATTGCACAACGCGGCCTTCGGCCGCAACCGAAAAGCATGAATAATCGCCACAGAGACCCAGAGAACACGGAGACGCACAGAGAAATCGATGTTTAAATCCTCTGTGCTCCTCTGTGCCCGCTGTGCCTCTGTGGTTCAAACTTCCCCAAATACCCGCTTGAAAATGTAATCGACGTGCCGTAGCTGCCGCTTCACGTCGAGCGCGTCGCGAATCGTCTTTTCGTCCACGTACTTGCGCAGTTCTTCATCGGCGAGCAGCGTTGCGAGGAAATCTTTGCCTTGCTCCCACACCGGCATGGCGCAGCGTTGCACGATCTTGTAAGCGTCTTCGCGCGTGAGGCCGGCCTGGACCAAATCGAGCAGCAGCGTCTGGCTGGCGTAGAGGCCGCTGGTGAGGTTCAGATTTTTCAGCATGTTTTCCGGGTAGACCAGCAGCTTGTCGAGCAGACCCTCGATGCGGGCGAGGGCGAAGTCGGCGACGATCGTCGCGTCCGGCCCGATGACGCGCTCGGCCGACGAGTGGCTGATGTCGCGTTCGTGCCAGAGCGCCTGGTTTTCCAGCGCGGCGATCGCGTACGAACGCAGCAGGCGGCAGAGGCCCGCGACGTTTTCCGACAGCACCGGGTTGCGTTTGTGGGGCATCGCGCTCGAACCCTTTTGGCCCTTGTGGAAAAACTCCTCGGCCTCGTAAACCTCGGTGCGCTGGAGGTGGCGAATCTCGACGGCGATTTTTTCCATCGAGCCGGCGAGCACCGCCAGCGTCGTGAAAAACGCCGCGTGCCGGTCGCGCTGCACGATCTGGCTCGACGCCGGCGCCGGCTGCATCTCGAGCGCGGCGAGCGCCTGCTCCTCGACGCTCGGCGGCAGGTGCGCAAAGGTGCCGACTGCGCCGCTGATCTTGCCGACGCGCACGTCCTCGCGCGCCGCGACGAGCCGGACGCGATTGCGGCGCATTTCGTCCCACCAGATCGCCAGCTTCAGGCCGAAGGTGATCGGCTCGGCGTGCACGCCGTGGCTGCGGCCCATCTGCACGGTGTCTTTGTGCTCGAAGGCGCGCCGCTTGAGCGTGGCGAGCAGCTTGTCGAGGTCGGCCAGCAGCAGGTCGGCGGACTGCACGAGCTGCATGTTGTACGCGGTGTCGAGCACGTCCGACGAGGTCATGCCCAGGTGAATGTAGCGGCTCGCCGGGCCGACGTGTTCCGCGACGTTGGTCAGAAACGCGATGACGTCATGCCGCGTGACCGCTTCGATCTTCTCGATCTGCTCCGGGTCGAACTTCGCCTTGGCCTTGGCCTCGGCGACCGCTTCCGCCGGCACGAGGCCGTGCGCGGCCATCGCTTCGAGCGCCGCCAGTTCGACGTTCAGCCAGCATTGATAGCGGTTCTGGTCGCTCCAGATCGCCGCCATTTCTTTACGCGTATACCTCGGAATCATGCGCTTGCTCCTCGTTCAGATCGATCCACGTCCCAACGCGATTCTGGCGGCAGACGCGCAGTTGCGCCGCCGCGCCGAGGTCCGCCAGCGTCGCGCGCATATTGTCGTAGGCCGCGCGGGGCGTGTTGTTGTTCTCGGAAAGGTGCGCCAGCAGCAGATGCCGCAGGCCCGGGTGCGCGACGGCCCGCGTCACGTCGCTCGCCTGCTGGTTGCTCAGATGCCCGACCGGCGACGCGATGCGGTTTTTCAGCCACGCCGGGTAGCGCCCGCCGGCGAGCATCTTCGGGCAATGATTGCTTTCCAGCACGAGCAGATCGAGGCCGTGCAGCCGCGCCAGCACGTCGAGCGTCGCCTCGCCCAGATCCGTCGCCACCGCCGCGCGGAAGCCGTTGCTCTGAATCACGTACCCGACCGGATCGGCCGCGTCGTGGCTGACCGAAAACGAACGGATCGTCATCCGGCCGACCGTGAGGCTCTTGCCCGCCGGCATCGTCTGAATGCGCTCCGTGCCGTCCGCAACGGGCTTGAGCCGCCCGCACGGCGAGCGCAGCGTGCCTTCGGTGGCCGCGACCGGCCAGCCATGCCGGCGCGACAACAGCGCCGCCGACATCATGTGGTCCGCGTGTTCGTGGGTCAGCAGCAGCAAACTGATTTGCGACGGCAACAGCCCCGCCAGTTGAATCCGCCGCTCCAACTCGCGCGCGGACAACCCGGCGTCGATCAGCACGTTCGCGCCGTCGCCGCACGCCAGATAGGCGTTTCCCTTGCTGCCGCTCGCCAGCGAAATGAAGCGCACCATGCCCTCCGTTTGTCGGAGGGCAAGTTATCGTTTTCGGCCGCCGGCGTCCAGCAGAAAAGAAAGCTTTCACCGGTGGCGAACGCCTTGCGCCGGTCTTCGCGCGGTTTGGCGCTCTTTGCGTCTTTGCGGTGAAAAAAAATGGCCAATCAATTGCGGTTTCCCCCTTTTTCCGACATGATCGTCTCCGCTGGCGGCGGGGAGCGGGGCCGGCGACGTCCGGAAACAGTCAACGATTGCGGGCAGGCCGCGAGGTCGGCGATGGCGACAAGAAAAATGTTGTTCGCGTTGGCTGTGTTTGTCGCGGCGGCGGCGCTGCTTTCGCCGCGCGGTTACGCCCAGACGACGGACGCGGAGCAATGGCGGCAACTGACGGACCGCGCGCGGCAGGCCTATCACGCCGGCCGCTACGACGAGGGCATCGCGGCGGCGCGGCAGGCCTTGAGCCTGGCGCGGCAGGTGTGGGGCGAACGCCATCTGAACACGGCGGCGTCGGCCACCGCGCTGGCGGAACTGGATCGCGCCGCGGGGCGCTACGCCGACGCCGAGCCGTTGTTCGTCAAGGCGCTGGAAATCCGGCGCAAGGCGCTGGGCGAACGGGCCGCCGACACCGCGGCCGCGTATGACAATTTGGCCGAACTCTACCGCGTCGCCGGCCGCTACGCCGAGGCCGAGCCGCTGTACCAAAAGGCGCTGGACATCGATCGCCAACTGCGGGCCGAGAACACGCCGGACGCGGCGACCCATAGCAACAACCTCGGCCTGCTGCTGACGGCCCAGGGCCGCTACGCGCCGGCCGAACCGCTGCTGAAAACGGCGCTGGCCGTGCGGCGCAAGACGCTCGGCGAGGCGCACGCCGACACCGCCAGCGCCTGCAACGATTTGGCCGAACTGCTCCGCGCCACGGGCCGGCCGGCCGAAGCCGAGCCGCTTTACAAAGAGGCGCTGGCGATCTACCGCAAGGCGCTGGGCGAGGATCACGTTTTCACGGCGACGCCCGACAACAATCTCGGCGTGCTCTATATGGCCGCGGGCCGCGTCGCCGAGGCCGAGCCGCTCTTCAAGAAGGCGCTGGAAATCCGCCGGCGCGATCTCGGCGACCAGCACCCCGACACGGCGGCCTCGTTCGACAATCTCGCCGAGTTGTACCGGCTCACGGCCCGTTACGATCAGGCCGAGCCGTTGTATCGGCGGGCGCTGGACATCCGGCTCAAGGCGCTGGGCGAAATGCATCCGGACACCGCGGCGTCGTACAACAACATCGGCGCGCTCTATTGTTCGCGGCTGCGGTACGCCGCGGCCGAGCCGTTGTTCAAGCGGGCCTTGGCGATTTATCGCCAGACGCTGGGCGAGAAGCATCCGTCGACCGTGACGTGCGCGAAGAACCTCGCGGAGGTGTATCGCGTGACGGGCCGGCCGGCCGAGGGCGAGAACCTGCTGAAAAGCCTGCCATGACGGGCGCGGGCGTCGAAAAATTCGCAGGGGCAACCCCCGTGGTTGCCCGCAAGATGGGCAGGCGCGGGGGCCGGCCCCTACTCTTTTCGTCTCCCTCTCTTTCTGTTAAGGTGGCGCGCATGAAAAATTCACGAATAACTATTGCGGCTTTGGCGTTTGGCGTGTTGTGTTTATTCGGCTGCCAAAAATACCATGTTTACCCCGATGCGCACTTGGGCGCGCCGTATCTCGCGCCGGTCGACGTCTGCGACGGCGATTGGTCGTTCTCCGCGGACGCGACGACGTTCGATTTCGTCAGCGTCGCGTGCGACGTCTTGCTGAAAAACGCGACGGTAAAGTTGGCGGTCGAGTCGAACGGCCAAACGCTGATCGTCCAGGCCTCCGACTACCCGACGCGCGCCGCGACGCAGACCAGCAACGGCTGGCTCTGGTCGCTCTCGGGCCTCGCCACTGCGCCCGACATTGCCATTGCCGTTTCGCTGAACAGCGAGCAGAACGCGGCGACGTTGAGCGCGACGCTCTCGGTGCCGGCCGGCGGCAGCGCGTGGACCGTCGACTGGTTCGAGCTGCCGAGCACCGAAGCGGACCAGGCGGGCGTGACGCTGCCCGGCGCGAGCGGCGACGCGGGTTGGCTGCAAAACGGCCACGACTCGTGGACCTTCACCGGCGTCGAAAAAATGAAGAACATCGAGCAGCCGCCGCAGTGGGTCAACGGCGCGCCGTTTCCGTGCGCCGACGATTATCGCTATTTGTCGACGTGCCCGGGCGTGTCGTGGTGGTTCGGCGCGCTCGGCCCCTCCGACCGCACCGGCGGGCTGCTCTGGGGCGCGTTGTCGGCCCAGTATTGGAAGACCTACGGCGCGAGTTGGTATCCGCAGTTGAATCAGGCGCTGCACTTCGACGTCGTGCAGGGCACGCCCGGCGATGCGCGCGCGCTCGCGGCCGGCGGCACGCTGACCCTCGAACCGGTTTGGTTGATGCTGTCCGGCCGGCCGGCGTATGACGAAAGCGCCTACGCCGACGCCGTCGCGGCGCAAGTGCCGCCGCTCGACCCGACGCGCCCGCGGCCGTTCGGCTGGTCGACGTGGTCTTACTACTTCTCCAACATCGACGCGTCCACGGTGATCGAGAACTGCGCGAAGGTGAAGACGACGTATCCGAACGTCGCCAATCTCGTCTGCCAGATCGACTCCGGCTACGAGACGCTCACCGGCGACTGGACGAGCTACACGTCCGGTTTCCCCGCCGGCCTCGCGCCGGTCGCGCAGGCGATCAGCGCGATCGACATGACGCCCGGCGTGTGGATGGCGCCGCTGCTGGTCGATTCGCGCAGCAAGTTGGTCACGGAGAATCCGGACTGGTTCCTCTACGACGCGCAAAAAAATCCGGTGATCTTCTGGGATCCGCTGTCGCTTTCGAGCGTGCAGTACTACGTGCTCGACATCACCGTGCCGGCCGCGGCCGCGCACCTGACGAGCGTCGTCGCGCAACGCGCGACCGAAGGCTTCGCCTACTTCAAGTTCGACTTCCTCTTCGTCGGCGCCTATGAGGCCGTGCACGCCGACGGCTCGACCGCGATGCAAGCGTTCCACAAAGCGATGGCCGTGCTGCGCGCCGCCGCGGGCGCGAATTCCTACATCGTCGGCTGCGGCGCGCCGTGGCTGCCGGTGGTCGGCGAAGTGCACGCGGTGCGCGGCTCGCCGGACGTCGTCAGCTCGTTCCCCGGCGTGCCCGTGTTCACGACGATGGCGAACCTCGGGCGGTTCCACGGCGCCCGCGCGTTCGCCGACGGCGTCTGGTTCGCCTACGACCCCGACAACCTCGTGATCCGCCCGCCGCTGTCCGACGCGCAGGCCGAAGTGGAAATGGCGATGGTCTGGATGAGCGGTTCGACGCTGCTGGGCGACAGCCTGCTCGAACTGACCCAGGAACGCCTTGGCCTGCTGCTCGCGCCGGAATCCGAATCGTTGCGCACGTCGGCGAAGGGCCGGTTCTGGGCGCCCGATTTGCTCTCCGAGGCCGTGCCGTACCCGATTCCGACGCTCGTGGACGACCTCCTGGGCCTCGCCAATGCGCCGCCGCTGGTGTGGGTGCGCGAACAGGGCAACGCGCGGCTGGTCGCGATCTTTGCGTGGAGCCTCACGCCGACGTCGTTCAATTTCCAAGACCGCGATCTGGCGATATCGTTCCCGAACGGCGGCACGATCGTGCAAGTCTTCGGCGCCGCCGGCGCGACGCTGGTGCGCCAGGCCAACGACTCGTGGCTGGCGAACGTGCCCGCGCAAAGCGCGGCCGTGTTTTTGATTACGCCTAATTCATGAATAGGACTTATAGGACCTATCCGACCTATAAGACCGATGCAACGCGCGCCCCGACCACTCCCATAATTCCCAGACTTCCCATGATTCCCATGTCCGTCGGGGCAAGCGCGCGCCTACGGCCCGGCCGCGCCGACACGCGCATTCGTTCGGAAACTTCTGAAAAACTGCCTGGCGGCAGACTCGAAGCTACTTCGGACTCATCGACAGCGTGACGACGCCCTTGTCGTAGCCGACGGTCTTGACCATCAGCCGCGAGCCGGTGTCGCTCAAGAACTCGCCCAGCATCACGGGCCGCAGATACGCCGCGCCGTGGATCAGGCGGTGCAAGTCGCGCTCGTTGAAGTAAATGTTGCCCCAGTTGGTTTTCACCGCGAAATTCTTCTCCAACTTGCTGATCAAGATATCGACGGTCTGCGATTCGCCGGCGGCGGCCAATTGCACGAACGACAGCACCAGCGCCAACGCGCAGAGCAAAGCGATCTTTTTCATCGGTCACCTCCGGTTTAAAACTAACTATCAATAACAAAAACGCACGGGCGCCGTCAAGGATTGTCCGGCGTTTTTTCCGCGGGCGCCTTTTCCGGCGGCGCTTTCGCCGGCGGCGCGCATTCGGCCGGCGCGGCGGCCGGCGGGGCCGCGTCGTTTTTGTACACCAGCCGCGCGGTCACCGTGACCTTCGGGACCTGAAACAAAAACTCGAGGATGCCGCCCCAGCCGAGCGGCAATTGCCCGCCGCCGCCGAACTCGGAGAAATCGACATCGACGTCGGTCAGGCCGACCGCGTGGTTTTGCCGAATCCGCGCCGCCATCATCGGCAACGGATCGGGCACGGAGATCGGAATCGTGAACAGCCGAAAGCCGTAACGGCTGACGCGAATCGGCTCGCCCACGCGGTAGGCGCCGCCGGCGAGATCGGAGGCCGTGTACACGTCCGCCGGCATCGTCTGCAAACCGTAATAGGAGCAGGCCGGCGCCGCGAGCAGCAGAGCGAAAACCGCGACGACGCCCCGCATCCGCCGCCTACTTCACGATGTCGCCGGACACCCGCAGTTTCGGGATGCCGAAGAGGAAAACGTTGAATTCGCTGAATTCGACTTCGACGTCGGTGATCCCCACGCCTTTGTATTCCTGGATCGCGTTGGCGATCATCTCGTTCGGCTCGGGGACGCTGATCGGAATCGTGAACAACCGGAAGCCGTAGCGCGTTTTGACGATGTGCTCGCCGCGGGTGAGCCCCTTCGCTTCCATCTGCGGCGCCGTGTACAGGTCTTTCGGCATAGCCTGCTTTTGGTAATACGCGCAGCCGGCCGCCAGCACCGCCGCCAGCAAACCGAGCGCCAGCCATCGTTTCATCGCTTCTCCGCAGACAGGTTGGTCAACGACGGCGAGTATGGCGCCGACACGCGATTTCGACAATCGCGAGGAGGGGAGACTGGGCGACTGGGAGACTGGGAGACTGAGAGACCGGGAGGCCGGCAGGCTGGCAGGCTGGGAGACGAGGGACTGAAAGGCCGAGAGGCAGCGCGCGCCTCCGACCTCGATGCTCGGTCGGAAGTGTGCCACCCCGTACGCTCTTTCCGTGAGACGGCTGTTAACAAGACCCGGCTACTGGGTGGCACACTTTTGTCGTTGCGGCAAAGGTGTGCTCGTGAAAAAGGCGGCGCACCTCCGACCTCGTTTCTGTGATCGGAAATGCGCCGCCCGGAACGCGTCAATTCAATTCGACGGACGCCGACTGCGAGTCGGCTACAACGGATTGCCGAACACCGCCGCGGCGCCGAGTTCGGCCTCGATCTCCAGCAGGCGGTTGTATTTCGCGATGCGCTCGCTGCGGCAGGCGGAGCCGGTCTTGATCTGGCCGCCGCCCATCGCCACGGCGAAATCGGCCATGAACGCGTCTTCGGTCTCGCCCGAGCGGTGCGAAATCACAAAGCCCCAGCCGGCCTTGCGGCACAGGTCGATGGCCTCGATGGTCTCGGTCACCGTGCCGATCTGGTTCAGCTTGATGAGCACGGCGTTCGTCGATTGCTCGCGGATGCCGCGCGCGATGTATTTCGTGTTGGTCACGTAGATGTCGTCGCCGACGATCTGAATCCGCGACCCCAGCGCGGCGGTGTGCGCGCGGAAGCCGTCCCAGTCGTTTTCCGCCAGCCCGTCCTCGATGGAAACGATCGGATATTTATCGATCCACGCGGCGTACAGCGCGGTCATCTGCGCGCTCGTCTTCACGCCCTGACCGGACTTCGCGAGCCGGTACGCGCCGTCTTCGTAAAACGAACTCGCCGCCGGGTCGAGCGCGATGGCCACGTCCGCGCCGGGCCGATAGCCGGCCGCGGCGATGGCCTCGACGATCACCTCGCAAGCCTCGTCGTTGCTCTTCAAATTGGGCGCGAAACCGCCTTCGTCGCCGACGGCGGTCGCGTAGCCCTTTTTCTTCAAAATATTTTTCAGCGCGTGAAACGTCTCCGCGCCATAACGCAGCGCCTCGGCGAACGTGGGCGCGCCCACGGGCATCACCATGAACTCTTGCAGGTCGACGCTGTTGTCGGCGTGCTTGCCGCCGTTGAGGATGTTCATCATCGGCACGGGCAACCGGGTCGCGCCGGGGCCGCCCAAGTAGGCGTACAGCGGCAGCCGCGACGTTTCGGCCGCGGCGCGGGCGACGGCCATCGAAACGCCGAGCGTGGCGTTCGCGCCGAGCTTGCTTTTGGTCGGCGTGCCGTCGAGTTCGATCATCAGGCGATCGAGCTGCGCCTGCCGCGTCTGGTCCAGGCCGATCAGCTTCGGCGCAATCAAGTCGTTCACATTGGCGACCGCTTTCAACACGCCCTTGCCGCCGTAACGTTTCTTGTCGCCGTCGCGCAACTCCAGCGCCTCGTTCTCGCCTGTGGATGCGCCGGAAGGCACCGAGGCGGACGCTTTCACGCCGTCATCGAGCGCCACGAAGACGCGCACGGTCGGATTGCCGCGCGAGTCCAGAATTTCCATTGCGCGCACGCATTTGATCTTCGGTTTAATCATTTGCCTTCTCCTTGTTGTCGCTATTGTGGCGCCGTTTTCCCGGCGGCGAAATCCGTCAAGCAATTACGCAAAAATGTAAGGCGTTCCACGTCGCGCTGCACGGCCTCCGCCCCCTGCGCGCGCAATTCCTTCGCCGCGTCGAGCGCGCCCGCCGCCGAGCCGACGACTTCGCGCAGTTGTTTGCGGATTTCCGCTTGCAGCCGCCGCCGGCTTTCCAGCACGCGTTCGTTGAAGTCGCCCTCGATGCGGCCGGCGTTGGCGTTGAGCAGCCGGTGCAGATAGGTCCCGATTTCGCGGTCGAGGACGCGCAATTGGCGATCGCGGCAGCGCAGCACGTCGAGAATCCAGGCGGCGGGCGTTTGACCGGCCCAGGCCATGACGAAACCGTAGAACAGCCGGCTGCGCACGCGGAACCCCGCCTCGGAATTGAGCGCGCGCGGCAGTTCCGCCGGCGCGCCGTCGCCGGAAGCGGCGAGGCGGTTCAGCAAGTCGTTCGTCAGATCGACGAAGCGTTGCGTCGTTTCGATGTACAAACTCTCCGCCGTCGGCTGCACCACTTTGAGCCAGTCGTTCAAGCGCTTTTCGGCGATGTCGTAGGCGAGTTCGATGGCCTGCTGCCGCAACGC
>CAZHPN010000113.1:0-20070 GCA_964534375.1 uncultured bacterium | reverse complement strand
ACGCCGACCCCGGCTCGCCCGCGACCATCACCGCGCAGGCCGGCGGCTACACCGCGTCGACCACCGTGCCTTACCTCTTCGCCGACGGCGTCACGTTCGTGACCGAGATGTTCTCGACGCCGCCCACGCCGGGCAACCCGACCCCAGCGAATTGCGCGTACGGCGACGACGATGACGACACGACGCCCCCGGACGACGATGACGATACGACGCCGGGCGACGACGATTCGGCGGATGACGACACCGCCCTTCTCGACGACGATTCCTCGTTGGTCGACGACGATTCCTCGCTCGTCGATGACGATTCCTCGCTCGTCGATGACGACAGTTCGCTCGTCGATGACGATTCCTCGCTGGTCGACGACGATTCCTCGCCAACCGACGACGACACCTCGCCGGCGGATGACGACAACGAAACCTCACCGCCATCGGTGCGGATGGTAAGTTGGGGTGTTGGCGGGGCCCCGAATTATTGCCCGGGGCCGATCAACGCGTCGCCTGGGTGGCCGGGGTGGGGCCTTTCTATCGAGACTTCGATGCTCTCAGGCAGTGCGGTAGGTGGCGCCGTGAATCCTCCCGGGGTCAGTCCGTCCACTACGTTCTTCTCGCTCGTCCAACCGACTACGCCGATTGTCAACTCGTGCGGATGCGCAACGCCGCCGCAACTTTTGGACATTCAGCACAACTATCAGCACGATGCCAATTTCCAAGCGGTCGCGCTCTCGCTGGAAATTTACCTATCCGGCAATACCGCAGACCTGTGGAAGTGGAATGGGACGCCGGCGAACGGCATTCCTTCGAAGCACGGGCAGGTTGCACTTCAGTTCGACCCGCCAACGGATCCGCTACCGGCTGGTGACCTTTGGCTCACGGCCAACCTGGGGACAGATCTGGCTGCCGACAGCCCGATCTTCGGCCTCGTCAATTATCCAAACCTCGGCAGTGTAATCGACTTGTGGTCCTTGTCGTGGTGGGTCACGAACGTGGATTCACCCCGCATACTCGCGGACGATTGCGGCTACCCAGCTACGGACACGCTTGTCGGCGACGACAACACCCCTTACTATCTCTACCAACCTGCAACGTCTCTGTGGAGTTCAATGGAATTCATCACGGTTGCCAGCACCGGCCCCGGCGGATGGGCGGAAACTCCGTACAAGCAATACTCGCTCGCTTTCTCCGCGGCCGTTGAAGCCGATGATCACTGGTCCGGTTTCTCCTCTGACGCCGAACTGTTGTTTCAATGGGTTCCCAACTACACTGTTTGGGGCGACTACGCGGGCGACCTCGACGTCCCGCTTTGCCCATACGCCAAGTTTAACAACCTGGGCGAACTGGTGGGAGACGGTCTAGAAAACTGGATCGCCGCGGGAAGCCTCGCCCCGGACAACGGCTGCATGATTTGCTGCCCGTGGTGGTATGCCGACGACTCGGCTTGCTCTACGATACACAGTTATAAAGACGAACAGATACCGATGGTCGACACAAGCTTCGTCGATCCCGCCTTTTATCCCATGGGAATCGACTCCGGCTGGAGATTGAATGCGACCGACGACACTTGTCACGTGGTTGCTGGCTTGGCATACTCCGTGGCAAACTAGACAAGGGGTGCGTTTGTGAGCCGTCGTGCTTTCGTTCCAACAAGGAGACTGCAGTGAGAACGATGTTGCTTCCTATCTTCCTCGCATTCGGCTTGTCACTGCTCGCAGCGGCGGCGTGTGGAGGCGGCGCGGGCACGGCGGCCGCCCTCGAACGCTCATCGGACGATGATGACAACGACACGTCGGGTGACGACGACGGCTCGCCGGACGACGACGACAATGACAATGACAATGACGACGACGACAGCGGCGCCGCGTGGTCCGAAATGACCAGCGGAACTGACGTGCTCCTTTCCGGGGTGTGGGGAAGTTCGCCGTCGGATGTGTTCGTCGTCGGCAAAAGCCCGACATCGATTACTTTGCATTATGACGGCGTGTCCTGGTCGCCGATGCCGATCGGCGCGAACTACGGTTTGGCGAATGTGTGGGGGCTTTCGCCATCTGACGTGTATGGCGTCGGGCTTTCGGGAAGCGCGGGGGCGGTCCTCCATTATGACGGAACCGCCTGGGCGCCGATGCCCATTGACCTGCCATCCGACAGCTTCCTAAGCGGCGTGTGGGGCCTGTCTTCCTCGGACGTTTTTGCAGCGGGCGAAGGCGAGGATGGGCCGCTCATCGCTCACTACGACGGCGCGTCGTGGTCGTGGACTAATCCGCCAACGGCAGGGGTGCTGTCGCGCGTTTGGGGCGTTTCGCACACGGATGTCTTTGCGGTTGGGCAGGGCGGGACGACTTTACGTTATGACGGCGCAACTTGGTCGGCGATGACGACCGGCACGGAGGGCTTTCTTAGTGACGTTTGGGGTGCATCCGGTTCCGACGTCTTCGCTGTGGGTTTGGACGAAACCAATAACGTCACCGTGCTTTTGCATTATGATGGAAACGCCTGGTCGTCCGCGAATTACAGTGTGCCTGACTTCGGGCTTGAAGGCGTTTGGGGGTCGTCGTCCTCGGATATTTTCGTTGTGGGCGGCGGCAATCAGAGCGACGCAAGTCTGGTCGTTCATTTCGATGGCGCTTCGTGGTCGACAATGCAATTGCCGAGCGGAATCACGGGCACGCTAATGGCAGTGTACGGATTTTCGCCTACCGATGTCTTCGTTGTTGGCGACGAGGGAACGATTCTGCATTACAACTAGAGAGAATGGGAGACTAGGGACCGTCACGGGCTTTCTTAACAGCCCTTATGGTTTTTGTTATTTGTTGGGCATGCGACGTGTTGCGCGCATGGTCGTCCCGGGTTGTCGGCGCCATATCACGCAACGGGGAAACAATCGCCAAGACGTGTTTTTCACGGACGACGACCGGCGCCTCCGCTTGAAGGCGTTGGCCGAGGAAGACCGCGAAGCGCTGAGCGATCCTCGCCTGCACACGAACCGCGGCCGTCCGGCGGGCAGCGCTCGTTTCGCAGCCATTGTTGGAGCCCGCCATGAATCGCCGGCTGCGCCCGCTTCCCGAAGGCCGGCCACGGAAAAAGGACGAAAACCGGTGGCTGTCCCTAGTTTCCGACAGCCGCACGGATGTGATTCTGCATTACAACGGCGCCTCGTGGTCGCCGGCGGGGCTCACCGGGATACCGCAAGAGTTGAGAGGCGTTTGGGGAAGTTCCTCCTCGGACGTCTTCGTTGTCGGCGAGGGCGGCACGATTGTGCACTACGCACCTAAATAATGGCACGGGCCGGGGAGGATCGAGCAATGAGCCTTGGATTTAAACGGCGTCGCCTGTTCGTCATTTTCCCGAAAACAAGAAACCGACCCCGTTTCTTGTTGCCTTTCTTGGCGCTGGCGCTGCTCGCGTGCGCCATCGCCTGCGGCGGCTCCGGCACCGGCAGCGTCGATCACTTGAACGACGACGATTCGTCGCCGAGCGATGACGACGACAACGACGACGATGATAATGACGACGACGTTTCTCCGCCGGCCGATGACGATGACGACGACAGCGCGCCGCACTGGTCGGTCATGCGGACTGGGTTGCCCGGAACGTTTTACAGCGTTTGGGGAAGCTCGCCCTCCGACGTGCTCGCCGGGGGAATCTGTCCGGGATCCGGACTGTTTTTGCGTTATGACGGTGTTTCCTGGGCGCCGGCGCCGGGTGTGCCGTCGACGGATGTGTTCGGAACGATTTGGGGAAGCTCGGCCACCGACGTGTACGCCGCGGGCGCGCTTTGGGGAGGGGGCAACGTGACGGTTTTTGTGCATTTTGACGGTTCCTCGTGGTCGGCGGTGCCGGGTATACCGGCGACGGCCGGGTTCATCGCCATTTGGGGAAGCTCGGCCACGGATGTGTTTGCCGCGGGCTCTTGCGGCGACGCTCTGTGCATCTACCATTACGACGGTTCCTCGTGGTCGGCGATGCCGGATGCGCCGCAGACGTGTGGTGTTTGGGCGATTTGGGGAAGTTCGGCCGCGGATGTGTTTGCTGCGGGTGGCGGCGATAATGACATACCGTGCATCTGGCACTACGACGGTTCCTCCTGGTCGGCGATGACCATACCGAATGAGCCAGCGTGGCCTCTTTCCGCCGTTTGGGGAAGCTCTTCCTCCGATGTTCTTGCTTCCGACGGTTCGGGCCTTTGGGGAAGCTCATCCTCCGACGTGTTCAGCATCGGCGACCCCAGCGGGATCTTGCACTACGACGGATCGTCCTGGTCGTCGATGAGCGGCGAATCGCCGACGCGTCCGCGTTCCGCCGCCATGGGAACCCCTGCATCAAGGGACGATTACGATTCGATCTGGCACTACGACGGTTCCACATGGTCGGCGATGGCTGTGCCGTCGCCGCCGGGGCAATTTGATTACGGGTACGCCTCGACCCCTCAGTTCAGAGGCATGTGGGGAAATTCGCCTTCGGACGTGTTCGCCGTGGGCCAATATGGCCATGGCGACACGTGGGACTCCATCATTTATCACTATGGTTATTAGTATATGACCGCGGCTTGTTGCCTGCGGCCAGGGCAATCCGGCGCCGGGCCTTTCGCGGGCCCGGGTTCTTGGCGGCTACGTAAGTCGTAGCGAGCGGGATGCAAGACAGGGCGGTCATCGGGCGCGCCGGAAGAGCTGCCATGGGATGTCTGGGAATTATGGGAGTCATGGGAGTCATGGGAACCATGGGCGCCACTGAGCGCGAACTGCAGCCCCCAAACATCTCATACATCCCATGCTTCCCATAATTCCCACAGAGCGCCGGCGGCGCCGGAGCGGCGCCAACTGCCGTCGGCCGGTCGCGGCGGCCGCGCCTCAATCCGCGGCGGGAATTGTGATAACGACGGAAAACCCGGCGGGGCTCAGGTTGCGGGCGCGCACGGCGCCGTGGCAGGCTTGGACGCACGTTTTGACGATCGCCAGGCCGAGGCCGACGCCGCCGGTTTCGCGGCCGCGCGATTGGTCCGGCCGATAAAAAGGCTCGAACAGCCGGGCGAGAAATTCCTCGGGGACGCCCGGGCCGGCGTCGCGCACCTCGAACTGGGCCGCGGCGCCGTCGCGTTGGGCCGAGACGACGATCGGCCCGGCCTGCCCCGCGTAACGCACGGCGTTGCGCAGCAGATTGGCCAGCGCCCGCACGAGCAACTCGGGATCGGCGACGATGTCGAGCCGCTCGTCGGCGTCGACGCGGAATTCGACGCCGGCGGCGCGTTCGCGGTCGAGCGCTCGCCGAATGATCGGCAGCGCCGGCGTCCGCTCCAGCCGCACTTTCGCGGGATTGACCTCGGCGCGGGAGAACGACAGCAGCTCGTTGACCAGGTTCGACATTTGCTGCGCTTCCTGGATGACGTCCAGCAGGCGCTCGCGGCTCTTGTCGTCGGTCCGCTGCTCGAGGATGCCCAGGCCGAGCTGCATCCGCGCGATCGGCGACGCGAGTTCGTGGGCGACGTCGCCGAGAAAACGCTTCTGCCCTTTCACGTAGCCGTCGAGCCGCGCCGCCATTTCGTTGATCGACCGGCCGAGCCGGCCGATCTCGTCGGAGCGCCGGTCGTCGAGGCGCACGTCGAAGCGGCCGCGGGCGATGTCTTGCGCCGCCGCCGCCGCATGCGACAACGGCCGCGTGATGCTGCGCACGAGCGGCAGCCACAGCAGCGCCGCGAGAAAAACGACGATCGCCGCGAGCAACAGCCAGGGCGTCGGGCTGAAAAACAGGCCGTGGCCGGTCATCGAAGCGGAAACGGCGAGCAGCATCGCGGGCGCCGGCGGCCGGCCGGGCTCGACCACCAGCAGAATCGGCGCGCCGGCCCAGAAGCGCGTCGGCGCGGCGGTGCGGATCAAAAAGCTGGCCCGCGGCGGCCGATACGGCGCCGGCGCCGGCGCACCGGCCTGGAGCAGCGGATTGGGGGCGAAGCCCTGCGGGCGATCGGGCCGCGGCGGGCCGTCCGGCGGCGCCGGCGGGCGCTGGGCGTCGGGCGGCCGCGGCGGGGCCGCGGCCTCGCCTTCGCCGGCGGCCAGTTGGGCGACGACCTGCGCCGGCAGCGCCAGATCTTTGCCCGCCAGCTTGGGGCCGCGCGGCGGCAGGGCCACAAAGTCGACGCCCCAGGCGGCGGAAAAGCGGTCGAGGATGTCGTCCCAATTTTCGCGGGGCGAGTCGTTGAGCGCGCGTGCGATCTGATTGCTCACCGCCGCCATGCGGTCGCCGAAGAGGCCGCCGAGCGGCGAGTCCGGGCCGAGGCGAAATTGCAAATTGAAGATGCCGAAGAGGAACAAACCGAGCACGAGCAGGCTGAGAAAAAACCAGAGAAGGATTTTGACGAACAGCGAGCCCGGCGCTTTCATCGCGCCGCCGCGCCGTCGAGAAACATATAGCCGGCCGCGCGGACGGTTTTGATGAAGCGCGGCGCTTTGGGATCGTCGCCGAGTTTGCGCCGCAACGACGACACGTGCACGTCGATCGAGCGGTCGAAGACCTCGTAATCGCGGCCCGCCGCCGCATCGAGCAGGCGATCGCGCGACAGCACGCGGCCCGGCGCGCGCGCCAGGCAGAGCAGGATGTCGAACTCGATCGGCGTCAGCGGCAGCGGCGTCTCGGCGAGCCACGCGGCGCGCGCCGCCGGCTCGACGCGCAGGTCGCCGACGACGATCGGCGTTTCGGGCGCGGGCGCGGCCGGCTTGCCGGATTGCTGGGCGCGGCGGACAACGGCCCGCAGCCGGGCGAGCAATTCGCGTGTGGAAAAGGTTTTCGGCAGGTAATCGTCGGCGCCGATTTCCAGTCCGATGATGCGATCGACCTCGTCGCCGCGCGAGGTGAGCATCAGCACCGGCACGTCGGATTCGCGCCGCAGCCGCTTGAGCACCTCGAAGCCGTCCATGCCCGGCAGCATGACGTCGAGGATGACGGCCTGAAAGCCGCCGGCCTTCACCATCTCCAGGCCGCTCGGCCCCGCGTAGGCGCACGCAACGTCGTAGCCCATCGGCGCGAGGTATTCCTGCACGAGTTGGCAGAACTTCCGGTCGTCGTCGATGAGCAAAATCCGATTGGCCGGCGCGGTTTGTTCGCTGGTCATATTCGCGCCTCGTGGCGTCGCGCGGCGCAACGCCGTAACGGTTTCAACCCGGAGATACCGCGAACGGTCGCCGCGCTCAATGTTTTTTACCTCTTCTTTACAATAAACGAAACCGCGCCTTGATCGCCCTTGCCCTGTTCTTGGCCCTGCCGACGCCCGCCGCGACGCGCCCGTTTTTCTTGCCGGCCGGGCGACAGCTCAATACGCGATTCCGGTCGCGCAGTTCACGCGATCGGTCGCGGTCAGGTCGACCGCCGGGCTCAGGCCCTTGACCTCTTCCAACGCGTAAAAGCCGGGGCGATCGGGCGAGGTCCGCAGGCGGATGCAGCGCTGCGCCAGCCGCTTCGCAATCAGCGGCACGGGCAGCAACCGAGGATTGGCGTAAAAGCCCCGCACGTTGGCGATGAGGTAGTCGGCCTGGCCTTCGGCAGCGCCTTCGTCGAAGGCCCGTTGCGCATCCGCCGAGAAGCCCTCGGCGGCGAACTTGGGTCGACTCACCGGATTTTCATCGCTCTGAAGATAGTTTCTTTCGCGTCCGCCCATCGAACGTCCGACGCCGTGAAAAAACGCCCAGACGAGGCGCACGTCGTCGGCCGACGCGGCGCGCAGAAAACGCGCCGCACAGGACGAATCGACCGCTCGGCGCGTCGCGGCTTCCTCGTCCAACCGCCGCAAGGCGGGAAATTTCTCCTGCCTGACGTCGCGCTCTTCGAAGTCGCTGACAAAGCTCCAGCCGACGCCTTCCACAAAGTTCGCCGCCAGATTACGGTCGGCGGCCAGCAGCGTGGCGATCGCCCGGCGGCAACTCGCCTGCCGTCGGTCGTCCGCCGCCGCGTCCCCGTGGTCGTGGGCGCAGTGCGCGCGCTCGCCGGCCGCACGCGCGACGATGGTCCGCCAACCCGCGGCCCACGCCGGATAGGCCGCCAGATCGTCGGCCGTCGTTTCGCTGTCGAGAAATCGCCAGATGAGCCGGTAGCCCTCGAGTTGCCACGAAGCCGGCATCCGGGCGAGGCCCGCCGGCGGTTCCGATTTCCCGGCCGGCCAGTCGGGATTCGACCGGTCGAGCCACAGCCAGGTGTAATTGTCGCCCCGCGTGTTCCAGAGCGTGCGCCAACCGTCGCGATCGACCTGCGCCGTCGGCGGCTGCGCCTCACAAAAACCGGTGAGGGCGGCCGCCAGGAACGGCGCCAGCAACACGACGCCGATTTTTTTGGGCGTCAGCGACAAGGCGAAACAGAGAAAGGCGGTCAAAGCGTAGAAGAACGGCAGGGCATAGCGATCCGACACGTGATGGTCGGATTGCCAAACGAAGGCGACCAGCGGGAAGGCCAGGCAGAACATCAACATATAGACCGCCAACAGCCGCACCAACCAGATCGGCTTTTCCACGCCGTCGTCGTTTTTGCGGCGGGCGGCGAACTCCCGGACGGCGACAGCGACCAATCCGGCCGCGGCCAAACCGAAAAAGGCTTGCGAGAAGCCCCGTTGCGCGAATCCGGCCACGTGCGGCAAGAGCACCGCCAAGAAGTTGCGCCAGCACGCCAGCGGTTGATTTTCGGCCAGTCCGCGCCAGCTCACCAATCCCATTCGATATGGCGACAGCCAGTGCGGCGAATATCCCAAAAGAAAGCCGGGGGCGCCGGCGAAGACCAGCGGACGCAGCACCGGACGTCCCCACCGCCAGCCGCAGCAGAGGGCCAACGCGCCGGTCATCACCAGATTCTGCGAGCAGAAAAACCCGGCGAATCCGGCGAACAAGCCAATGCCGGCGATCGGCCATGCGCCGGGCGACGTCCGGTCGGGCCGCGCAAACCAGGCAATCATCGCGCCCATGAAGAAGCAGCTTTCCATATGATTGCCGAACGCCGTGTGCAGTTGCCGTTCGACGAACGGCAGCCCGGCCAAGCACATGACGCAGAATGACGCGGCGGCGGCAAAACCCCACGCGCGCCGAATGGCGGCGGTCCAGAAATACAAGCCGCCCGCGGCGAAGCAGGCGGCGATGATTTTCGTCCACAGGATTCGCGAACCGCCGAGATAGAAGAAGGGCGTCAGCAGGAGCCCATACACCAGCGGGCCGTGGGCGAATTCTCGATACTGATACGACCAGACCGGCGCAAACAGGCCCTCCACGAGGGCGCGCGCCGCGTTGCCGTCGGCCATTTCTTCCAAATGGTACGGATGAAAGCAGGCGCGATGCGCGAACAGCGCCAGCCCTGCCGCCGCCAGGGCCAGCCAGGCGAGCGTCTCCCGGCGCGCGGACAAATCGCCCGGTTTCGGCGCGGCTCGGAGGACGGCAGGCATCATGAAACCGATAGTATGCGGAGACGGCGCGCCGGCCAAGGGTCAGAGAAAGGAGCAGGCAAAGGAAAACAAGTCCGGCAGTTCATTTCGACAACTTGGCGATCAGGGCGTGCGGGGTTCGCTCGCCAGCGCCACCGCTCCGCGCGGCGCATGCGTTTCCGGCGGCGTTTCCGCGTTTTCGCGAGGCGCGCCGTCTCCCGAGCGGTCCGCGATCTCGTGGACGATGCCCAGAATCTGCGTCACGCAACGGCCGCTGCGATCGCGGGCGAACGGTCGATCGCGACTCTTCAGCCATCGCCATTCGCCCGACGGAATTCGTATCCGGTATTCGATTTCCAAAATCGCATCGTCGGTTTGCGAACGCATGGCTTCCTGGTGGGCGGCGAGTCGCGCGCGGTCGGCCTGATGAACAAGGAGTCGGAAAAAATCTCGGCCAATTGCGCCCAACGCTCGTGGGGGGAACCCGAGGTGCTCGAACAACGAACCCGCGACATAGGTGATATGCTCTCGGCTGAGATCGTACACATAGGCAAGGATCGGCGTTAACATGGCCGGCGTCTCATTTCATGGCCTTGGCGATCGTGGCGGCGATGAAGACGGTCGGCAAGAACAGCACCATTGCCGCCAACACCCATTTCGCGCTCGACGTCAGGACGGCTCTCATCGTTGTTCCCCTCGCGCCGCTCGGCCGGCGACTCTGCGCCGGACAGATAAGGGATGCCTTGCCTGCGCGGTCATTCTTCGCTGTGGGCTCAAGGTTGCGAACGATTTTGGTTTGTTGGCCCTCCTGGCGCGGTTCGTGTCTGTAGAAGTATCTTGCAGACTTGGGGCCAACGGCGCCGAAAAGAAATTGAGGGAGTTTCCAATGGTTACGACGACCCGAAATAATACTTCGCCGGCCGAGGTCGGGCAAAACGCCATCCGTCGTTACCTTTTTACCGCGAGTCGAGATTTCGCCTGGCCCCGTTCGGCTCGCCGCCTCGCCAGTTTGGCGCGGCGCCGTCTCTCCGCGCCCCACGGGAACAGGATTGCGGCGATGTTTTTCCGCGCCGAGGACAGCGGCGCCGGACGGGGCGCGCTTGCCCGCCGCACGGCCGATTACTTGCGATCGGCGATCTCTTTGGCCGCGCCGAGAATCTGCGTCACGCAACGGCCGCTGCGATCACGCGTGAACGGCCGCTCGCAACTCTTTAGCCGTCGCCATTCGCCCGACGGGATCCGGACCCGATATTCGATTTCCAAGATCCCGTCGTCCGGCTGCGAGCGCATGGCGTCGTGGTGGGCGGCGAGGCGCGCCCGGTCGGCTTCATGGACATAGAGACGGAAAAAATCCGCGCCGATGGCGTTCAACGCGTTCTGCGGAAATCCAAGGTGCTCAAGCAGCGATCCGGCGAAGTAGGTGTTGTGTTGCCGCTCGAGGTCGTACACATACGTGAGGCTGGGCGTCAACCGGGATGGAACCGCCGGTCGGCTCATCGATTCGTCGAGGCTCTCCATCCGGGGATGGCGTTCAGGCTGCCGGCGATTCGGGAGATTGGGCATGTTGCTCCTTGGCGACGAGCGAACAACGGCGAACGTTGACTGTACGCTGGTGGACAATCTCAGGCGAAGGGCCGCGCGTGCCGACGCTGCGCCGCGTTCTTCGACACAGTTCTCGCCGCCGACGGGCGCTTCCGCTGCTCGTCAAAATCGAACTCAGCGACGCGCTGTCGGCCGCAATCCTTTGTGGACGGCCGCCGCCGTTTGCGCCGCGTGATAATTCGTCCCGAGGCACATCACCTTCGCCGTCGCCCGTTTGTTAACGAGGACGCATTCGTATTTCGACGCCAGACCCAGCGGAAACAAGAAAAACCAGTCCTTGGCTCGATTGTAGTCGAACGACACGCCGACCACGGCCTCTTCATCGAAGAACTCGACATGCAACTTGTGGCCGACGCGCGCCGAGGCGGCCACCGCGCGGTTCGGGTCGGCCGATTTTTTGGCTACAAAGACGCCCTTGAGGTCACTAATGCGCACTTCTTTTGTCTCGCCGGACATTGTCGTCAACGACAAGATTTCGGTGTTGCGGATTCCGAGCGTGAACCCCCGCATCGTAGCGCCGTTGAGAAACTTGACGACGATGTCGTTTCTCATGTCGTGCCCAACCAGTGGAAACTTTTCCACGTCATCCATTATAGTAGAACATTTTCCATGTCAAGCAGATAAGAACGAAAACCACGAAACTGTAGACATATGGGCAACGAGCCGATAATATTAGACTTTCTCGATTTCTAAAGCTCAGCGAGCGCCCATTGTGTACCGTCTAAGTGTCCGCAATCTCTAGCATAAGCAGGATATTGAATTAATATTTCAATAGTTGAGACGTAATGAAAAATTCTGCCGACGGGCAGCACGTCTACTCGACTTATCGATTTTTTCCTCCGTGGCCACTCCTTGTGAACTGCCGATCGCCGGCGCATTGAGCATCCGGTCCGACCGAGCCGGCAGGGAACGTCGCGGTAATAACGGGCCACGGCTCGCCGCCAAAGATAAAGGCACAATCGCGTGCGCGATCGGGCGCCGACGCAGTCGGCGCGGCGAGAACTTACGAACGACGGCTTTACGTAACGTAACGCTGCACGGCAAAAGAAAGCGCCCGAATTGCGGGGCAATAACTCAGCTAACATGTTGAAATAATACGAAATGTGGCTTGCGCGGCCGTGTTGGCGCCCAATTCGCAATAAACAAGGGCGAGGGCAGCAAAGGAGGAGGTCGCGTACAATGAAAACAAGAAATCACTCCCGGACGACGTTCAATGAAAAAGGTTTTACGCTGATTGAGATCGTCGGCGTTCTTGTGGTCATCTCGATTTTGGCCGCAATCGCCATTCCGCATTATGCCAGCGTGTTCAACCAGGTCAGCGTCGTCGGCGCCATGGATCAGGACCGCGATTTACAGAAGGCCGCGTTGTTTTATTTTCTCGACAACGGATCGGCGCCCAACATCACGACCTTGAATCAGCTCTACTCCAACGGCGGGCAGAGCGACTCGGTCATCGGCAAATTCAACATCTTTCCGATCTCGGCGAACGGCGCCGCCTCAACGGCCGTCGATCCGAACGGCAACAGGCCCCAAAACTACGTCATTTGCACCATCATCCCGCTAAAAAATGCGGCGTACGTCTACTCGTTCGACGACCTGGTCCCCGAAGTCGCCGCGGTCGGCAGCGATCCCGTCGGCAACGGCTGGTGCGGCGCCAACGCCGCGCCTCAGACCATCGCCGACGACGACGATAATGACGACAACGGCGGCAGCACGGGCAGCGGCGGCAATCCCGTCATCAATGCCGGCGCCGGCGCCGACGACGACGACAACGACGATAACGGCGGCGGCGGCGGCGGCGGCGGCGGCGGCGGCGCCGGCGGCGCCGATGACGACGACGACAACGACGACAACGACAACGACAATGACGACAATGGCGGCAGCGGCGGCGGCGGCGGCGGCGGCGGCGGCGGCGGCGGCGGCGGCGGCGGCCACGGCGCCGATGACGACAACGACGATAACGACGACAACGACAACGACAACGACAACGACGACAACGACAACGACAACGACGACAACGACAACGACGACAATGACGACAACGACGACAACGACACGACCAACAGCAACAACCATCACGGCGGCTGCGGCTACTAGCGGCAACCGGGATCTGGCCGTCGTGTCGGCCTAGGGGAGCAACGAAGCAAATAAGTCCGGTCGGCAACTGGAACGAAAGGGGCGGAGACAACGGTCTTCGCCCCTTCCGTTCTCGAGGGTTTCTCAGCGCGGCCATCGGCCGCAATCAAATGGGCGCACTTAAGCCGCCGAGGACGCAGAGGTCGCAGAGGTCGGCAGGATTCAACGATGTTTTTGTTTTTTTCACCGCAGAATGAGCAGAGATTGCACGGATCGGCAGTTCCGGCCGTGCAGGGGCGGTTCGCGAACCGCCCCTACGCCCGCGCCGATCGGCGCGGCGCAACGCGATCGATCGGCCTTTGCTCTGCCGCTTCCTTCGCGAATCAACAGGCGTCCATGCAGTTGATGAGCGCCAGCTCCTGCGCCGACGTCGGCGGACTGGAGCACGGGTTGTTCGTCGCACAAGTCGCGTAGCACGACCAATTGGTCGTGGTGTCGGTCGGACAAACGGCGATCTCGTCCATTTCGGGCGCCCAGTAGTTCGTATTGTTGATCTCGAACACGATGTCACACGAATAGATCTCGTAAACCGTGTGGCCGCAACCGGTTCCGCCCGGGTCGGACGGCGAAATACAGCCGTCGAAGCAAGTCTGCGAACAGAATTGCGCGACCGCGCAGTTGTCCATGCACGCCCAGAACGGCGACGCCGTGGCGTCCGGGAACAGCTCCTCGGAAAGCGTGCACCAATCCGCCATGCCCGCCTGACCGACCGGGTTGCCCTTAATGTCTTCGAGGGTGATCTGGCAGGTCCCGACCACGTCTTGCGCGATTTGCACGCATTGGCTCGTGGGCGAGGCGTCGTCGTCGATCGGCGCCGTGTCGTCGTCGTCATCCGGCCACGTATCGTCGTCGTCGTCCGGCCACGTGTCGTCGTCATCGTCCGGCCAACTGTCGTCGTCGTAGGGCCGTGTGTCGTTGTCATCGTCGTACGGCCCCGTGTCGTCGTCGTCGTCCGGCCCGTAACAGCTGTTGAGGCAGTTGATGATCGCATCCGATTGCGCTTCCGTCGGCGGGCTGGAGCACGGGTTGTCGGCCGCGCAGATCGCGAAGCAAGCCCAATCGTTCGTGGTATCGCTGGGGCAAGACGCCATTTCGTCCATTTCCGGCACGTAATAGTTCGTGTTGGCGAAGACGAACAGGACGCCGCACGAATAAATCTCGTACACTGTGTGAGCGCAGCCGGTCCCGCCCGGGTCGGACGGCGAAATGCAGCCGTTGAAGCAAGCCTGATCGCAAAATTGCGCCACCGCGCAGTTGTCCATGCACAACCAGAACGGCGACGCCTTGGCCGACGGGAACAATTCGTCCGACAGCGTGCACCAATCGACCATGCCCGCCTGATCGACGCTATTGCCCTGATCGTCTTTCAACGTGACCTGGCAGGTTCCGGCCACGTCTTGCGCGATTTGCGCGCACTCGGCGGCGGGCGCCGTGTCGTCATCGTCGTCGGCCTGACCGTGCACGCAGGCGGAGATCGCCGCGCAATCGCCGGCATGATCGATGATGCACTGCGCGACCCGGCCCGTCAGACCGGCGCCGTCGAAGTTCGCCGCGCACGCCGCGACGATCACGGACTCCGGAATCGCATTGCCGCTCGGATCGTGGAAGGCGAAGCCGCACGCCAGGTAGAACTCGTCATAAACGCTCTGGCAGGTCGGGGGGGCCGTCGGCGACGCGTCGTCGTCCGGCGAGACGTCGTCGTCGGGCGAAGAGTCGTCGTCGGACCAAGAGTCGTCATCATCCGGCGAGAAGTCGTCGTCAGGGTAATAATTGTCGACAATAGTGGTTCCCTTGCCGCCGTCGCAGCCCACCGTCAGGGCCGCGACCGCCAACGCCAGAAACGCGAACAAAGCGAGACCCAAAATCCGGTTCATGATTGCCTCCTGCGCGTCCAATTGATCTTATTTTGCGTACGTCTGCTTTCCGCGCGATCGGAAAGACGGTTGCGAAATCATTTCACGCCCGCCGCCGAGCCGTGTCAAGATGCGGCCCCGCGGCCTCCGCCGCCGCCGCGGGCGCGCAAAGCGCGCTCGGGCCGCTTATGTCCTCCGGTATGCTTCGCGAATCAGCAGGCGTTCATGCAGTTGATGAGCGCCTGCGCTTGCGCCGGCGTCGGCGGGTTGGAGCACGGGTTGTTCGTCGCACAGGTCGCATAGCACAACCAGTTGGTCGAGGTGTCGGTTGAACAAACGGCGATCTCGTCCATTTCCGGCACCCAGTAGTTCGTATTGTTGTACACGAACACGACGCCGCACGAGTAGATCTGATAAACCGTGTGACCGCAGCCGGTTCCGCTGGGGTCCGGCGGCGTCAAGCAGCCGCTAAAGCAAGTCTGGTCGCAAGATTGCGCGACCGCGCAGTTGTCCATACAGGACCAGAACGGCGAGGCCTTGGCGTCCCGGAAGAACTCCTCGGAGAGCGTGCACCAATCCGCCATGCCCGCCTGACCGACCTGGTCGCCCTGAATGTCCTTGAGGGTGATCTGGCAGGTTTGGACCACGTCTTGCGCGATTTGGACGCATTGGCCGGTGGGCGAAGCGTCGTCGTCGGACGCAGAGTCGTCATCGACTGGCGAGGAATCGTCGTCAGCGTACGAATTGTCGGCGCTGGCGCTTCCCTTGCCGCTTTCGCAGCCGATCGCCAGGGCTGCGACCGCCAACGCCAGAACTGCGAACAAAGCCAGACCCAGAATCCGGTTCACGATTGCCTCCTGCGCGTCCATTTGATTTGCGGTGGCGTACGTCTGCTTCCCGCGCGATCGGAAAGACCGTTGCGAAACCATTTCACGCCCGCCGCCCCGCCGTGTCAAGACGCGGCTCCGGGGCCTGCGCCGCAACCAAATTGCCGCATGCGGAAGGTTGAACATTTCCCGTCAATTCAGGCCGACGAAAATCCCCAGGTAGTCGTCGCCCGCGCCGAAGGCCGCGATGTCGGCAAGCGAAATCTGCAGGCCCGCGAGCAACGGCAACGTAATTTTCGTGTTGGTCAGGCCCGCGAGCAGTTGCGGCAGGATCGATTGGAAGATCTCGCCGAACAAGCGTTCCATGTTCGGCACGTTTTTCTGGCCGATCGCGTTGTGCACGACCTGGAGATTGATGTCCAGTTCGCCGAGCAGCAGCGAAAACGAATTGTCGGCGTTGACCTTCACCGTCAGCGGCGCGGTCAAGTCGACGGCGAACGTCAGCGCTTCCCAGTTGCCGGCCGCGCCGCGGTCGACCAGAATCTGCCCGGTATACGCCGGCAAGCGCAGGTTCGTGATGCCGGTCTTGGCGTCGGCGTAGGCCAGCGGGGCCGCGGACGGCGCGAGGTTCAGGATCAGGGGCGTGCTGGGGTCGATCGAATCGAACGAGAAGAAGAGCACCGACAGCAAGGCCGCGTTTAGAATCGAGTCGGTCACCGTGAAGCTCAGCGTGTTCGTGGCCGCGACGCCGTAGAGCAACTGATTGAGCGCGTTGTTGGCGGCGCCGATCCCGAGGCCATAGGCTTTGTCGGTCAGCGGCGTGGTCGCGGGGAAGACCGGCGTGCTCGCGGGCGTCGCGAGATAGCCGGCCGGCTGGAATTGGGGGTTCCATTTCGTGGCGTCGGTCACCGTCAGCGCGCCGTCGAGGCCGAAGGTGAAATTGCGGTCCGCCGCGACAGCGAGCGACGGCAGGAATTGGTAGGTGAAGCCCGTGGCCGTGATCGTCAGGTTCATCGTGTTGAACAGGTTTTCCACCAGCCCCGGCACCAGCGCGTTGACCAGCAGGTCGAGCGCCTGGCCGACCAGGTAGCTAACGAGCGCGTCGAGCACGCCGTTGCTCAGATTCAGCGAACCGATGCGCACCGACGAACTGACGACCGTGACCGTCGCCTTGTGATTGGCGTCGAAGGCCAGCGTCACGACGAGGTCGGCCGCGACGTCGTCGATCAGGATGCTGATCGGCAGGCCGAGCACCGTCGCCTGCAGGTCGATCGTTTGCACGGACAAGCCGATGTTCAGGCCCGCCGTCGACGAATTCAGCACCACCGCCGCGCCCAGCACCTGCGCCTTGGTGATGTCGATCAACCCGGCCTTGTCGCGGTCGACCCGCGCCTGCAACGGACTGGTGATGTCGATGTCGTTGAGCAGCCGGGCCAGCGCGCCGCCGATTGCCGCCATCCCGCTGTTTTCGAGGTCGAGCGCGATGGCGTCGGCGGTCGTGCCCGCCGGCTTTTGCGCGGCGCCGACGAACACCGTCGACAGATCGGAAGAAACGTAGCTCGCGGCGGTCGTCGTCGCGGTCACGAGGATCGGCACGACCACGTCGGTGGCCGCAACCTCAATCTCGCCGCTGAACGCGCCGCCCGCCAGCGTCACCGGCTGGCCGTTGACCGTCAGCGTCGCCGCCGGTCCGGCGTACGTGCCGGCCACCGCCACCGTGCCGCTTTGGATAAAGGAGCCGTTGGCCGGCGTAGTGATCGCGACGTACGGATAATCCTGCGGATCGGTCCACGGCGGCGGCGGCACATTTTGCGTGGTCGGCGTGTAGTCGTTGTGCCGCGTCGGGTACCGCGGCGCCGGCGTAATCGCCATTTTCACGCAGGCCGCGCTCGACAAAATGACGACCGACAGCAAGATGCAAAGGGGCAAGCTCAACCGCTTCCGCGCTGATGTCATGCTGGGCTCCTCGCCGAGAGTTACGGCCCACCAACCTTAGTGGAAAGCCGCCGGACTGACAAGCGAAAAATGAACCGTTATTCAAACCCGAGCGCGGCGTACGCCCGCACCAGGTTGACGCCCAGGTCCGGTCCGACGCACAGCATTTTCTCGTAGCCGTACCGCGGATCGCGGTAGCGCTGTTCGTCGAGAATGTAGCCCAGGTAATCCTGCGACAGCCCGACCAGCACCTGCGCCTCGCCGCCCACGCTCCGCCGGATGTCCAGGCCCAGGTTCGGGATCAACTCGCCGGGGAAAGTCCCGAAGCGCACCGGACCCATTTTCACGGCGGTCGCTTCGATTCGATAGACCTCGCCCATTTTCGGCATCCGCATGCTCAGAATGCCCATCTTCTTGGCGAGATCGTAGAGCGTGTTCTCGAAATGCGTCGGAACCATCGTGCGCCGCACCTCGATGCGGTCGAACGGCACGGGCCGCGCCGTCGCCATCAGCGCCGCCGTTTTCTCGGCCAGCGATTCTCCCAGGAGCTTCGCCCAGCGGAAATTCTGGTCCTCGCCCGGACGGATGTGCGCGTCGCGGTAATGGTCGTTCGGCTGCACCGACGCGCCGATCGCCCCGTTGACGTAAATGTGCTGCCCCGGCGAGCGGGCCGCCATGCCCCGGCGGAAATAGCCGACCCAATCGGCGGATACGAGCCGGTTCGGCATGCTCTCGCACGTCGCGTGGCACGACCAGTTCGTCAGCGTGGCGATCGTCCCGCCCCGGCGGTCTTTGGCGATGAGCACCGTCAGCGCGTCATCGAGCGTCGCCTGCGGATCGTGCACGTCGTGGATGTTCATGTGCAGCTCGGCGTCGGCGCCGACCGCGACCAGCAACTCCGCCGGCCGCCGGTTCGCAACCGCCGTTTTCGCGGCGAGCACCGCCTGCCGTTTCATGAATGTCATATATCTTTCGTCGCGGCCGGAACGCGGCGGAAACCCCGTGCCCCACAGGCCCAGCGTATCGGGCGCGTGATGCGTGTGGCTCGACGAGACGATGATGCGGTCGCGGTCGACCAGCGTCTCGCGCGCGAGGTCGTCGCGGAGCGGGTCGAGGTCCGCCGCGGTCACTCCGACCAGGTCGAAGGTGACCAGCAGCAGGCGATCGGCGCCTTTTTCGAAGTACAGGGCATCGGCGTAAAGCGGATCGTGTACGCCGCGCGACCAGCGGATGTGCTCGGGCGCGCCCAGGAAGGCGCCGTAGCCCGCCAGCGGCACGGCGTGGTCCGGCGAGATGTCCGCCCGCCCGGCGCCGACGCGCAGTTCGTCGTCCGCCGCGAGCACGCCCAATTCGCGCGCCGGTTCCCACGGCGCCAGCGGCGCCGGGGCATACGCCGTCGCACAGCCGGCGACCAGCGCCGCCAACATCGCGATCAGTAACCGGCCCCGCCGCGGTCGCCTCGCGTTCATGCCTCGCTCCTCGTTGTCCGCGGCCGATTATGTTGCGGAACCGGCCCGCGCGCCAGGGCGACGCGACGGCCGGCTAAGCGGAAAATCGAATCGGGCGACGATTGGGGAATCTCCCCCGTTCTTCCTCCTCACGACCTGCCGGCGCGGTGCAGGATCGCGCCGTGCTGGCCGACGACGAAGATGTCGGTGGTCGGGCCGCCCCAGATGCCGGTCAGGCCGGCCGTGGCGCCGGTCACCATCGGCTGCGTCTCACGGCCGTTGTAGTGGAGAATGAGGCTGCCGGCCGCGCCGGACGGGAAGCCGCTTTGCGGGCCTGCGCCGACGAAGAACACGTCGGACGCCGATCGCCCCCAAACGCTTTCGATCCAGTTGCTGCCGTACAGCGCGGCGAACGACGACCACGACCCGCCGTTGAATTGCAGGATGTAGCCGAGATCCTCGCCGACGTCATTGCCGCCGACGGCGAACACATCCGACTCGGATACGCCTCCGATGGCGCTGAGCCCGTAGCGGCCCACGGGCATGTTCATCGCCTTCCACGCCGCGCCATCGTAATGCAAGGCGACCGGCGCGGCGCCGTTGTCTTCCCGCCAGCCGACCGCGAACACGTTGGACGGCGACGTGCCCCAGACGCCGGTCAGGTTGTCGATCGAGCCGGAGCCGGGAAACGTCATCGACGACCAGGCCGAGCCGTCGTAGTGCAGGATGCGGCTCAGTTGCGAGCCGGCCGTGCTCCAGCCGACGGCGAACACGTCCGTCGCCGACGAGCCCCACACCGCGTACAATTCGTAGGGCCCCGTGCCGGCCGGGGCGGCCATGGCCATCCACCTGGCGCCGTCGCCGTGCAGGATGACAGGGAATTCCTTGTCCGC
>CAZHPN010000112.1:0-20208 GCA_964534375.1 uncultured bacterium | reverse complement strand
GCAACGGCGTCCTCTCGCCCCTCTCCGTGGCGGGGAGGGGCGCGGCCACGCCGTGCGTGGCCGGGGGAGGGGTCCACGCGAAATGCCGATTATCGAACAGTCATATTTGCAAGAGGCTCTTTTTTCTCAAGAACTTAAGGTCAGCGCTTTCGTGCTCACCGTCCCAGCGGCCGATACGCCGTCTTCTCCATCCAGCCTTCCATGCCGTTGGGCAGGCGCACGCGCGAATACTGGTCGCGTTCGTCGATGATTTGCAGCAGCAGGCCGCCGTGCGCCGTGAACGCCTCGGCGGCGTCGGGCGCGGGCGCCGTGCGGGCCGTCGCCTGATCGGCGGTGATCACGGCCTGCCGCATGCCGAATTGCTCGTAGAGCCGCCAGCCGGCCAGCGGACCGAACGCGACCAGCACGCCCAGCGCCACGCAGCCGACGACGAGCAGCGCGGTGCGCCGCCGCGCGCGCGGCCAGAGCATCGCCGCCACGCCCAGCGCCAGCCAACCGACGGCCGCGACGCCGGTCGCCTCGCCCGCGGTAAACCACGAGGCCAAAGCGCGGGCGGCGCGCAAAATGAGCACTTCGTCGGCCTTCGGCAATTCGTCGCGCTGGAACGCTTCGGCATAGCGCAGATTGAAGCGCAGATCGCCGTCGCGCGGGGCGACCCGCAGGCCCATTTCGTAGGCCCAGACCGCGACGCCGATGTGATTGAGCCGGAAGGCGGCGTTGCCCAGGTTCAGATAGAGATCGGGGTCGTCGGCGCCGGCGTCGACCGCCGCCTGATACGCCTCGAACGCCTGGAGATAATCTTTCTGCTCGAAAAAGCGGTTGCCGCGATCGTATTGGTCGGCGGCCGGGTCGGCGGCGGCGGGCAGCGCCGCAAGCAGGACGGCGGCGAGAACAGCGCCCGCCAACGCGACCCGCAGAATGGCGAATGGCGCATGGCGCATGGCGAATAACCGGCGGCGCTCACTGCTCGGGATTCGGGATTTGGGATTCGGGATTCGGGATCCGGGGTCCGGGGTCCGGGGTCCGGGTTCCGGGGTCCGGGGTGCGCGGGAGATGGCGTGAAAAAATTCGCCATTCCTCGAGATGGGGCGCAGGAATTCGCCATTCGCCATTCGCCATTCGCCATTCATAACGAGAGCCCCTCGCCCAGGGCCGCCAGCAGGCGGTTGGCGTCGTCGAGCGCCTCGCGGCGCGCGGCGTGGTCGGCGACGGCGCCGCCGAAGCGTACGGCGTCGGCGGCTTTCCAGAGCGCATCGAGGTTTTCGAGCGCCTCCGGCCGGACGCCTTTTCCCGCCAGCGACCGCAGCAGATCGGCGCGGTCCAGACCCGGGGCCGCCGCGTCGAGCTTGTCGGCGATGAAGCCGATGACCGCGCGGTGCAGCTCGGCGTAAAACGGCGTCGGGTCGGCGCCGTCGATCGCCTGGCGCGCCGCGCGCAGCCGCAGTTGCGCCTCTTTGAACGCGCGCCGGCTGCGGTAGGTCCGCCGGTCCGCCCGCTGCCGCCCCTGGCGGACCTGATAAACCACCACGCCCGCGGCCAGCAGCGGCCACAAGCCGAGCGCGATCCAGACCAGCGTCGAAGCGACCAGCGGCGTCTGCTTGCGCCGCAGCGCCGGCTTGTCGCGATGGATGTAACGCAGATCGCGGCCGCGCAACTCCACCGCCTCGCGCGACATGACGCCGAGCGAGTGCGACGCCGCGGCCCCGGCGTCGCCCGACGCGCGCACGGCGATCGCCGCCGTCGTCGCGACCTTGTATTCGCGCGCCTCCGGATCGTAATACGGCAGGCGCAGCGGCGGGATCTGGTAATCGCCCGGCGCGGTCGCGATCAGAATCGTCTCGAAAAATTTCTTGCCGGTGACCTTGTCGAAGCCGGGGGTGACCTCGCTGCGGTCCTTGTCGCTGTACACGTGCAAATTGGGGCTGAGCTCCAGCTTCGGCCGATGGACGGTTTCCACGTCGCCCTCGCCCTCGATGGTCACCTTCAGCGTGAATGGCTCGCCGGTCGGCACGTTCGCGCGATCGACTTCGTCTTTGATGTCGAGCCGGCCGACCGCGCCGGCGAAATCGGGCGGCTGGCCGGCCGCGGGCAACTGCTGAACGTTGAGCGTCAGCGGTTCGGACTCGACCTCGGCCACGTCGCGTTCGCGCAACAGCGACGGGAACATGCCGAACGGGTCCATCGACCGCGACGAGCGGTCGCGTTTCAGGTAATGGATGCGCATCTCCATCGGGCCGATCGTCTGGTCGCCGGCTGCCGTCGGGAACACGGCGAACCGCTTGACGAGCGCCGTTTGGTACGGCACGCCCCCGATCGACTCTTGGGCGAAAACGAGCTTCGGCGAGGTCGGCAGCTCCGTTTGCGTGAAGCCGACGAATTCCGGCACGCCCGCCAATTCGTATTTTTCCGCCTGCACGCCTTCGCGGATGTGCAGGTAGTACTCGACGATCACCTGCCGTCCGACGACCGGATTGGTCGGTCGCGCCACGGCCTGGACGAAAAACGGCCGGCCCGCGCCGCCGCCGCGGCCGGACGCCGGCGGCGGGACGCTGGGCGGCGGAGGCGGCGGGGCGGCCGGGCCGCCGCCGGCGCCGACGACGACCGTGACGGGGCTGGAGCGCGCCCCGCCGGCCTCGGCGACGATTGTGTAGCGGCCGGCGCGCCGCGCCCGCAGCGTGAATACGGTTTGCCGGCTGATGGAAAACTGCGAATTGATGAACTGCACCGAGCTCTGCGACACCGTGCCGACGACGTCGAAGCCGTCGATGCCGTTCAAATGGGGCTGGCCGGCGGTTTTGCTTTCCGCACTGACCGTGGCCGTCACGTCGTCGCCCACGCCGACCGTCGCCGGCTCGATGGACAAATGCAGAGCGTCGGCCGCCAGCGCGCGGCCGGGCAGCGTGAGCGCCAGGAGCAAAATCGTTACGCCAAGCGCAATTGCAGAATGCGGAATGCGGAATGCGGAATGCGGAATGCCGAACGCGGAATGCGGAATGCGGAATGCCGAGTGCGGAACGCCGAACGCGGAATGCGGAATGCGGAATGCCGAGTGCGGGATGCCGAGTGCGGGCCGGCCGGCCGGAAATTCCGCATTCGCCATTCGCCATTCGCCATTCGCCGAACCCCACGGGTGCGGCTCACCAATCCTTATCGACATCCACGTTCGCCTTGCCCCGCTGCATGCGCAGTTTCAATTCCTGTTGCTCGTCTTTTTGAAGCGCGTCGAGAATGGCCGCGGCGACGGTCGGATCGACCTCGTTCGCCGCCTCCTGATCCGGCCGCTGGCGCGCTTTCTCCGGACCGTTGGGTTCGGGGGTTTTGTCGCTTTGCTCCTGCTGCGCGGCCTGCTCTTGCGACGGCTCGGGCGACCCCTGGGGCGGCGGCTGCATCGGCGTCGGCTCGGTCGGCGTCGTCTGCGATTTGTCCTGCGGCTCGGGGCTGTTTTGTTTGTTGTCGTTGCCCTTGGGCTTTTCTTTTTCCTCGTCGCTCTTCTTGTCCTGGTCGCCGCCTTTGTCGCCCTTGTCGTCCTTCTGGTCCTTGCCGCCTTCCGGCGGCTGCTCGCTCTTCTCGCGTTTCTTCTTCATCGCGTAGAGCAGGTTGTATTTCGCGTCTTCGTCTTTCGGGTTGATCCGCAACGAACGCCGCAGGCTGGCGATCGCGCCGTCCCAGTCCTGCGCGGCGATCTGCGCCGTGCCGCGGTCGTACAGCGCGCGGGCCCGCAGCGGCTCATCCGCCGTCGGCAGCGCCTTGGCATAGGCCGCGATCGCGCCGGGCACGTCGCCGGTTTGCACCAGGGCGTTGCCGATGTCGATTTGCACCTCGGCGCGGTTCGGTTCGAGTTGCGCCGCCTGCTGATAGGCCGCGAGCGCGTCTTTGTATTTGCCGGCCTTGTAGAGATCGTTGCCTTGCTGCAGCAACTCGTAAATGCTCGGCGCGGCCCAAGCCGCGTGCGCGAGCAGCAATGCCGCCAGGACCACCACAATGAAAGCGGCAAATGGCGAATGTTGAATGGAGAATGGAGAATGTCGGGCGGCGCCAATTCGCCATTCGGCATTCGCCATTCGGCATTCGCCATTTGGCATTCGCCATTCCGCATTGCGCTGCCGCCGTTTCATGGCAGCCTCCGTTTGCGCCGGCTCAGGCCGCCTTCGATGGCGAGCAGCGCGACGGCCGGGATCAAGAACCACTGATAGCGTTCGCGGTACCGTGCGACGCGGCTGGATTTGAGATCGCGCCCCTTCATGGCCCGGATCGCGTGGGCGATCTTCTTGACCTCGTCGCCCGAGTAGCCGGCCTGTACGAACAGGCCGTGCGTGATCGCCGACAGCACTTGCAGCGGCTCCGGTTCGAGGCGGGTATAGATGATGGCGCCGGAACGGTCGCGTTTGAAGGTGTCTTTGTCGCCTTCCGGATTGGGAATCGGGACGCCGTGCGGATCGCCGATGCCGATCGTGTGAATGATCATCTTCTCTTTTTCCGCCTGCTGCGCGGCCTTTTCCAGCCCGCCGAGGTGGTCTTCGCCGTCGGAGAAAATCACCAGCACCTTTTCGTAGGCGTCTTCCGGGCCGAACAGCTTCAGCGCGCCCTCGACGGCCGTTTTCAGGCCGGTGCCCGGGCGGCCGGCGGACATCACGTCGGCGGCCTCGATGAGCATTTTCGCCGCGCCGTGATCGAAGGACAACGGCCAGCGCAGCACCGAATCGCCGGCGAACGGCAGCACGGCCACGCGGTCGCTGCCCATCGAATCGACGAGCCGCGCGGCGATGATCTTGGCCTGGCCGAGGCGGTCGGGCGCCACGTCGCGCGCCAGCATCGACGCGGAGACGTCGATCGCCAGCACGACGTCGACGCCGCGGCGTTCGACCTCGACGAAATCGAAGCCGAACTGCGGCCGCGCCGCGGCAAAGATCAGCAGAATCAGCGCCGTCGCCAGCAGCACGGCGCGCACGACCGCGCGGGTCGGATTGGCCGTGCTCAAGGTCGTGCGCTGCTCCTCGGCGGGCAGCAGCGCAGCCAGCCGGCGGCGCGAGACGCGGCGCGAAAACCAAGCGGCGAGCCCGTACGCGGGGACGAGCAAGAGGAAGAACAGGATTTCGGGATGGGCGAACCGCATTTACGCCGCCTTCCGCAGCGGGCCGTTGGCGAGGCCCAGTTCGAGCAGCAGCAACGCCAACCCCGCCCACAACACGGGCTCGAACTTATCCTGAAAATGCGAGGCCTTTTCCCGCTCGACCTTGGTTTTCTCCATCTCGTTGATTTCGGCGAAGATCCGCGCCATGCCCGCGGCGTCGGTGGCGCGGTAGTACTTGCCGCCGCCGTCGGCCGCCACCTGGCGCAGCGTTTTTTCGTCGAGTTCGTCGGGGATCTGCACCAGTTTCGTGCCGAACGGCCCCTTGACCGGGATCATCGCCGGCCCGACCTTGCCGACGCCGATCGCGTAAATCTTGACGCCCAGCGATTTGGCGAGCCGCGCGGCCGTGATCGGGTCGACCTTGCCCGCATTGTTCACGCCGTCGGTGAGCAAGACGATGATCCGGCTTTTGCCCGGGGCGTCGCGCAAGCGGTTGACCGCCGCCGCGATCCCCATGCCGATCGCCGTCGAGTCGCCCAGCATGCCCGGCTCCGCCTGCGAAATAAGTTGCACGAGCACCTCGTGATCGACGGTCAACGGGCACTGCGTCACCGCGTCGGTGCCGAAGAGCACAAGGCCCACGCGGTCGCCGGGCCGGCCAAGGACGAACTGGGCCGAGACGCGCCGCGCCACGGTGATGCGGTCTTCCGGGTTGAAATCCAGCGCGTGCATCGAGCCGGAAACGTCGAGCGCCAGCATGATGTCGACGCCCTCGCTGGTGATGCGCTCGGTCACTTTCTCCGACATCGGCCGCGTCGCGGCCAGCGCCAGGAAGCCCAGCGCCGCCAGCCGCAGGATCAGCGGCGCGGCCCGCAGGCGTTGCCGCCAGCCGCGCGGCAGCCCGTCGAAGGCCGCGGCGGCGCCGACCAGCACCGTGGCGTCGCGCGTGCCCTTGCGCCGCAGCAGATAAACCACGGCCGGCGCGAGCAGCAGCAGCAAGAACCACGGCTGGCCGAGGCTCATGGCGCTTCCTCCGCGGGGGGCGGTACGGGTTCGGCGTCCGGCACGGCGGCGGCCACCGCGACCGGGCGCGTGTCGGTCACGAATTGGCGGGCGCTGTCGCGATCGGTCGACCATCGCTCGTACGCCGCGGCGATGCCGGCGAACTTGGCGAGGTCGGCCACGCGCAGCAGGTCGCGCAGGTAGCCGTCATGGCCCCGCAAATCGAGGGCCGCGATCTCGGCGCCGATTTCGGCGCTGGTGCGTTCGAGCGCCGGCACCGCGAACCGGCCTTCCAGGTATTCGCGCACGATGTCGCTCAATTCCGTATAGTAGCGATTCGCATCCTGTTTGAACGCGTACTCGTCGAGCAGCGGTTCGCCGAGCCGGCGCAGGGCGCGGACGTCCGGCGGCTCGTACACCGCGGGCTTGGCGCGGCGCTCTTTCGGCGTGCGGTTTTTCCAGCCGCGCATCGCGAACCAGATGGCCGCGGAGAGCGCCGCCAGCGCCGCGGCAATGGCCAGCGCGACCAGGGCGATCTTGGCCCAATTCCGGCGGATGACCTCCGGCGGCTTGAGCGGCCGCGGCTGGTCGCCGACCAGCGGCGCGATCGCCTCCACTTGCAGATCGGGGGCCGTGTCTTCGTAGGTCAGCCCGTCGGGGCCGCCGATCTTGGTCTTCAGCGCCGGCAGATCGACGCGTCCGGAGTCGAAGATGACCAACTCGCACGTCAGCCGTAGGCGGTGCCGGCCCGAAGCGAGAGTGTCGTAAACCGGTTCGCGGCAATTGACGACGTCGAACGAGTCTTGCTCGGGCTTCAGCCGCGGCGGCGTGACCGTCCAGCCGTCCGGCCATTCGGCGTAGAACGTATAGAGGACCTTCGCCGCGACCGGCGCCGTGCGCGGCGACACCGAAACGCCCAGCGCGATCGGCGACGCCTGGGCGGCGGCGGCGACGAGCCAAATGATGAGGGAGGTTAGCGCAGCAAGCCCGGGCTTCCACATTCGGGCGGCATTTACCGCCCAAAAACAGCCCCTCTCCGCGTCGGGGAGGGGTTGGGGAGGGGTCGCGCCCGCAGGCGCGTCATCTTTTTGGGCGCGGGAACCCGCCCCTGCACGGTCGGCCGGCACGAAGAAAATCGACAATCTCTTCAAAGCCCCGGAGGGGCGGAGGTGATTAGCCCAGGAATTTATTCCTGGGGAGGCCGCCGGGAGGATTCCCGCCTTTGTCCCCCCCAAGCTCGCAAAACGGCTGCGGCCGTTTTGCGAGTTTGGGGGGGACAAAACAAAACCACCGCTCGAACCCCAGGAATAAATTCCCGGGCTAACTACCTGCGCCCGTACCACGGGCTTATCTTTCCGCGCGGCCGCGGCCCGCGCGGAATTTTCGCTCGCCGGCGTGTTCCGCTTTCTCACCGGCGCCTCCGTTTGCGGGTCTCGAAAAACCGGGTCAGCGCCGGCGCCGCCCCTTCGTCGGTGCGCAGCGGCAGCAGATCGACGCCGTTGCGCGCGCAGAGGTCGGCGAGCGCCTTGCGCCGCCGCGCCGCGCGATCGGCGTAGGTCCGCTGCACGCCGGCGTGCGAGGTGTCCAGCCACAGCCGCCGCCGGTCTTCCGCGTCTTCGACCTCGATCAGGCCCACATTGGGCAGCGCGAGATCGAGCGGATCGACGATCTCCGCCGCCACTAGGTCGTGCCGGCCGGCGACGGCGCGCAACTCGCGTTCGAAGCCGAGCGGCGAGAGGAAATCGCTGAGCAGCACGACGACCGCGCGCCGCCGGCGGATCTTGCGCAGGTGCGTCAACGCCAGGCCGATATTGGTGCCGCGGCCGGTCGCCGTGCCCGCGAGCAGGTCGCGGATCACGCGCCAGACGTGCGAGGTGCCTTTGCGCGGCGGCACGTACTGCTCGACGCGGTCGGTGAACCGCAGCAGGCCGACTTTGTCGCCGGAGTAGATCGCCGAAAAGGCGAGGATCGCCGCGGTCTCGGCGGCCAGTTCGCGCTTGGCGCGGACCGAGCCGAAAATCCCCGAGGCGCTGACGTCGACCACGAGCAGCAGCGTGAGTTCGCGCTCCTCGGTGTAAACCTTGATGTGCGGCTCGCCCGTGCGCGCGGTGACGTTCCAGTCGATGTCGCGGATCGGGTCGCCCTCTTGATACGGGCGCACCTGGTCGAACTGCGAACCGCGGCCGCGGAACACGCTGCTGTACGCGCCGGAAAAGCCGGTCTCCACCTCTTTGCGGGTGGTGATCGCGATGCGGCGAATGCGGCGAATGGCGTCTTGGGTCAGCATTTGGCGTTCGGGGTCCGGGTTCCGGGTTCCGGGTTCCGGGTTCCGGAGTCCGGGTCTCGGGATTCGGGTCTCGGGTTTCGGGACTCGGGGTTCGGGTCTCGGGTTTCGGGGTTCGGGATTCGGCGAATGGCGAATGGCGAATGGCGAATGCGGAATTTCCGGCCGGCCGGTCCGCATTCCGCATTCCGCGTTCCGCATTCCGCATTCGCGCCAAACACCTTACGGCACCTCGACGTTGTCGAAGATCGCGCGCACCAAATCCTCGACCGTTTTATCCTCGGCCTCGGCCTCGTAACTGGGGATGATGCGGTGCCGCAGCACGTCGGGGCCGATCGCTTTCACGTCTTCCGGCGTGACGTAGCCGCGGCCGCGCAGGAACGCGTGGCAGCGGCCGCAGTTGAGCAGCGCCAGGCTGGCGCGCGGGCTGGCGCCGTATTCGAACAGCCCCGCCCAATCCTGCAGGCCTTTGACGCGGTCCGGATACCGGCTCGCGAAAACCAGGTCGAGGATGTATTGCACGATTTTTTCGTCGACGCGCACGCGCCGGACCACCTGGCGCGTCGCGGTCAGGTCGGCCGGCGTGATGACCTTGTCGATTTTGGCCAGGTCGCCGCCGCCGATGCGGTCCATGATCAGGCGCTCTTCTTCGCGGGTCGGGTATTCGACCTTCAGCTTCAGCAGGAAGCGGTCGCGTTGCGCCTCGGGCAGCGGGTACGTGCCTTCCTGCTCGATCGGGTTCTGGGTGGCGAAGACGAGGAACGGGGCGGGCAGCTTGTGGCTGGCGTCGCCCAGCGTCACCTGCCGCTCTTCCATCGCCTCGAGCAACGCGCTTTGCACCTTCGCCGGGGCGCGGTTGATTTCGTCGGCGAGGATCAGGTTGGCGAACAGCGGCCCGAGCTTGGGCACGAACTCGCCGGTTTCCTTGCGGTAGATCATCGTGCCGATCAGGTCGGCCGGCAGCAGGTCGGGCGTGAACTGGATGCGGGCGAACTGCGCGGCAATCGCCTCGGCGAAGGTCTTGACCGCCAGCGTCTTGGCCAGACCCGGCAGGCCTTCGAGCAGAATGTGGCCGTCGGCAAGCATGGCGATCAGAATCCGCTCGATCATCGCGCGCTGGCCGACGATGCGTTTGCCGACCTCGGTCAGCAGGCGTTCGACAAACGCGCCCTGCGTCGCAATTTCGCGTTCCAGGTTTTCCAACTCGCTGGAGATCATCCCGCACCCCCTGAATGAGACAAATATCTCGCACGTTCCCCGCACCGAATCACGTATCGGACACGCCGTTCGGCCAACTGGTTTGGCGCCGAAAAGCCGCCGAAGAATAAAAAAAGCCTTGCCGTTTGGCAAGTGCCATCCATTCGATTTAGTTCCGCTTTTTCCCCGCCGTCGGGCCGGCGGACGCCGGCGTCAGCCCGGCCGCGATCGCCGATCGGCGGATGGCCTTATCGGGCGACGCCCCAAACGGCGTTTAGGGAATTTGGCAACCCGGCGGCACTCGTTGACCACGACAAGCCGTCGTAGTGAAGAATCAAGCCGGCGCTGCCGTCTCCGCCGGCCGCAAAGACATCGGCGGCCGACGCTCCCCAAATCGCGCCCAGGCCCATGGGCGCGGTGGCCGATTGCGACCACGATGAGCCGTCATAATGGAGCACAAATCCGGTGATGTAATACTCGCCGACGGCAAACACGTCGGACGGCGATGACCCCCAAATTCCGGAAACACCGCCGACATCTTGCGTCGGCACTGCGACATTCGACCAAGATACGCCGTCGTAATGCATGACGAAATCGCCGCCTGGTCCGCCGCCGTCGGTCGGAACCCACCCCACGGCGAAGACGTCTGACTGCGAGGTTCCCCAAACGGAGCTAAGTGGCGGAAACGCATAGCTGATGCCGGCCGCGCCCCAGGAGCCGCCGGGGTTGTCCACAACCATTCCGCCGACCAGGCCAGGACCCCCGGGGGTGATGTAGTCGATCCACTGGCCTACGGCAAATATGCCGCCATCGGAACTTCCCCAAACCCCCAGAAACTGGGAAAGTCCCACGGAAGGGTCGGCCGTCCACGCAACCGTCCATCCGATCCCATCGTAGTGGAGGATAATGCCGATTTCACTCGGGTCGTAGCCGACGGCATACACATCCGATATCGACGTTCCCCAGATGCCCGCAAGCCCGGCGTACGCGGCGTTTGGTACGTTCGACACACTCGACCAGGCCGAACCATCATAATGCAGAATTGCGGACGCGTTGCCGTCCGAAAAGCCGACGGCGTAAACATCGCTTCCCGAAGAACCCCAGACCGACTCCAATGGCAGCGTCGACCCGCTCGTCATCGCCGACCACGTTGCCCCATCGTAATGCAAAATCATACCATTCGCGCCAACCGCAAACACGTTGGTTGCGCCGTCGTCGTCGTTGTCGTCGTCGTCGTCTGTGGGCGAACTGTCGTCGTTGTCGTCATCGTTATCGTTATCGTCATCATCTGGCGAGGCGTCGTCGTCCGGCGGGCTCGCATCGTCATCGTCGTTGTCGTCGTCATCCGCGACCGACGTGTCGTCATCAACAACGCTCTTGCTGCTGGCGGAGCCGCCGCCGCAGGAAACCATCAGAAGCAATAAGAACGCGACGGGCAGCAGCGCCAGCGAAAAATAGTTCTTCAATTTTCGACTCCTTGTCCGCGCGGCTCGATCCGCGCTCCCGCTGCTTCGCCGCGGAATCGCACTTTTCGACGGCGAAGGTCTCGACTATCCATCCAATCTGCTCGTGCGTGGCGAATCAAAACGCGACGGCGAGGAAAAGTCAACAAGAGGAACCGGGGCGCGGCCGTCGGCCAAAGGCAAGTTTCGGATTGCGGATTGCGGATTGCGGATTGCGGATTGCGGATTGCCGCGCGACCCGCCGGATCGGCTGACGTTCCCGCCGTTGGCGCAGCGATTCACTGCCTGTCGAGCATCTTTGGCGATGCAAAACATTCGTCGTTTTCCCAGCGATCACGCCGATTCGCCCCTTGAGACGTCATTCCCGCGGAAGCGGGAATCCAGGATCGTCCGTTGCGCCCGACGACGACGCGGCGCCGCCCCTTGAGACGTCATTCCCGCGGAGGCAGGAATCCAGGATCATCGTGGCGTCCCCCACGATTGCGCGCCGCCGTCCCGTTACACGTCATTCCCGCGGAGGCGGGAATCCAGGATCATCCGGATCTTTGCGCCGATCTGAAATATGTCATTGTCCGTTCCGCAGTCGAAAGGGCGGAGACAACTCGTGACGACGTAGGAATTCTACGTCTACATCATGGCCAGCCGCCGCAACGGCACGCTGTACGTGGGAGTTACGTCGAATTTGGCTCAACGCGTCTGGCAGCACAAGAACAATGTCGCCGACGGCTTCACGTCGAAATATGCTGTTCACGATTTGGTTTATTGCGAAAGACATTCGAACGCAGTCAGCGCCATTCAGCGCAAGAAACAAGTCAAAAAGTCGAATCGCGCGTGGAAAATGAAGATGATTGAGAAAACAAATCCGAATTGGCGCAACCTTTATGAGGAAGTGTGCGTGTGATGATGCGACGCCGCCCCAACGTGGGGCGGCCGTGATGAATCTGGATTCCCGCCTTCGCGGAAATGACGTCTGAAGGGGCGACGCCGTGTCATCGTGGGGGCGCAACGGATGCTCCTGGATTCCCGCCTCCGCGGGAATGACGTCTCAAGGGGCGAAGCCGTGTCATCGTGGGGGCGCCGTGATGCTCCTGGATTCCCGCTTCCGCGGGAATGACGTGTGACGGGGCGGAGCCGCCGTGGCAAGGGGCGCAACGGATGATCCTGGATTGCCGCCGCCGCCTTCGCGGGGGCAGCCTCTCCGCGGGAATGACTTATCAAAGGGCGCGGCCCGCTTGACGTCGGGCGCAACGATCATTGTGGATGACGGAGAAAATCGACGGTTTCTGTGGGACTTCTGGGAACCGCGTCCGCATCAACCTCATGACTCCCATAATTCCCATGACTCTTCAGCGGTCCGCGGAAAACGCCGCCCCGCCGGGCGCGAGGCGGCGCTATTCATGACATCACAATTCGAAGCGGGCGCGCGGCCGGCTCCCGGCCGGCGCCCGGCCGCCGCCTCAGTCGAACTCGGTCCACTCGGGTTCGGCCGCGAGGAGGCAATCCGGGCCGTCGCCGACGAGGTCCAGGCGGTTGGCCTCTTTCAGCGCCTCGTAGACGGGGCGTTCGTTTTGCGGCTTGTAGAACTGGAACAAGCTGCGCTGCAGTTTGCGCTCGGGGAAGGAAATCGCCCGGTACACCTCGTCGCCGGTGAACGGGTCGATCCCCGTGTAGTACATCACCGCCGACGCCGTGCCGGGCAGCGGCACGAAATCCTGAATCTGGCACACGTTCAACTGGCGCTTCTTCATGAAGAGGGGGATTTCGATCGCGTCCTCGATCCGGCTGCCGGGGTGGCCGCTGATAAAATAGGGCGTGATCGTGACGTCATTGAGGCCGAGTTGCTGGCGAATCCGTTCGAAACGGTCGATGAAGCTCTCGATGCACGGGCGATCGTACGTCCGCAGCCGGCGATTGACCTCGGCCGCGACGTGATCGAACGGGATTTTCAAATGGCCCGAGAGAAAATAGCGGACGATCTCCTCCAAAAACATGTCGCCCAGCGGATCGCGCTCGATCAGGTCGATGCGCAGATGGCTCGCGAGGTAGCACCGCTCGACGCCGTCCACCCCGCGGACGCCGCGGAGCAAATCCAGATACTCGCTGCAATCCAGGCGGAAGTTCGGGCACGGCGCGGGCAACAGGCAACTCTCGCGATCGCACCCCGTTTTGTCGTCGACATTCAGCCGGCAGCCGCAACCGTACGTGTTGCCGGCCGGGCCGCCGATATTGCTGATCCACCCGCGAAAATACTTGAAGCCGGAAACGAGCAGCGCTTCCTTGATCACCGATTCGCGGCTCCGCTGGCTGATGTGCCGGCCCTCGTGCTGCCGCATATTGCAAAATGTGCAATCGCCGAAGCAGCCGCGGTGCGTGGTCAGGGCGAATTTCACGGTTTCGAACGAGGGGATCGGGCCGGCCTCGCGGTAGCGCGGGTGCGGCGTGCGCGAATACGGCAGCGCGTAAATGCGGTCCATTTCCAGCGTCGTCAGCGGGCGCTGCGGCGGGGTCTGCACCAGGATGCAATCGTCATAGCGCTGCACGAGCGCGCGCGGGTTGCGGTGGTAGTCGGCGTTCGCGTATTCGAGGCGAAAGGCGTCGACCAGCGCCGGTTTGGCCAGTTGCAGCGTCGCATAGCTGGGCAATTCGGCGAAATCCGGCGGCAGCAGACGCTCGGCCTCGGGCAGTTCCTCGCGCGCCAGCCGATAGACGATGCCGCGGATGCCGCGGCAGTCGCGCGCCGAGCCGCCGCGCGCCGCGATCTGGGCGATCTGCGAAACGGCGCGTTCGCCGGGGCCGTAGGCCACCAGGTCGGCGGGGCAATCGGCGAGCAGGCCGCGCCGCAGGCCGTCGTCCCAGTAATCGAAGTGCGCGAGTTTGCGGCCGGTCGCCTCGACGCCGGTGATGATGACGATCGAGTCGGGATAAACGGACTTGCACCAACCGGCGTAGGCCGCCGCGGCGCGGTCGGGCCGCAAGCCGGGCAGGCGGCCGGGGCTGAAAAAGTCGATTTTGCGGGGCCGCCGCGTGGGGCTGTAGTTGGCGATCATCGAGTCGCTCTTGCCGCCGCTGACGACGTAGAAGAGGCGCGGCGGGCCGAGATTGGTCAGTTCCGCAGCGACGCGCCAATCGGGTTGGGCGATGTAACCGACATGCAGGCCCATCGCCTCCAGAATGCGGCCGATGATGGCGATTTCGAACGACGGATGATCGATGAAAGCGTCGCCGGTGATCAGGATCACGTCCAATTGGTCCCAGCCGCGCCATTCCATTTCCCGCGCGCTCATCGGCGGGTGGCGAAATTCGCGGTCGGCCGGATTTTGGGTGTTCCCCTGCATCTCGCTTGCGTTCCCCCACAGGCGCCCGACCGTTGCCGTCAGCGCATCGGCCCCAAAAACATCCACCCCTCGGGCAGCGGCGGCCAGGCCGTCGCGATGCCGCGGCGCAGCCGCCGTGCGGCCCGCGCGACCGCCTCCGGAATCGGCTGGCCCTGCGCCAGCGCCCCGGCGATCAACGACGACAGCGTGCAGCCGGTGCCGTGCACCGTCCGCGTCGCCAGCCGGCGGCGGCGCCAGCGGCGGACCGTCGCCGGTCCCACCAGCACGTCCACGGGGTCGCCGGCGAGGTGCCCGCCCTTCACCAGCGCCCACTTCGCGCCGCGCTCGCACAAGCGCCGCGCGGCCTTTTCCATCTTCGCCGGCCCGTCAATGCGCACGCCCGTCAGCAATTCCGCTTCCGGGATGTTCGGCGTGACCAGCGTCGCCAGCGGCGCCAGTTCGGCCAGCAGCGCCGCGGCGGTTTCGTCGTCGGCCAATCGCCCGCCGGCGCCGGCGGCCAGCACCGGATCCACGATAATCGGCGTGCGCCCGGCGAACGGCGCCAGCGCCTGCGCCACAGCGTGCGCGGTCGCCGCGGAGCCGAGCATACCGATTTTCACGGCATCCGGCGCCAAGTCCTGCATCAACGTCGAGACAACTTCGCCGACTTTCACAGGTTCCATCAGTTGTTCGATTGTTGCTTCGTCGATCGGCCGCTGGCGCGTCAAACCCGTGATCGCCGCCGCGACGCGCACCCCTTCCGACGCCAACGCCCGCGCGTCCGCCAGCAACCCCGCCCCGCCTGTCGGATCGAATCCGGCGATGCACAGCACCAACGGTTCTCGGCGCAAACGACTCGCCCTCGTCCCCAAACGCCGCGCAGATCAGCGCGGCGCCCTCCCGTTGGTCTTACTTTGAATCCCCGATTCTTTCTATTTACCGGCCCTGTGAGGTCGTTTCGCCCTTATTTCAAAAGCGGAAGAAAGCGTCACAGCTTCCTTTTTGAACGAAAGGCCCGTCCCTCAACACTCAATTCTTAGTCAAGAAGCCAGGGGGAATCAAGCCCTAATCGCCCACTAACTTTCGGCAATCACGAAGTTTCTGCCGCAGGGTGTTGCGGTGCAGGCCGAGCAGCCGGGCCGCTGCGGTTTGATTTTCGCCGCACTCGCGCAACGCCAGCCGCAGCAGCCGTGTTTCCAGCAGCCCGACGACCGTGCGGTGCGCGTCGCCCGGCCGATCCGCCGGCATCGAGCGCAGCACCCGCAGGCAAAATTCATCGAAGGCGGCCGCCAGATTTTTGTCGAGTGGATCAGCCATCGCATTCGCCTTTCCGGGCCGCGCCCAGCGCCGCCGCCGCGAGTTCGAGCAGGGCCGCGACGGTCGGCGCGCCGGCGATGCCGCGGCGGGCCGCGGCCGTCCCCGGCAGGCCCTTGACGAAATACAGGGCGAATTTGCGAATTTCCTTCGCCGCGCGCAGTTCGCCCTTGCGCGCTTCGAGCAGCGCGGCCAGGTCGCGCAAGACCGCCAGGCGCGCCGGACCGTCGAGATCGGGCGGAACCGGTTCGCCGGCCAGCGCCGCGCGCACTTGCGCAAAAATCCACGGCCGCGCCACGGCCCCGCGGCCGATCATCACGCCGTCGCAGCCGGTTTCGCGGCGCAGGCGCAGGGCGTCGTCGGGCGCGGCCACGTCGCCGTTGCCGATCACGGGCAGCCGCGTCGCCTGCTTGACCTGCGCGATCAACGGCCACTCGGCGCGGCCCGCGAAAAGTTGCGCCCGCGTGCGCGGGTGGATGACGAGCGCGTCGGCGCCTTCCTGTTCGCAGACGCGGGCGCATTCGACGACGTTGACCGTTTCGGCCCCGGCGCGCAGCTTGACGGTCAGCGGCAGGTCGGTCGCGGCGCGCATGGCGGCGACGATCCGGCCGAGCAGCGGCGGGTCGCGCATCAGCGCGACGCCGTGGCCGCTGGCGACGACCTTGCGCACCGGGCAGCCGGCGTTCAGGTCGATCAGTTCGAGACGCATTTCACCGGCCACGATGCGGCAGGCTTCGGCCAGGCGCGGCGGATCCTTGCCGAACAACTGCGCGGCAAACGGATGGTCGTCCGCCTCCGCGGCGAGCAGTCCCATGGTTTTGCGAAAGCCCTTCGAGGCGCGGCGCGCCAGCGTCAACCCGTCGGCGCTGACCATTTCGCTCACGGTCAAATCCGCGCCGAAGCGCCGGCAGATCGCGCGAAACGCGGCGTCCGTGTAGCCGGCGAGCGGCGCCAGGGCCACCGGCGTGCGTTCGCCGAAATCGAGATTCCGGAGGCGCACGTCAACGCCCGGGCCGCAGGCGGAAGACGCCGCGTTCGCCGGTGAGCCGGCCGATGACGGCGGCGGCGGGCATGCCATCGGCGCGCAAGGCGGCGACGGCCTCGTCGGCGTTCTCCGGCGGCAAGGCCATCAAGAGGCCGCCGTTGGTTTGCGGGTCGTTGACGAGCAGCAGTTCGTCGGCGCCGATCGCCGCGTCGGCCGTGAGCCGCGCCGCGGCGAAATCGCGGTTGGCGTAGCCGCCGCCGGGGACCAACCCCAGCGCGGCGCACTCGCGGACGCCCGGCAGCCACGCCAGCCGCTCGAGCCACAATTCCGCGCCCACGCCGCTTTTTTCGGTCATTTCCATCGCGTGCAGAATCAGGCCGAAGCCGGTGACGTCGGTCAACGCGTGCGCCCCGAAACGCCGGGCGGCCCGCGCGGCGCGATCATTAAGGAAAGAACAAATTTCGATCAGCAACGCTTCGGTTTCCGGCGGGGCCATCCCCGCTTTCAACGCGGTCGCGAGGATGCCGACGCCCAGCGGCTTGGTCAAAACCAGCAGGTCGCCCGGCCGCCCGCCGGCTTTGGTGAGCAGGTCGGCAGGATGCGCGACGCCCGTCACCGCGAGGCCGTACTTCGGCTCCGGATCGTCGACCGTGTGGCCGCCGATGATCGCCGCGCCGGCCTCGGCGGCCTTGCGATAGCCGCCCTCGAGGATCTGCGACAAGACCTCCAGGCCGGGCGGGCCTTTTTGCGGGAACGCGACGATGTTCAGCGCGGTCAGCGGCGTCGCGCCCATCGCGAAAATGTCGGAAAGGGCGTTGGCCGCGGCGATGGCGCCGAACGCGACGGGGTCGTCGACGATGGGCGTGAAAAAGTCGACCGTTTGCACGAGGGCAAGGTCGTCCCGCAGCAGGTACACGCCTGCGTCGTCGCCTTGGCCCAGCAGGACCCGCGCATCGGTCGGCTTCGGCAGCCTCGCCAGTACTTTCGCCAGCTCGCCCGGAGCCAGTTTGCAGGCTCAGCCGGCCCCGTGCGAGAACTGCGTCAACTTGACTTTGGCCATATCGACACCCATATTCGAGTCATCCGGGGACAGAGAATAGGCGATTGCCGGCGGTTCTGGCAAGTTGCCGTTCAGCTTCGAAACCAGCCACGTTTTTCAAAGGCGGAACTTCCGATGCGCAAGAAAATAACGATCGTCGGGGCCGGCAATGTCGGCTCGTCGGTGATGGCGTGGGCCGCCGCGGCCGACCTGGGAAATATCGTGCTGATCGACGTGGTCGACGGCATGCCGCAGGGCAAGGCCCTCGACATGGCGGCGGCGGGGCCGCTGGTGCGCTTCGACTGCAAGGTCGTGGGCACGAACGATTGGGAGGAAACCAGGAATTCGACGGTCGTGGTCATTACGGCGGGCATGGCGCGCAAGCCGGGCATGAGCCGCAACGATCTGTTGTTCGCCAACGAGGCGATCATGAAATCCGTCGTCGAGCAGGTCGCCCCGCGCAGCCCGAAGGCGGTGCTGATTATCGTCAGCAATCCGCTCGATGCGATGTGCCACGTGGCGCTGGAGGTGTCCGGTTTCCCGCGGCAGCGGGTGATCGGCATGGCCGGCATTCTCGACACCGCCCGCTTTCGCACGTTCATCAGTTGGGAACTCGGCGTGTCGATCGAAGACGTCACGGCCCTGGTGCTCGGCGGCCACGGCGACGCCATGGTGCCGCTGATCCGCTACTGCACCGTCGGCGGCGTGCCGATCGAGATGCTGATCAAGCCGCATCGCCTGGCGGCCATCGTCGAACGCACGCGCAACGGCGGCGGCGAAATCGTCTCGCTGCTCAAGACCGGCAGCGCGTTCAATTCGCCGGGCGCCAGCGCCGTGCAGATGGTCGAGGCGATCATCAAAGACACCAAACGCATCGTGCCGTGCGCCGCCTACCTCGAAGGCGAATACGGCCACCGCGGCATCTACCTCGGCGTGCCGATCTTGCTCTCCGGCTACGGCGTCGAGAAAATCTTCGAGCTGGAACTGACCGCCGAGGAAAAGAAAAAGCTCGACGAGTCGGCCGCCGCGGTGCTCGAACTGCGTGACAACCTGAAGATCTATCAGCAGAAGGCAGCGCTGGCGTGACGTAGGGGCGCCGCTTGCCGCGCCCGGGTGCGCTGCCCGCCGAAAAGCCCCGTCAGGGGCTGACGTCGCGAGGAAAGTTTGCAAAAGGCCCTTCTGACTTCTGTCTTCTGACTACTCGCCGACAAACGGCGCCACGCAGTCCGCCACCTTCCTCGCATACGCCGCGTAGCCCCGATCGTTCAAATGCCATCCGTCCGCCGCAAACTGCTCCGCCTTTTCCCAAATATCGCTATGGCCCGGCGAGGGGCAGACCGCAAAATCGTTGTCGCGCGCCGTTTGCGCGACCAGTTCGTTGGTCTTGCCGATGACGTATTGGGTGAACACCGGCCGCGCGCAGGCCGCTTGCACGGCATGGCCGATCGCGACGAGATCGTGCTGAATCCAGGCGCGCACGAAGGCCATCTCGACCGGATTTTTCTCGTCGAACAGCGACACCGATTTTTGCTCCTCGCTCAACCAATTTTCCTGCGCGGCCAATTGGCGCGCGAGCGAGCGGGCGTTCTCCCAGAGAATGACCGCCATTTTGCCGACGTGCGCCGCTTCGAGCTTGCGCAGCCACCGTTTGCTGACCGGCAGTTCGGCGTAGCCCTCTTCCAACGCGCTCGATAGGTGCAGGTTCCAGAAATTGTTGATGCCGCAGGTGACGACGACCAGTTCCGGCCGGCGCGGCAAGCGCGGCAGGGCCTTTTGCAAGTCGTCGAGCACCTCCGACGTGTTGTGCCCGCCCGAGCCGATATTGACGACCTGCACCGCGCGGCCCGGCAGCCGTTGCGCCAAGATCTGCTCGAGCTGCGCCGGATAGGCGTGTACGGCCGACGACGCGCCGACGCCCTGCACGTAGCTGTCGCCCGCGCAAACGATCGTCAGCGGCGGCTTTCCGGACGCCGGCAGCGGCGCGGGCGGCTCACGAAAACGAACGTGCTGGTAGGCGAAAAACCCGAATTCCAGCGCCGCCAGCGCCAGCGCCAGACTCACCGTCGCGGCCAGCAGGCGTTTCCACCAACGCGGCGCAGCGCGCCGATTGCCGTTCGGACTCATGCCGTCAAATTAGCGGAACGGCGGCCCAAAGCAATCGGGGCGGCGAGCAGCGAACAGCGAACAGCGAACAGCGAGCGACCGCGGTCAGCGTGCAGGCTTCTTTGCCTTCTTAGGAATTCGCGGCAAAGAGCCGCGAAATGTGGCGCGTTTCGCTGCATTGCGGACGTTCCGTTAACGCGGGCACGGGTACGCGCCTGGGTTCATCATTCGCGCAACGGCGCGAATCGAATATTGGGCGGCGTTTGCCGCCCAATCGCGAGCCCCTCCCCGCGACGGGGCGTAGGCTTTAGGATTAAAAGCGGCGATGCTTCAAGTGGCGCAGAATTGCGCTCTTTGTTGGTCGCGCAGACCTTATACCATCACCGATTTGAACACAGGACGGGCGAAGAGCTCCTTAAGGGAGCTCGTAGCAGCG
>CAZHPN010000111.1:0-20243 GCA_964534375.1 uncultured bacterium | reverse complement strand
CGCGCGACCGGAACGGCACAACACGCTGTGCCCCTACGTCGGGCCGCGCCTGCGGTGCGGGTAATTTTCGGGGCCGGCCTGGAGACCGGCGCTTATACCAACACCGATTTGAACACAGGACTGGCAAGGCGCTTATACCAACACCGATTTGAACACAGGACTGGCAAGGCGCTCCCGGCAAGGTCCGGCGCCGGCATAACGAAATCTCCAGTTGGTGTTTGGCGGCGAACGGCATCATGCCGCCGTTCCCGGCGGAAACCAGGGACAGGCGCCCGTTTTTGCCGGTCTTCTTCGCGAGCCACCGAAAAACTGGCGACGGTCCCTGGTTTAGACGACCCAGAAAACCGGTGAGCGCCCGTAGTTTCCTGGAAGGCCGCGTCATTGGCCGTAGTGCCAAATCGTTGGTTTGACGCTCGTACTGTCATATCCGACGGCGAACACGTCCGTGGCCGAGCTTCCCCATACGCCGTCCAACGTCTCTTGGCCCGTGCTGGGGATCGTCATCGCCGCCCACGAGGAACCGTTGTACTGCCAAATCGCCGCCCGTGCGGGGTAAGCAGCGCCGTCATATCCGACGGCGAACACGTCCGAGGGGGAGGTTCCCCAGACGCCGAAGAACTCGATGTAGTCCATACTGGAGGCCGTCATCGCCGCCCACGAGGAGCCGTCGTACTGCCAAATCGCTGCGAGGTCGTCCGAGTCGTCGTATCCGACCGCAAACACGTTCGAGGGCGAGCTTCCCCAGACGCCGATCAGTTCCTCAACGTCCGCGTTGGCGTCCGTCATCGCCGTCCACGAGGAACCGTCGCAGCGCCAAATCGCTGCGAGGCCGTCCGAGCCGTCGTGTCCGACGGCAAACACGTTCGAGGACGAGCTTCCCCAGACGCCCATGAACAACATATCGGCCATATTGTCTATGTCGCCGTTCGTCATGGCGGCCCACGAAGAACCGTCGTAGTGCCAAATCACTCCCTGTTGGAAAGTGTTGTCCTGTCCGCCGGCAAACACGTCGGTGGCCGAGCTTCCCCAAACGCTAAACAACAGCACTGTGTCCGTATTGGCGTTCGTCATCGCCGCCCACGAGGAACCGTTGTACTGCCAAATCGCCGGCTGTTGGGAATCGGCGTCAAATCCGACGGCGATCACGTTCGAGGCCGAGCTTCCCCAAACGCTGTACAACGGCACTCGGTCCCTGCTGGGGTTCATCATCGCGGCCCACGAGAAACCATTGTAATGCCAAATCGTCGCCTGTACGGAAGTTTCGTCAAATCCGACGGCGAACACGTCCGAGGCCGAGCTTCCCCACACGCCGGATAACGACCCGCTGTCCGCGTTGGCGTTCGTCATCGCCGTCCATTCCGGGGTCGCGTCGTTGTCATTGTCGTTGTCATCGTCGTCGTTATCGTCGTCATCGTTATCGTCGTCATCGTTGTCGTCGTTGTCGTTGTCGTCATCGTCATCGTCATCGTCGTCGTTATCGTCGTTATCGTCGTTATCGTCGTTATCGTCGTTGTCGTTGTCGTTGTCGTCGTTGTCGTCATCGTCGTCAACGGTGTCGTTATCGTCGTTGTCGTCGTTATCGTCGTTGTCGTCGTTGTCGTCGTTGTCGTCGTTGTCGTCGTCGTTGTCGTTGTCGTCGTCTACTGCCGGATGGCGGGCGCTGCTCGTGCTGCTGGAACTGCCGCAGGCGGCGCCGGCGAGCAAGACGATCGTCAGGAGCAGGAACAAGGGCCAACTAACGCGTTTCATCGGACAGCCTCCGGTTTCGATTTTTGGTCGTTCGTTCCACGAAAAATCGCCGCCGGCCCGGCACTCGGTTGAAGAATGCGGCCGGCAGTTCGTTACGCTGTTTACACGGACCGCCGCGGGCCGTCAACGAATCGTTTTCGCGCGGCCGGAAAGTCGACGGCGAACGATTTAACCGCCCGCTGGTCCGGTCGCGGACAGGTCAGACGCGCGGGGCGCACCAACCCGGCGTGGGTCAACGGCCTACCAAAATGGGCGCGAGGGGCCGTTCGAAAAAAGTTGTCTTGAACGGGGCGGCAACGCAAAGAAAGCGGGCAGTGGGCAGTGGGCGGCGGGCAATGGGCAGTGCGATAGGTTGTTGCAAAAATACCGCGTTTCGCATGGCGGTCTTTTAATGGGGGGCGCGGCAAGCGGCGCCTCTACGCCCGGCGGGCGTCGCCGTCCGCAGGATCGCGCCTAGAAAGGCGCTCTTACAGAGCGGCCGGCGCCGCCGGCTCATCTTGACGCCGCCCGGGCGGCGGGCGCGTAATGTGCTGGCAACCGTCTTTCCGTTGGCGCGGAGAGCAGAAAACACGCGAAACGGAGGCAAGCGGCTGCAAAGGAGAAAACAATGAACAGAACTCTTTTTCTGGCGCTGTTGGCTTTGTTGTGCGTCGGCGCCGTCGTGAGCGTCTCGTGCAGCGGCAAGAGCAGCAGCGGTTCGAGCAGCCAGCCGGCCGACGACGACCAAGCGCCCGCCGACGACGATCAATCGCCGGCCGACGACGACAGCGGCAGTCTACCGCCCGGGGTGAGCGCGTTTCTGAGCCAGCAAGACATCGATACGTTGGAGAAAGACGGGATGAAGATCTATCCCGGCAGCAATCCGCCGAACATCACCGGGTACTACATCGCGAATAGCCTGGTCGTCGTTTACGACACGCCCGACAACGACGTCGGCGCGCACAAAGACGAATGCAAGTTTCATTTTTACAACCAGACGGCGGCCGGCGGCATCACGGAAGACTTCACCGATACGACCCCGGGCTCGAACGACAGCGGTACGGGGCTCGGCGCGTTCATTTCCGGCAGCGGGCAATGTTTCTCGGTCTTCGTGGACCTGAAAGGCACGGATTTCGGCTGCAATTACGAAAGCCCTGAGATCTACTCCGGTTGCCTGACCGCCCAGGGCATTCAAGGCTTCATGTGGGGCTTTATGCTGACGTCCGAGACCGGCCAAAACTGCGGCGTTTTGATGCCGGTGGGCGCCGTGCGGATCGTCGACGAACAGAGCGGCCTGGCGCCCGACGGCGACGACGATTCGGCTGACTGAGCGCCGGCGGCGGCCCGGGATTCGGGATTCGGGATTCGGGGCTCGCGGCGCAGGCAATACAAAATAACAAACAGGCGCGAATCCCGCGGCACGGCGCCGGTTCGGCTCTCGGTTGACTGCCGGGCGAATTTTGCTATGTTCTACCGTTCGAAATCCGTCCCTTTGAAGGGCGGACGAAAGGCGACATCTATGAGCGGGGAAAAGCGCAACTACAAAGACACGCTGCTGCTGCCCAAAACCGACTTCCCGATGAAGGCGGATTTGGCGAAGCGCGAGCCGATCATGCTCGCGGCGTGGGACCAGTCCGACCTCTACCGCCGCATCCTCGCGGCCCGCGCCGGCCGGCCGAAGTTCGTGCTGCACGACGGCCCGCCGTACGCCAACGGCCACATTCACCTCGGCACCGCGCTGAACAAAGTGCTCAAAGACATCATCGTCAAATCGAAAACGATGCAGAACCGCCTTGCGCCCTACGTGCCCGGGTGGGATTGCCACGGCCTGCCCATCGAAAACGCCATGCTGAAGGAGCAGGACGAAGCCAAGCCGAAGCCCGGCGAGGAAGGCGCTTTCCGCCGGCGGTGCCGCACCTACGCCAACCACTACATCGACGTGCAGCGCGCGGAATTCAAGCGCCTGGGCGGCCTGGGCCAGTGGGAAAAGCCGTACGTGACGATGGCGCCGCAATACGAAGCGATCACGGCGCGCGAGTTGGGCAAGTTCGTCGGCGCGGGCAGCGTGTTCAAGAGCCGCAAGCCGGTGTACTGGTGCGCGAGTTGCGTCACCGCGCTCGCCGAGGCCGAGGTCGAGTATCAAGACCATTCGACGCCGAGCATCTACGTCAAGTTTCCGGTGATCGACGACGTGACCGACGTCATCCCCGAGGCGAAGGGCCGCAAGGTCAGCGTCCTCATTTGGACGACCACGCCCTGGACGATCCCCGCGAACCTCGCGCTGGCGTTCCATCCGGAATTCGACTACGCGTTGGTCGACGCCGGCGACGGCGAGGCCTGGATTCTCGCCGAGTCGCTCGCGCCGTTCTGCATGGATCTGTTCGGCAAGCCGCTCAAAATTTTGGCGAAGTTCAAAGCCGCGCCGCTCGAGAAGCGGCGGGCGCGACACCCGCTCGACCTGCGCGACAGCATCATCGTGCTGGCCGAGTACGTGACGCTCGATTCGGGCACGGGCATCGTCCATATCGCGCCCGGGCACGGCCACGAAGACTACGAAGTCGGCCTGCATTACGGCTTGCCCGCCTACTCGCCGGTCGACGATCAGGGCCGCTTCACGAAGGAAGTGCCGCAGTGGGCGGGCGTGTATGTCTTCGGCGCGAACGACGCGGTCAACGACGCGCTGAAAAAAACCGGCAACCTGCTCGGCGTGCACATCGAAGAGCACCAGTATCCGCATTGCTGGCGCTGCAAGAACCCGATCATCTTCCGTTCGACCGAGCAATGGTTCATCTCGATGGCGGCCAACGACCTGCGCCGGAAGGCGCTCGCGGCGATCGAGGCAACGCAGTGGATTCCGGGCTGGGGCCGCGACCGCATTTACGGCATGGTCGAGAACCGGCCCGATTGGTGCATCAGCCGGCAGCGCAGTTGGGGCGTGCCGATCATCGCCTTCACCTGCGCGAAGTGCGGCGAATTGCACCAAACCAAGGAATTGATCGACCACGTGGCCGGCATCTTCGAGAAGGAAACCGCCGACGCCTGGTTCGATCGCTCGGCGAAAGACCTGCTGCCCGCCGGTTTCCAATGCCGGAAATGCGGCGGCGGCGAGTTCGCCAAAGAGCGCGACATCCTCGACGTCTGGTTCGATTCGGGCGTGTCGTACGCGGCGGTCTGCGAAACCGATCCGCAGCTCGGCGCGCCGGTCGACCTGTACCTCGAAGGCTCCGACCAGCACCGCGGCTGGTTCCACAGCACGTTGCTGGCGGCGGTCGGCACGCGCGGCTGCGCCCCGTACAAGGCCGTGCTGACCCATGGTTTCGTCGTCGACGGCGACGGCCGCAAGATGTCCAAAAGCCTCGGCAACACGATTCCGCCGGACGACATCATCAACAAATACGGCGCCGAAATCCTGCGGCTGTGGACCGCCAGCGCCGATTACCGCGAAGATATCCGCATTTCCGACAAGATCGTCGCGGGCCTGGTCGACGGCTACCGCAAGGTCCGCAACACCGTGCGCTTCATGCTCGGCTGCCTCGACGGCTTCGATCCGCAACGGCACGCGGTCGACGAAGCGCGCCTGGGCGAACTCGAAAAACTGATTCTCGGCCAATGGGAAGAGGTCAAACAGCGCCTCTACAAAGCCTACGACGACTACGAGTTCCACCTCGTCTATCACCATCTGCTGGGCTTCTGCTCGGTGGATCTGTCGAGCTTCTATCTCGACGTCGTGAAAGACACCCTTTACGCCGACCCGGTCGACGCCCCGGCCCGCCGCAATGCGCAAACGGCGATCTACCTCATCGCCGATGAGATGCTGCGGCTGATGGCGCCGATCTTTTCGTTCACCGCCGAGGAGGCGTGGACGCACCTGCCGCACCACGAGACCGAAAGCGTGCACCTGGCGCTCTTCGCCCCGGCGAAGCCCGCGCGGCTCGACCCGGCGTTGCAGGAGCGCTGGCGGCAGATTCTCGAAGCGCGCGGCGTCGTCACCAAGGCCGTCGAGGAAGCGCGCAATCAAGGCCGGCTGCGCGAAAGCGCCGAGGCGGACATCGTCATCGCCGCCGGCGGCGAGGCGGGCGGCTGGCTGGCGGCGTACGGCGCGCAGTTGGCGCGGTGGTTCAAGGCGGCGTCGGTCGCGATCGCGGCGGAGTTGCCCGGGGCGACGGCGGCGGAAAGCGCGGCGCTGGGCGGCCTGCGGGTCGGGCTTGAACCGACGAAAGCGCCGAAGTGTCCACGGTGCTGGAATCGCGACGCGACGGTCGGCCGCGATCACCCCGAATTGTGCGCGCGTTGCGCGGCGGCGCTGGGCGCCGCGGCCCCGGGTCCAGGATGAATCGTCTCAAGGACAAATACGGCGTGATGGCGATCGGCACGGTGGCGAGCCTGGTGCTCGACCAGATCACGAAAGCCGCGGTCATCGCGCGTTTTCCGGCGGACGCCGGCATCGCGGTGATTCCGGGGTTTTTCGAGATTTACCACGCGCAAAACCGGGGCGCGGCCTTCGGTTTGTTTCGCGGCAATCCGCTGCCGTTTTTCATGACGGTCAGCGCGCTCGCGGTCGGGTTCATCGTCTATTATTTCGTTCGCCTCGAGCGGCATCACCTGCTGCTTGCGACGTCGCTGTCGATGATTCTCGGCGGCGCGTTGGGGAACATGGTGGATCGCGTGCGGCACGGCTTCGTCGTCGACTTCCTGCGTTTTTACGTCCGCGATTATTCGTGGCCGACGTTCAACGTGGCCGACATCACGATCGTCATCGGGGTGGCGATGTTCGCGGTGGACATGATGCGGGAGGACGCGCAGGCGCGGCGTCCGCAAGACGGTTGAGGCACAAATGAGTTTTCTGCGCGATAAATACGGCGTGTTGGCGATCGGCGCGGTCGCGAGTCTCGTCGCCGATCAACTGGTCAAGGCGGCGATCATCGCCCGCCTGCCGGTGGACGCCGGCATCGCGGTGATCCCCGGGTTCTTCGAAATCTGCCACGCGCGCAATTCCGGCGCGGCGTTCAGCCTGTTCGTCGGCAACCCGCTGGCCTTCTTTCTCGCCGCGAACGTGGCGGCGATCAGCCTGCTCGTCTATTTTTTCGTGCGCCTCGAACGCGGCCAACTGCTGATCGCCGGGGCGTTGTCGATGATTCTGGGCGGCGCGCTCGGCAACCTGCTCGATCGCCTGCGGCACGGCGGGGCGGTCGTCGATTTTCTCCGGTTTTATGTCCGCGATTATGCGTGGCCGACGTTCAACGTGGCGGACATGGCCATCGTCGCGGGCGTGGCGCTGTTTGCCCTCGACATGCTTCGCGCGGACCGGCCGGCGCGGCGCCCGCAAGGCGGCTGATCCATGTATCCGATCCTGATGCAATTTGGTCCGTGGCGAATCTTCAACCACGAACTCGGCCCGTTCGCCCTGCATTCCTACGGCTTTATGCTGGCGACCGCGTTCATCGTCGGCCTGTTTTTCGCGCGGCGCGAGGCGGCGCGGCTCGGCGAGGATCCCGACCGCGTTTCCGATCTCAGTTTTTGGATCATTCTCACCTCGGTCATCGGTTCGCGCGTGTGGCACGTCGTCGTCTTCTGGCACGAGTTGTCGCCGCCGCGGCTGCTGTCGGCGTTCAAGATCTGGGAGGGCGGCCTCGTCTATTACGGCGGCTTCGTCGCGGCGGTGACCGCCAGCATCATTTATTGCCGGCTGACGAAATTCGATTTCTGGCAGATGGCCGACATCATTTCGCCGTCGATCGCCCTGGGCCTGATGTTCGGCCGCACCGGCTGCACGCTCGTCGGCTGCTGCTACGGCAAGCCGTGTCCGCCCGACTTCTTCGCGGCGATCACCTTTCCGCCGGGGACGATCGGCGTCGCCGGCACGCCGCTCTATCCGACGCAGCCGGCCGAGGCGCTGGGCTGTCTGGCGATCTTCCTGTTTTTGTGGTTGTATCTGCGCCGGCGGCGGACGTTTCGCGGCGAGGTGCTGGCGGCGTTCGTCATTCTCTATTCGGCGTTGCGCTTTGTCCTGGAATTCTGGCGGGACGATCCGCGCGGTTTTGCCGCGTTGTTCACCTTCCACGCCACGCCGGGTCTGACGGCAAAGACGGCCGGCGGGCTGTTCGGCTTGTTGCTGTGGGCCAACACGTTCAAGGAAATGGCCCACGGCGTGTACGGCGTCAGCCTCTCGGAAAGCCAGATGACGGGCGTCATCTTTTCCGCGGCGGCCGTGGCGCTGTGGGTGTGGAAGAGCCGGCGCGACCGGTTGCTCGGCGTGGCCGTGGCGGCGCCGGCGCCGCCGGCGCCGCGGGCCGCGGTCGTGAAGAGAAAGGCGAAGCGGAAATGAAATACGGGCTGCTGTTTCTGCTTGCGCTCGCCGCTTTGCTGCCGGCCTGTTCGCTGACGTCGACCAATCTTCGCCTCGACGAACTGAATCGCCCGAGTCTGCCGGCGTCGGAGGTCGGCAACGACATTACGGTGCTGCGCGGCCGAACCGAGGCGCTCTGGAACCGCTTCGAAAGCGCGAAGCTGACGACGTATCTGACCAAGAGCCGCATTTCCGAGTTCTTCGAGAACGACAAAGACCGCAGCGACTTCACCGCCATCTACGCCAGCCTGTTCCGCCAGTCGAAATTCCAACGCGAGTACGTGCAAAAATACGAGGTCGGCAAGATCCTCGTCGAGCAGAACGGAGTGATCGCGCGCGTCGAAGTGACGATCTGGGGCACGGTGTATCTCGTTTGGCGCCACCGCATCCACGAAACCGAAATGTGGAAAAAGGTCGACGGCGTCTGGATGATGAAGCCGGAATCGTATTAGGCGCCTTCGCGGCGTTCGCGCGCGATTCATTGCGGCGTGGCCAGCACGAAATCTCTGAAAAGTGTGTAGACCGGGCCTTTGACCGACGGCGTCATGTCGATGACGACCGAGTAGTGGTCGCCGCCGACCAGCTTCGCGTAGCGCACGTCGGCGCCGGCGGCGCGCATCGCTTGCGCAAACCGCGCCGCCTGGACCTCGCTGGTCAGCGTGTCGCGATCGCCGTTGACGATCAGCAGCGGCGGCGCATCGACGCGCACGTGATGAATCGGCTGCGAATCCTGGTAATTCGCCTCGTCGCCCATGATCTCGTGCAAAATCTTTACGTCGAGCAAATTTCCGGGACCGAAATCGTAGGCCCCGCTCATCAAAATCGCCCCGCGCAGATGGCGAATATCGAAGTGCAACTGCCGCCGGAAGCGCTCGTTGACGACCAGGTCGGCGGCGATCGTGCCGCCGGCGGAATGGCCGGCGACGAAGAGGCGCGTCGGGTCGCCGCCGTAATCGGCGATGTGGGCGCCCACCCAGTTCAGCGCCGCGACGGCGTCTTCGCAAAACGCCGGATAGCGGACCTGGGGATACATCCGGTAGTCGATCAGCACGGTGACGATGCCGAGCGGGGCGAGCGTTGCGGCCAGCAACGCGTACTCGGTGCGGCTGCCGGTCTGGAAATAGCCGCCGTGAATGAAGACGACGACCGGCGCGAGCGAATTTCGCGGCAGGCCGTAGACGTCCAGGCGCTGAAACTCGTCGCCGTTTTCCACGTAGGGAATGTCTTTGGTCAGCGCCGGACAGCGGGCGCGATAATTCGCGCTCTCGATTTCCCCGCGGGTCAGCGGCGCGACCCATTTGGCCGGCACGCAAGCGAAAAGCAGGAAAAAGGAAAAAGGAAAAAGGAAGAAACGGGCCAGGAACCGGCGGCGGAAAAGAGGCGCGTTCATGGAAAGAGTCCTTTCGCGAACTGCGCCCGGGCCGAACGCCCCGGGCCGATTTCGTCACGTGTGCCGGCGATTATAGCAAAATGCGCGAGGCGGCGTCACACGCCGCGTGAAGTATTATTGAATTATTTTGACGGATCAAAGGCGCCCCGCCGCGGGCGTCGTTCTCCGGGTGCGGTCACGCCGCTGCGGCGGCGCGCCAGACCAAACGATTCACCACAAAATCCTCCCGGCGGATGGCCATCGCCCGGACCCTCGCGGCCAGTTTGCGTCCCAACCTCATCTTCGCCTCTTTCTCGCAGCCCTCGATTTGCCGAGCCGCCTCGGCCTCGACCGCCAGCCGCCCGTTCAACGTGCTCCGGAACGGCGCCGGCAGTTCCACCTGCGCCAGCCACGCGTGACCGGTCGTGCCAGACAGCGAGCGCACCGGCGGCCGGCGGTTGTTGCGTTGCAATCTTCCTCGGACCGACCTCCTTTTTTGGTTCCATGGGGTTGTGCCCCATTTATGCCGACCGTTTCGACGGCCGAGCATCTGTCAAGAAAAACGTCTCCATGCCGGAAATGCGTGCGCGGCGTTGCCTTGACGCTCGCCGCGGCGCCCGCTAGCGTGGACGAAAATCGAACGGGGAGAGCCGCATGCGCGGTTTTTTTGAGGCGCGGCACATTGCGATTTTCGGCGCGTCGACCCGGCCCGGCAACCTCGGGGCGCGCATCCTCACCAACCTGCTGCAATACGGTTATCAGGGGCGGATCACGCTGATCGGCCGCGGCGGCGGCGCACTCGCCGGCCACGGCATCTACGAAAGCCTGCCCGACCATTGCCGCGACGTCGATCTGGCCGTGATTCTCACGCCGGCGGCGACGGTCGCGGCCGTAATGGACCAATGCGGCCGCGCGGGCGTGAAACGGGTCATCATCGAGTCGGGCGGCTTCGCGGAACTCGACGCGGCCGGCGCCGCATTGCAGGCGGAAGTTCAGGCCGTCGCCGCGAAATACGGCATCCGGTTCATCGGGCCGAATTGCATCGGCGTCGTCAACACCGGCAACGGTCTGGCCGTGCCGTTTCCGATGATGCCGCAGCCGCCGAAGGGGCCGGTGAGCCTCATCACGCAATCGGGCGGCGTCGGCCTGCTGTACGCCCATTTGTTCCGCGAGAATTGCGTCGGCCTCGCGAAATTTGCGTCGATCGGCAACAAAACCGACGTTGACGAAGTCGACATGATCCGCTTCTTCAGCGGCGACGACGGCACGGGCGTGGCGCTCGCCTATCTCGAATCGGCGGGCCGCGGGCGCGAGCTGTACGAAGCGTTGCGCGCCTGCCCGAAGCCGGTCGTCGTGCACAAGGCCAACACCAGCGAGGCCAGCCGCGAAATCGCCAGCAGCCACACTGCGGCGCTGGTCAACAACGACGCGGTGGTCGACGCCGCGATCAAGCAGGCCGGGGCGATGCGGGCCGCGAGCCTGTCGGACGCCGTCGCCACGATCAAGGCGCTGCTGCTGCCGACGATGAAGGGCGACCGCGTCGTCGTCATCAGCCGCTCGGGCGGCCAGGCGATCATCGCCGCCGACGCCTGCGGCCACGCGGGCATGACGCTGCCGGAACTGCCGGCGAGCGTGCGCAAATTCGTCACGACGGTCGATCACGCCAACATCATCCGCTATGGCAATCCGCTCGATCTCGGCGTCCTCTTCGACATCGAGTCGCTGTTCGCGGTCATGGACGGCGCGATGGCGGCGCCCGAGGCCGATGCTGTCGTTTGCCTGATTCAGTTGCCGCAGGTCGGGCTCATCCCCAATCCGGAGCGGCTGCTGCACCGCGCCAAAGCGTTGTGCCAGCAGTTCGACAAACCGCTGGTGTTCGTGCTGCAAACGGCGCCGGAGTTGGTCACAAAGGTGCGGACGCTCAGCGATTTCCCCTTTTTCGAAGCCGCCGAAGAGGCGGTCGCCGCGCTGGCCGCCGGCCGCGACTGGGCGCGGGCCCGTCGCCAAACGCCGCGCCGTTCGCCGGCCGTGGAAAATTGTCCGCCGGCCGCCGCGCTGCTCGACGTTCTCGCACCTGGGGCCTACTTGCCGCAAGAGCAGGCATTCGCGCTGTTGGATGGCTATGGCATCGCGCACCCGCCCGTCGCGACGGCGCACACGGCGGCGGAAGCGGAGCGATTTTTCGAAAAGCTCGGCGGCCCGCTGGCGATGAAAGTCGAAAGCCCCGACGTGGTGCACAAGGCGGACGTCGGCGGCGTGATGCTCGGCATTGCGACGGCCCGCGAGGCCCGCGCCGCGTTCCTCAAAATGAAGAAAAACCTCGCGGCCCGCGCCCCGCGCGCGCGGTTCGCCGGCGCGCTGCTGATGCCGATGGCGGCGCGGCCGATCGAACTCATCGCGGGCGTCAAACGCGACCCGAGTTTCGGCCCCGTGGTGATGCTCGGCTGGGGCGGCGCGATCGCGGAGGCGATGGAAAAAGTCAGCCTGCGGCTCGCGCCGATCGCACTCGCCGAGGCGCGGCAGATGCTCGCGGAACTGCCCGGCCAGAAGCTGTTCGGCGCCTTCCGCGGCCGACCGGCGATCGACCGCTCCGCGGTGGCTGATTTGCTCGTTCGGCTGAGCCAATTGGCATGCGCTCCCGGTGTCGGCGAAATCGACCTGAACCCAATTGCGGTCGACGCCGACGGCGCGTTGGCGCTCGACGCGCGCGTGCGCAAGCAGTCTGCCCTGGGAGCGCCGACGTCCTCGTCGGCTTCGAAAGCGCGCGACGGGCGCGCGCGCAAACAGTCTGCATGACCCGCTTCGTCGGTCGCAGGTTGCTGCTGCTTATCCCGACCGCGCTGGGCGTGGCGACGCTCGTCTTCTTTTTTCTGCACATGATTCCGGGCGATCCGGTCGAGGTGATGCTCGGCGAAACCGCGGCGCAGGCGGACAAAGAGGCGCTGCGCAACGCGCTCGGCCTGAACGATCCGTTACCCCAACAATACGGCCGGTTTTTGCGCGGGCTGGTCCGCGGCGACGTGGGCGAGAGCTTTTTCTATCGCCAACCGGTGGCGCACGTGCTGCTGGAGCGCGCGCCGGCGACGATCGAGCTGGCGCTGGCGGGGCTGGCGATCGCGCTGCTGATCGCGATCCCGACCGGCGTGCTGGCGGCGGTCAAGCAGTACGGAGTTTTCGACAACGTCGCCATGTTCGGCGCGCTGGTCGGGGCGTCGGCGCCGAATTTCTGGGTGGGGCCGATCCTCATCTGGCTGTTCGCGCTGAAAATCGGCTGGTTCCCGGTCGGTGGCCGCGAGGGGCTCGCGAGCCTCGTGCTGCCGGCGCTGACGCTAGGCCTGGGCATGGCGGCAATTCTGTCGCGCATGACGCGGGCGAGCGTGCTGGAAACACTGTCGGAGGATTTCGTCCGCACCGCGCGCGCGAAGGGGCTGCCCGAGCGCGTGGTGCTCTTCAAGCACGTGCTGCGCAACGCGCTGATCCCGGTCGTCACGCTGGTCGGGCTGCAATTCGGCGCGCTGCTTTCCGGCGCGATCATCACCGAACGCGTGTTTTCCTGGCCGGGCGTCGGCACGCTGTTCATCGAGGCGATTCAGAGCCGCGACTACCCGGTCGTGCAGGGCTGCGTGCTCTACATTAGTTTCGCGTACGTGCTGATCAACCTCGCGGTCGATTTGCTGTACGCCGCGGTCGATCCGCGCATCCGCCTGGGGGCCCGATGAAATCGCCGGCCGCGATCGTCGGCCTCGCGGTGCTGGCGCTGCTGGCGATGGCGGCGGTCTTCGGCCCCTGGCTGGCGCCGCGCGATCCGGCCGCGCTCGACCTGGAAAACGCGCTCTCCGGGCCGAGCCGCGCGCACTGGCTCGGGCAGGATGAACTGGGCCGCGACCTGGCCTCGCGCATCATCGCCGGCGCGCGGGCGAGCGCCATCGCGGGGCTGACCGTGGTGGCGATTTCCGCGGCGCTGGGCGTGACCGTCGGCCTGCTGGCCGGCTGGTTCGGCGGCGCCGTCGACCAGATCGTCATGCGCCTCGTCGACGTTTTGCTGGCGTTTCCCGGCATTTTGCTGGCGATCGCTATCGCCGGCATTCTCGGCCCGTCGCTGCGAAATGTGATCTTCGCGCTCTCGATCCTCGGCTGGACCGGCTTTGCGCGGCTCGCCCGCGGGCAGGCGCTGAGCCTGCGCGAACGCGACTTCGTACTGGCGGCGGAAAGCTATGGCGCGCCGGCCGGCCGCATCCTGCGCCGGCACATTCTGCCGAACGTGCTGCCGGCGATCGTCGTGCAGGCGACCTTCGGCCTCGCCGGCGCGATTTTGGCGGAGGCCAGCCTGTCGTTTCTGGGGCTCGGCCCGCAAAATATTCCGACCTGGGGCGGCATGCTCGCCTCGGGCGTCGATTACCTGCTGTTCGCGCCGCATTTGTCGCTCGTGCCCGGCGCGGCGATCGCGCTGACAGTGCTGGCCTGCAATTTCCTCGGCGACGCCTTGCGCGACAAGCTCGATCCGCGGGCGGCGCCGACGCTCCGCTAGTTTTTTTCGTTCGCCGCCACTGGCGTTTTCCGCCCGCCGTCGCCATCTTGCACTCAAATAACCACGCCGGAGGGCGCTATGGCTGCGGATTGCAAGAGCGAAAGCGAACTGGAAAACACGACGGCGATGGAAGGCAAGACGGTGCTCATCACCGGGGCCAATTCCGGCATCGGCAAAGCGGCCGCGCGGGCGCTGGCGAAAATGGGCGCGCGTGTTGTCATTTCCGGCCGCGACCGGCCGGCGCTGGAGACGGCGTTGGCCGACATCCGTTCGGCGTCGGGCAACAACCGGGTCGAGATGCTCGTCGCCGACCTTTCTTCGCAAAAGGAAGTACGGCGGCTGGCGGCGGAATTCAAACAGACGTTCGGCCGCCTCGACGTGCTGCTCAACAACGCCGGCGTGATCCTCAGCCGTCGCACCGTCACCGTCGACGGCCTGGAGACGACCTTCGCCGTCAATCACCTCGCGCCGTTCTTGTTGACCGCGTTTCTGCGCGACGCGCTCGTCGCGTCGGCGCCGGCGCGTGTGGTGACAGTGGCGTCGGAGGCGCACCGGCAGACGGCCGGGCTCGATTTCGACGATCTGCAGCACGAACACCGCTATTTCGCAAATTCCGTGTACTCCCAGTCGAAACTGGCCAACATCCTCTTCACGCGTGCGCTCGCGCGGCGGCTGGCCGGAACCGGCGTCACCGCGAATTGCCTGCACCCCGGCGTCGTCGCCACGGGCTGGGGGGCCGGCGGCGATGTGACCGGCCCGTTCGACTGGGCGATGCGGTTGGCCCGGCCGTTCATGATGTCGCCCGAAAAAGGCGCGCGCACCAGCGTTTATCTGGCCTCGTCGCCCGACGTGGCGGACGTCACCGGGCAGTACTTCGCCAAGTGCAAGCCGAAGCAGACCTCGCCGGCCGGCTGCGACGACGACGCGGCCGAACGGCTCTGGGCCGTGAGCGCGAAGTTAGTGAACAGCGAGCAGTGAACAGTGAACAGTGGTTCGCGACCCTTTGTTCATCGCCGTCTGCCTATTCACGCCAAGTCACATTTCGGGAAATGTTGACGATCGCGCTGCGATGATGCGACCTGTGTCAGAAGATGAGACTTCAAACCACTGCTCACTGATCACTGTTCACTTTTCGCTTCTCACTGCTCACTGTTCATTGCTTTCGGTGAGTCAATGATGATGGTCACCGGGCCGTCGTTGACCAGCTCGACGTCCATCATCGCGCCGAATTCGCCGGTCGCCACCGGCGCGCCGAGCGCGCGGGCCCGCGCAAGGAATTTCTCGTATAGCGGAATCGCGAGCGGCGGCGGCGCGGCGTCGACGAAACTCGGCCGTTTGCCCTTGCGGGCGTCGCCGTAGAGCGTGAACTGGCTGACGATCAGCAGCGCCCCGCCGACCTCGAGCAGGCCGCGATTCATCTTGCCTTCGTCATCGGGGAAAATGCGCAGGCCGATCGTCTTGCTGACGAGAAAATCGACGTCCGGCTCGCGGTCGTCTTGGTGAACGCCGAGCAGGACCAGCAGGCCCTTGCCGATCGCGCCCGTTTCCCGGCCGTCGATCGTCACCGACGCCCGTTTGACTCGCTGTATCACAACGCGCATGGGATCGCTCTCTCGGCGGCGACCGGGGGATTCGAGCGAGCGCCGCCGGGTTCACGCGGCAAAGCGCAGAATTTCCACCTCGGCGCCTTTGCCGGCGGCCTCTTCGGCGATGCGCAGTACGCGATCGGCGATTTCCGCCGACAAATAGTATTCGCCGCAGTTTTCACAAACATCCGCAGGGACTTCTTTGATGATTACGGTGGTGGGTCCGCGTTGCAAGGTTACGGTGACCGCCCCGGGGTGTGTTTCACCGTGTCGGCACAATACGCAATTCATCGCGGCCTCCGTTTCTTAAGTTGCTCGTCCCAGAGCGCTGGGTCCGGATCATACACTGTAATGACGTACACCATGTGTTTCTTTGCATCTTCCGCAATTACCACGTGGAGAAAACGATCGCCCACGCGCGCGAGCTTGACGACGCTCGGAAAAGGACTGTCGTTCGGATATTCCTCGATTACCTCTCCGTACTCGATCGCGGCGAGAACTTCGTCCTTGCTGATCGAGCGCTCGAACATTCGCTCGATCGCATGCCGGCTGAAGACAAAACGCCAGCCGTTCAATTCCGTCCCTCTCTATATTTTGGTTGCTGCCAACGACCGCACTGTGAGTGTTTGAACCTATTTTGCTTCAGCGGCGGGCGAATGACAAGCTGGCCCGCGCTATCGTGCGCCGGCGTGTGTCAAATTCGGTTGCCATCCAAAAGGGCGACAATTTCTGCTTGCAAAAGCTCAGCGGGAACCGCCGGCTTCCGAGCGCCGGCGGCCAGCGTCACGCGGCGCCGGCCGTCGCCCAGCCAAATCACCGTCGGCGCCGCCGGTCCGGCCAAGAAGACCATGTCGCGGATCGCGTCGGCGGCGTAGATGTCCTCGTCGAGGCCGGCGATATCGAAGCGCGCAAACACGACCGGCAGCCGGGTTTTGCCGATGAGTTCCGTCGCCAACGCGCGCGTCGTGTGCAGCGCCAACGCCCGCCCGCGCGCCGGGTCGTCCGCGCGCCGCGCCGCCTCGGCGTCGCGGGCGTGGACCAGAAAGCGATCCAGGCGTTGCCGCGCCCGCGGCGCCAGCGCTTCGGCCGCGTCGCCGGCCAGCGCGGCCGGCGAAAATCGCCACGCGCCCGGCTCCGCCCCGAAGCCGAGCACGGCCACGCGGTCCGCCGGCCACGACAGTTGGCGCCAGAGGCCGTCGGGCTCCACCGCGGTCTCGATCTCTTGCAGATGCGGCAGCCGCAGCAACAGCCGCGCCTGCATCGCCGGCGCCGAGTCGCAGCGGACGTCGATGACCGCGCCCCGGTTCCGGGCGCAAGCGATCAGGCCGAGCAGCAGGCAGCAAAGAGCGATGGTGTGTTTCATGACGCTGCTAGCATAGCTTCCGCAACGCATTCCAGACAACCCGAGGCGCCGCTGCCATTGGGAGATTGCGGTTCTTTTGACTGATCAACAGGATCTACAGGATTCCCAGCGCGGCCTTCGCCTGCACCCAACGCAGATTTTTTCACCGCAGAGACGCCCCTCGACTTCGCTCGGGGCAGGCGCCGGCCGCAAAGGTTTTGTTGCGCGCAAACCTGCGCAACGAGATCGCGCGCCGGCGACAATTATTTGGCATAATGGCCGGCAACTCGGGATGTTCGCGCAAAGGGAGGCAACATGGCAGTCGTCCGCCGGCCGTCATCCAGGATTTTGCTTTTTGTCGTCGCCGGCGCGCTTTTTGCGTTGCTGGCTTCCGTGATTTGGTCGTCCGCGGCCGAACCGGACGACGCGGGTGAAAAACGGCTCCCGCCGAAGACAATGCACGAGTTGTTGGACAAGATCCAAAAGACTGTGGAAGACGTCCACGTCAATCCGTATTACCGGATGAAAAAGGAAGATTATCACGCGTTGGCGAAGCGGCTGCACGAGCAGTGCGACCAGCCGATGACGATGGCCGACTTTTATTTGCTGGCGACGCAATTGGTCAAACCGGTCGGCGATGTCCATGACTCTTTGCGGTATCACGGCCGCGACAAATATTTGCCGCTGTCGTTCGTTTGGGCGGCGGACGGCATCGGCATCGTCGATGCGGCCGAAGGTTACGCGGAGTTGCGGAACAGCCGCGTCGAGACGATCGCCGGCGTCGACGCGGAGGGAATTCTCAAAAATTATCTCGACGTATATGCGGCCGAGAACGCCGAAAGCGCGCGCCACTTTGCCTTGGAATTGCTGCCGACCCGGTTCTATTTGCGTTTTTTGACGCGCCAGCCGCTGGGCGACGTCGTGGAAATCAAAGTGCAAAAGGACGGCCAAACAAGAACGGCGCCCGTCGCCTTTTCGGGGCTGCGCCGGATGCCCAACCCGCCGGCCGTGCCGAATTTTTGGAAAACGATTCCGGAGATCCACACCGGCTACTTCCGGTTGGCGAAATGCGAACTCGACGACGACTATCGCCATAGCGTCCAGAATTTCTTTTATCGGTTGTCGCAGGAAGAAATGACGCGAATGGTGGTGGACGTGCGCGGCGATCCCGGCGGCAAGATGGACGTCTTCCAGGAATTTTTCAACAAGATGCCCGGATACCGGTTCAAGAACTTCACCACGCAGATGCGGGTCAGCGACCAGGCGAAGGAGCAGCGGCATCTGCTGCGAAGGAATTATCATTTCGTGGAGGGCAGCGACGTCACGACGCCGACGGAAGACGTTTGGCGCAAGCCCGGTTCGGAGGCCGGGGTTTCGTCCTTCAAGGGCCGCGTTTTTTTCCTTGTCGACAAAGGGTCCATGAGCGCCGCCACGGATTTGCCGACCTTGTATAAGGACAACGAAATCGGCGTCGTTGTCGGGGAAAAGACGGGCAACGCGCCGACCCATTACGGCGATTTGCTGCATTTCAAATTGGGCCACGGCTTGACGCTTCGCGTCTCTTTCTGCACTCGGGTTCGCCCGCGGCCGAAATCCGATCCCGAAGATGGACTCAACCCCGACGTGAAAGTGCCGCGGTTGCTGAGCGATTATTTCGCCGGGCGCGATCCGCAACTCGAATGGATCGTCGCCGCGGCGGTCAAAGAAGAAAAAAAGACGGATGATCCGGCCCTGGTCGCCCAGGTGATGAAGAAGCATTTCTACGAGCCGTACGGCGCGGCGGTCGTCTCGTCGGCGCCGCGCTCCGGCGACGAGGCCGTCGACCCGGCGACGACGCGCCTGCGCGTCGTGTTCGACAAACCCATGTCATTCGAATGCCGCACTTTCCCCAGCCATGCCGGCAAAATGCCCGTAATCGTGGGCAAACCGCGGTGGGTCGATGCGAAGACCTGGGAGGCCGTCGTGAAGCTCGAACCGGGCAAGGTTTATGCGCTGTGGCTCAACCGCGTGGGCGACAACGGCTTTCACGCCGAAACCGGCGAACCGGCGCGGCCGTTTCACCTGATTTTCCGGACCAAAAAGGCGCCGGGGCCCGAGCGCGAGAAAAAAGACCAGCCGGGCGCAGTCCCCGATGTTGACGACAAGGAATGAAAAGCTTAGGTCTGCAATCGACAAACGCTTTTCGATCAATCGCACCGATTCGTGACCCGAAACGAGCAATGGAGGCGTCGCTGTGAAACGCGCCAATTGGTTATTTTTGCTTTTCATGACCATGACGATGGTCGTCGGCGCGGCGGCTTGCGATTGTTCCGGCGGCAGCAGCCACAGTCACGCTCTTAACGTGATTGATGATGACAACAAGCCTTTCCGGTCGCCAATGAACGGCGGTACGACGGCGGATTTACTTGGCGTTTGGGGAGGCGCGGCCTCGGACGTTTTCGCCTTGGGAATCAATTCTTCGAACGCCGGCGTGATTATTCATTACGACGGTTCGTGGTCGTCGGCGATGACGCCGCCGACGAGGCAATTGTACGGCGGTTGGGGAAGCTCGGCCTCAGACGATTTCGAGGTGGAAGATATCCCTCTTCCTGCAATACACGCTGCAATTCCCCATTACGACGGATCCGTGTGGTCGGATATGGACGTACCGACCGGGGCGCTGGGGCTGTCCGGCGTTTGGGGAACCTCACGGAGCGATGTATTCGCCGTCGGCGATCGGGGCACGATCTTGCATTACGGCCCGTAGCCGCGCGGTTCGTCGCGCGGCTCGTTTTCGACTCGCCGGGGCGGATCGACGCAGTCGTGAATTTCCCGCCACATCGGGCAGTTGGCGCAGTCGCCGTTGCACGGCGAGGCGGCGCGGTTTTTTCGCCGGTTCCGCCAACGCCAAATGAGGTGTCCGGCGGACGACGCGACGAGAATTATGACGATTACGTTTTCCCAACCGATATTCATATCACCGCCCCGAACCTGCCTACGCCAAAGCTACGGCAGGCAGGCCCAGAATCCCGAATCCCGGACCCCGGAAGCCGGAACCCGTTACGAAATCGCGCGCCCGATTTGATAGACGAGCGTCGCCAGCAGCCAGCCGAGCGCCGTCAGGCCGCCGAATTGCAGCGCGGCCCATTTCCAGGCGCCGGATTCGCGGCCCATCACCACCAGCGTCGCGGCGCAGGGCGCGGCGATCAGCATGAACAGCATGATGCAGAAGCCCTGCAGCGGCGAATAGCTGCGCGTGAGCGCGTGGCGCAGCGAATCGGGCGCCTCGCCCGACTGGCCGAGTGAAAAGACGATGCCGAGTTGCGCGACGAACAGCTCTTTGGCCGGCAGCGCGCCGACGGCCG
>CAZHPN010000110.1:10957-20331 GCA_964534375.1 uncultured bacterium | reverse complement strand
TCGAAAAAGGAAAGCCCCGCAACGTGTTGAAGTTGCGGGGCTTTCCGCTGGGCGGGGCGGGGCTCGAACCCGCGGCCTTCGGTGTGTAAGACCGATGCTCTAACCAACTGAGCTACCCGCCCGGAAGCGAGCGCAGAATAACGTGCAAGCGGCGGAGCGTCTAGTCAGGAAAAGTGGTCAGTGGGCAGTGAGGAGACAGAAGTCAGAAGAGCCTCTTGCAAAAATGACAGTTCGATAATCGGCGTTTCGCGTGGACCTCTCCCCCGGCCACGCACCGCGCGGACGCCCTTGCGGACCCGGGATTCGAAGAGGCGCCGCACGGCCCGCAATTTCGCCTTCGCCTGCTGAGTTTCTTGCAAGAATCACTTCTTGCACGTGCGACAGGGATTTCGAGGCTTATGCGGCATTATTTGCTGACCCGACAACGATTGCGGGTCCTCCCCTTGGCCCCTCCGCGTCAGGGACGGGCGGAAAATTTCGGGAACCAAAATTTTCAGGGAGGGGTCGGCGCGACGAGTCGCGCCTTGAGCCGGAATTTGTGCAAGAGGCTCAGAAGTCAGAAGTCAGAACCCTGCGGCCTGAAAGCAGGCGGTGAAAAGTAGAAGCCAGGCGGCGAAAGGCGGAAACGACCGGCAGGCGATCACGCCGGCGAAGAGGATCGCGCGGCGGGCGGCGGCTCGGCCTCGGGCTCGGGGAGCGTGCCGTATTCCGGCTGCACGCGCTGCCCGAAGAAGCGCGAGTAATAGAGTACCGCGGCGCCGGCGGCGAAGGTGAAGAAGCCGAGATATTGGCTGGTCGAGAACGGCGTGGCCGCCGTCACGTCGTTGGCGCTGTCGCTGCCCGCGCCGCCGAACAGGCCAACCGCGCCGGCGCCGAGGAAAATCGCCATGCCGGTCCACTCCGCCCACTTGCGGCGCGGGGTCATCCCGCGCGCATAGAGCCAGAGGATGAGGCCGGCGACGAAAATCGCCAGGTAGAACAAATCGAACATCGGTACGTGCCCGCGAATCTTGTCGCCGCGGAAGATCTCGATCAGTCCGCGATCGATGGAGTACAGCATGAAGAGCAGCGCGAAAACCTCGCCGTGCCCGCGTTTGAACTGCCGAAACCAGCGCAGGAAGAGATAAAGGAAAAGGCCGTTGAACGCCATGTAAAGCTGCGTCGGGTGCACCGCCGTTTCGATGCCCCACTCGCGCGTCGGCTGCGTATCCAGCGGAAAATGCACGCCCCACGGCAGGGTGGTCGGTTCGCCGAAGCAGCAGCCGTTCATGTAGCAGCCGAGCGACCGGTGCACCGAGAGGCCCAAGCCGATGTACGGGGCGAGCAGGTCGGCGACCGGCAGAAATGCCTGTTTTTTCACTCGGCAATAGATCCAAACGAATGACGTCGCGGCGAAAAAGCCGCCGTAAAACACCAACCCGCCCTGCCACATTTTCAGGGTCTCGAGAAACACCTGCCACGACGTGCGGTCGGCCGTGGCGAAATTCTCTTTCCAGGTGTTGATGACGTACATCACGCGCCCGCCGACGAGCATCCCGACGAAGCATAAGATCGCCAAGTTGAAGGCGAAATTCGGGTCGATTTGCTCGCGGGGAGAGCGGCGCCAGAACATGACCGTCGCGAGGACGAAAGCGCAGCCCATGGCCAGGCTGTACGTGCGCACTTCCATCCCGAATAACTCGAACATCACACGGTGCAAAACGCACTCCTTTCGGCGCGTCATCCTATGCGGGGGGGCGTCGCGGATCAAGGGAGGACTGCCGATTGCGGATTGCGGATTGCGGATTGCGGAATTTCGGGCATCACACCGGGCCACGGAGATCGCCGCAGAGGATGATCCCGGCAAAATCTCTGCGCGGCTCTGCGTGGCACGCCCGGAAATTCCCGAATCCCGAATCCCGAGTCCCGAACCCCGCAAAACAAAAAATGCGGCGCGCGGGCGAATTGTCAAAGCCCCGACGACGAAACGGGGTCGCGGCGCGCGCCGCTTTCTTGTCTAATAGACCATGGCGGCGCCGCGCAGGTTAAAACCGATTGCTTCGTTTTCCAGTTCCGGCCTAAAGTGACCGCCGAACGCTATCCGGGAACGCAGGCCGCCCATGAACCAGCAACCGCTCGAAATTCTTCGCGAAACCTATTGCACGCCGCCCAGTGCGGCGATCCAGCCCTTCGTCGAATATTTTCAAAAAACCTTCGGCGACGAGTTGGCCGCCGTCGTTTTTTACGGCTCGCGGCTCGACGATCAGCTCGCCGGCGCGACAAGCTTCTTCGATTTCTACCTGGTGTGCGACGACTACGAACGTTTTTTCTCGCGCCGCCGCGACCGCTGGCTGGCGCGCGCGCTGCCGCCGAACATTTATTATCTGGAGTTGCCCGGCGCGGCCGGGCCGGCCCCGGCGTGCAAGTATTGCGTCATCAGCCTGGCGGACTTGCAGGAGAGCGTGAGCGAGCGCGCGAGAGACCTTTATCACCTCGGCCGGTTCAGCAAGCGCCTCGCGGTCGTCTGGGCGCGCGGCGAACGCGAGAGCGACGCCGTGCTTGACGTTTGCCTGCAGGCGATGCGCACGCTCGCGCCCCACGCGCTGAACAAGATGAACGAACGTTTCAGCCTGCGCGAACTGATTTTGCAAGTGCTGGCGCTCTCGTACGAGGGCGAGGTGCGTCTCGAAAAAACCGCGGAGAAGGCGCAGGCGCTGTTCGCGGCGGCCGAGCCGTTCTATCGCCGGCTGTGGCCGCTGCTGCTGGCGGAGTGCGCGCCGGCGCGGCCCGAATTGCGGCTGGAATTGCCCGCCGCCGACGCGCCCGAAAACTACCGGCAGAATCGCAGTCTGCTCATTCGCGCCGGCGCGGACATGACGACCGCCAAGCTGATCGCGCGCAGTCGCCGCCGCGCCCGCGCCCGCTGGCCGAAGAACATCGTCCTCGTCGACAATTGGTTGGATATACTTTTGGCGAAGGTCGAACGCACGTACGGCGTCAAACTCGATCTCACGCCGACCGAGCGGCGCTGGGTGCTCATCCTCGGCTGGCGGCATTATTTTCGGCTCCGACGGGAAGGGAAGATTCGGTGAGATTTCCGGCCTAAACCACAGAGGCGCAGCGAACACAGAGCACGGCTGTTCCAACGTTAATCGATACCGCTCCGAATCGCGCTCAATGCTTTGTTAATCCAGGAGTTGCCGTGTTTTCCCCAGCTAACGTTGGGATACTGCCGACCGCAACGGGATCTGCCGCAACTGGTCGCGCCACCCCGGGAGCGCCGTCCCACCTGCGGCGGCGATATATCAACACGGCCCGTCCGTCCGGAAACGCCAACGTTTTGGCCAAGCGAAAATCGCTTTCGATTCGCGGCACGTCGGCAACGACATCGGCGGCCGCAAACGGCTCGGTGACCTCCCCGTGGGGCCAGGTCATCGATTTCCGGACTCCGGCGTAGTTGAAACCAATGCGCCCGTTCTGCGACAAAAAATTGTCTCTTGCTTCTCGGGCAAGCACCAGAACGTCAATATCATTGTCCAGCGCCCGCGAAAACGAGCGGTAATCTTCGGGGATCCACCAGCGCAAGACCAGTTTCGCGCGCAGATTGCGATTCTTTGCCAACCAATACCAAGCGTCGTTATGGTTGCAATCGACGCTGTTCCAAAAGGGGTGGATCGCCACGGCCAAACGCTTTGCGCCAGGTTCCACCTGCTCATCCGCGACCGCCTCCAGCACCTCGCGGATCCGCGACGGTCCCCAAACGAGGGCGGTCGCTTCTGACGCTCTGGCCGAGCGGAACATGTCGCCGGTCGCCGGCGGATAGTAAAACAGCGTGTGCCCGAGCAGCACCGACAGCAACGTAGCGACGCCGGCGACGGGGCGCCAAATGGCCGACCGGAACGAAGCCACCGCGGCGGATGCCAGCAGCGCGACGCCGGGGATGAGCACAACCATATAACGGGGTTCTTGATGGGCGGGCAGCGCCATCAACGACACAGGAAAAACGATGAGCGCGGCGGTCGCTAGGACCAGCCGCCGACGGGCGCCGGGTTGCAATATGCCCAGAGCCAGCAACGGCCAAAAGACCCAGCGGAACGGCCACCCGAGGCCCGCGCCCAGCATTTTCCCCATGTTGACGGCGAATTGCCCAATGTAATCGTAATGCGGGAAAGTTGGATCGTTTGCCGCCGTGCGGGCCCAGAGCGAAATATCCCAATTGAAAATGTACCACGGCCCGGCGATCGCGGCGGCCAGCCCGGCGAATAGCGCTACGTTGAGCCATCGCCGCCGCCGCACGGGCGGCGTCAGGGCCTTGGCCGTCACGATGAGGCAGGCCAGACACGCATATGCCGGAAAAGTCCACTTCGTCAGCAGGCCCAGCCCGGTCCAAAATCCCAAGGCCAGACAGTGGTTCCGGCGCGCAAAGGCCTGGCTCGCGTGCAGGTGGTAAAACAGGGCGGAAACACATAAAACCAGCGGCGCTTCAATGACGAACGTATTGGCCGTTTTCGTCATCCCGGGGGCAAACAAGAAAATGCTCAGGCCGAGCAGCGCCGGCCAGACGCCGGTCGCCTGCCGTAAAAGAAAAAACACGTACATCCCGCCGATGAATATCAAAACCGCGCTTGCGGCGCAAAATGTCAATGTATCGGCGCCGAAAACAAGCGCGACAAGATAGCCGATCGCGCCAAAAAACGGCGGATAGTAATGCTCTCCTTGGAGCATCGACCAAAGCGACGGGCGCGGCAGGACTCCGTTCGTCGCGGACAAATACGGTTCGAGCTGCCACACGACGCGGCCGTCCACGGGCGCGTTCGCGCATTGATAGTAGATATTGGTTCCGAAATAGTAGAACGCCGCCAACAGAAATAGGGCCGCAGGGAGCAACGACGTCGGCGCTCGCCCGCCGCCGCCCACGCCAGGGTCGGTCCAGGGCGCGCGATCGATTCCCGTGACATTAATGGCGCGCGAAATAATGTCCCAAACTCCCCAGAATTCACCGTCAGGAGCGTTCGTGGCGACCGCGCGGCCATCCCCGCGCCAGTCGATCCCCGCCAAGACGCGGCTGATAAGTTGGCGCTTTCGCAAGCAAAAAAAGCATATTCGGGAGGGCGCCGTCAAGCGCGTCCAAGCATTACGCGGCGGCAGGCCGCCGGCAATTGGACAACTTTCCCCGGCAGACAGAGGACGCCGCCCGGCAGCGCGCGTGGCTGACGGAAGACAAACTCCTCGACCGGCTCGGCGCGTGGCATCTCATTCCCGGTCCGAGCACCAACGAAATGGCGATTCACATTGGCCTGCGGCGCACAGGCCGCGCCGAACGTCGGCGGTTCGACGACGCCGCAATTGTGTCCGCAACATAACTGCGGCCGCTCGCGCCCTTGACGACCGCAGGAATTGGGGTTAGTTCCTTTCCGCTGAGAAAGAAGGCGGCGCAAACGCAATGGATCCGGAACTTCGACGCTTATACCTGCAGGATCTCAAGGAGATCGAAGCGGAGCTTGAGGAATTCGGCCCGACGATCGACTTGCTGCTGGAAAAGGCCGAAATTCTCGACTTCCTGAATCGTCAGGAAGAGGCGATGGCCGTGCTGCGCCAGGGTCTGCAGATCGAGCCCGAAAACGCCGACATCTGGAACAACATCGGCGTCGTGCAGAAAAACATGGGCACGTACGAAGACGCCTTCGATTCCCTGATGAAGAGCCAGCGCCTCAGTCCCAACCGGCCGATCACGCTCAAGAACATCGGCGACGTGTTGTTTTTCCTGTACCGCGACGACGAGGCGCAGCTCTGGTACGAACGCGCCCTGCGCCGCGACAAAAACGACCCGTGGGCGCTGACCGGCAAAGGCCAAATCCTGGTCAATAACAACAACTTCCAGACCGCGCTCGAGCTGTTCGACCGCGCGCTGGCGATCGAACCCGAATACGCCTGGGCGCTGAGCGGCCGCGGCATGGCGCTGCTCGGCGTCGGCCGTTTCGACGAGGCCCTCGACTCCTTCGAAATGGCGATCGAACTCGATCCCGAATGGGACCACCCGCACTGCGGCAAGGCCGAGGCCTTGCACCGGCTGGGCCATCTCAAGGAAGCCGAGGCCGAGTACCGCACGGCGCTCCGGCTCGACGAACTCGATCCGCTGAAATGGCAGGATTTGGGCAATGTCCTGCTCGACATGGGCCGCTATCGCGACGCCTTGCGCGCGTTCCGCCGGGCCTCGCACCTGGATGCGAACCTGGTGCGCGCCCACAGCGGCATGGCCCACTGCCTGGACATGCTGGGCCGCGGCGATGCGGCCCTGGAAGCCTACGACAAGGCGCTGGCGCTGGACGAGGGCGATCCGGCGATCTGGAACAACCGGGCGGTGCTGCTCGCCGAAACGTTGCACCGCGCGGAAGACGCGATGACCAGTTACGAACGCGCGTTGGCGCTCGACCCGGATTATCATCTGGCGCGGTTCAATCGCGCGCAACTGCTGGCCAAGGCCGACCGCGAGAGCGAGGCGCGCGAGGAGTTGAGCCGCGTGCACAAGGTCCTCGTCGATGAGGGTCCGGGCGCCGTTCCGGAATTGAAAGAGGAAGACCTGGCGTGGATGACCGCCTTTCTCGAAGATAAGTGAAATGAGCGGTCGCGCGGCGTCGATTCTGCTCGCGACCGTGCTGCTCGTCGCGCTGGCGTCCGGTTGCCCGCGATCTCCGCAAGAGCCCGAATCCTTGCCCGCGTTTTACAACCAGCCGCTGCCGGCCGTGCCGCTGTCCGAGGCCGAGACCACCGTCGGGCAAATGGTCGAAAAGTGGGCGTCAAAGTCCGGTCGAGCCACGCCCGAATTGGACCCGGGCCTCATCCTCGTCTGCCGCGCGGTGGCCAACCGGATGGCGCGGGGCAAGCCCGGCGCGATCGACGATTTCAGCAACGCCACGCTGCAAAAGGAAATGCTGCGCTACGGCATCTCCGACAGCGCCGTGCGCACCCAGATGGCCTCGTCGTTCAAGTTGACGGACATCGAAACCCGCCTCGGCGCCGGCGTCATGGAGGAGCTGGCGGACGGCCGGTACACGCACTTCGGAGTCGGTGAAGTCCGCCGGCTGTGGCCGCCGCTGCACTACGTGACGCTCGTGTTTTCGCGGCGGCCCGTGCGGCTGGACCCGTTTCCGAAGACCGCCGACGTCTTTGACGCGATCGCCTTGTCCGGCACGCTGCTGGTGGGGTTGACCAATCCGATCGTGTACATCAGCGATCCGTCCGGCAAGGTGCGCGAGCCGAATGTGCGCGTGCAGCCCGACGGCTCGTTCCGCGCCAACGTCTTCTTCAACGAAGGCGCCGGCGTCTACCGCGTCGAGGTCGGCGGCGATAGTCCGCTCGGGCCCGAGGTGGCGGCCTTGATGCCGGTCAACGTCGGCGGCGTCGCCGACGACGAGGAGGCCACGCCCAACCCGGTCGAAGACACGGAAGCGCGCGCGAAAATCCTCGTCATTCGCCAAATCAACCGCGAACGGCGCGCCGCGGGCCTGCCCCCGTTGGCGATTTTTGCCCCGCTGGCGAGAGTGGCGCAGTCGCACGCCGAGGAGATGCGGGAACTCAAATACGCGGCGCACGCGAGCCCCAAAACCGGGATGGCGGCCGATCGCGCGACGGCGGCGGGCATCCATTGGCGGCGCATCGGCGAGAACGTTGCCGTCAATCAATCGGCGATGACGGCGCACGCGAGTTTGATGGAATCGCCGGGGCACCGCGCCAACGTGCTGGACGGCGAAGTGACGTACGTGGGCGTCGGCGTCGCCTTCGCCGACGACGGCCACGGCCATCGCGTCGTGTATCTGGTCGAGAATTTCGTGGCGCTGCAATAGGCGACGGGACCGAGGAGCGGATGTCATGTTCGAATCCGTCGTTCGCAAATTTCTGTATTACCCCACGACGATCCCCGTGGCGGCGCCGCTGCCGCCGTACGCGCGCGACGCCCGCGAGGTCTGGATCACTACGCCGGCCGGCGGCCGGATTCACAGCCTTCATTGGCCGGCGCCCGACGGCCGGCCGACGATCCTGTTTTTCCACGGCAACGCGCAGACGGTCTATGAGTGGGCATGGATTCGCGAGGAACTGTCGCCGCTCGATTGCGGCCTGCTGCTGATCGACTACCCCGGCTACGGCAAGAGCGACGGGGCGCCGAGCGAGGCCGCGCTCGGCGACGCCGGCGAAGCGTCGTTCGCCTGGCTCGAGGGCGAAGGGGGCGTCGCGGCGGAGAAAATGGTGATCTTCGGCAAGTCGCTCGGCGGCGGCGTCGCGGCGAAGGTCGCGACGGGCCGCCGGCTTCGCGGCTTGGTGCTCGAATCGACGTTCACCTCGATCCCGGGCGTCGCGCGCCACCTGCTGCCGTTCCTGCCCGGCGGCATGCTGCTGAAATCGGAGGTGTACAACACGGTCGGCCGGCTGCCGCGGATCGTCGCGCCGATTCTGATCGTGCATGGCGTGGCAGACCAGTTGATCCCCGTTCGCGAGGCGCACACGCTTTTCGAAAAAGCGAACGAGCCGAAGCGGCTGTATCTGGTCGAAGGCGCCGGGCACGCCGACGTCGCGCTAACGGCCGGCGCTGCCTACGGCGCGACGCTGCGCGAGTGGCTCGACGGGACCGCAGGCTCGTGAAGCGGGCGCCACGGATGCGACAGCCGATGAACAAAGAGAACAAGCCGTACGAGGCGGGGGCGCCGTCGCCGAAAAACGAGGTCATCGTGTGGGCGGCGCTCGGCGCGGCGTGGCTGCTCGTTTACGGCGTCCGCTTTTTCGTGTCGGCCAATTCCTTCATCCCCGATCAGGCGTCGACCGGCATGCTCGCCAGCGGCCTGGTCGACGGCCTCGCGGCCTCGCCCTGGCACTACCAGTTCATGACGGGCCATGGCGGCCTCGTGCTCGGGCTGCTGCTCGCCCCGTTTTACTATCTGGGAGGCTCGGAGTTCCTCTGGATCAAAGTCGTCGGCTCGTGGTTCATCGTCGGCGGCGTCATCGTTTGGACCTGGCTGCTGCGGCGCGCTTGGGGTTTTCCGGCGGCCGTGGTTTTTTTCCTGCTGCTGGTTGCGCCGCCGCCGTTCCTCGAATGGCACTCGCACAATTTCTTCGGCAATCACGTCGAAAGCATTTTCTTCATCGGTCTGCTGATCCTGCTTTTTCTGCGCCTCGACGACCGCCGGCCGGAATTCGGCCGCCTGGCGGCCACCGGCCTGATTGCGGGTTTCGGGTCATTTTTCTGTTCGCAGGTTCTGCCGGCGACCGCCGCCTTGTTCGTCGCGCTGGTTTGGCGCTGGGGCCGGCGCGACGAACAAGGCGGCGGTCGCCGGCAGAACCTGCGAACAGGAAACGTTCTGGCATCCGCACCTGGCCGAACGCTGGCGCGAGATGCTCGGCGA
>CAZHPN010000110.1:0-10857 GCA_964534375.1 uncultured bacterium | reverse complement strand
AGGAAACGTTCTGGCATCCGCACCTGGCCGAACGCTGGCGCGAGATGCTCGGCGAATTTCTGCCGAATTTGCCGGGCTACGAGGGCGGCTTCCGTATTTTATCCTATTTGCTGATGGCCGCCGCGGCCGTCGGCGCCGGGCTCGCCGCGTCGCGGGCGGTGAAACGGCGGCGCGACCGCAACGCGCCGATCGATTGGCTGGGCCGGATCCTGTTGGCGTATCTGGCCGTTTATTTCGCGGCCGCCAGCCTGACCACGCACGTGCTGGATCGCTCGTATTCGATCGTCAGCGCGCGCTATTTCGTGCCGGTGTTCGCCGCATTTCTCGTCTTCGCCGCCGACGCGTTGCGCCGCACGCCGGGGTTCTGGAAATACGTCGTTGTCGCGCCGTTCGTCGTCGCCGGTCTGGCCAACGCCGCGCAGTACGTGCCGATCGGTCACGCGGATTATTACGTCAACTGTTGGCGGCAATTGACCCGCATGCGCGGCGACGATTACGAGTACCTGATTCGCGTCAATCTCGCCTCGACCATCGTGTGGGACGACGATCTGCCGCTCTCGCTCGCCTCGGTCGCCGCGCTGCCCGGCCGCTGGCGCGAATCCGCCTGCCGCACCCTCGGCGAATGGCTGCCGCCCGACAAGGCCGCGACGCTGGCGACCCACGACCCGGCGGCGCTGCGGTTCTGCCGCGGGCCGGCCGTCGCCGGCATGGGCGCGCGGATCGCGCGCATGGCCGTGCGCCACGACGCCGACCCGCTTGATCGCTTCCTCGCGGCGAAGGAAAAATACCTGGCCCAGGTTCGCGAACTGACGAGGGCCGACGCGGCCGTGTACGCCGAAGGACTTGGCTACGGGTTGATGCGCTACAACCAGGACGACAAGCGCTATTTTCACAGCGACGACTTCTATCGCTTGCTTCGCGAGGGCGGCGACTGGCGGAGCGCGCCGGTCGACCTCGAGCGGCAGCGCGGCGAACTGGCGCCCGTCGCCGCCGCGCTCGACCAACTCTCGCCGGCGGAGTTTGCGGCCGCGTTCCTGCACGGGGTCGGCCGGCACATGGGGTTTGCGGGGCTCGCGCCGGACGTGCGGCTGGAACAATACCTCCGTTTCTGGAGCAGCTTCTGGGGCATCGCGCCCGCGCCGGAGGCGCCAGCGGCGATCGCCGCCGGGTTTTTCGAAGGCCAGGCGCATCGGCTGATTTCCTATTACAACCGGCTGCTGGTCGAGCCGCCGTTCCTCGATGTGCCGCGGATTCGCGAGGCGCTGGCGCGGCGCGGGGTGACGCTCCGCCCGCTCCGCGCGAACCCGGAAGAATTCGTCATGACGGAAGAAAAATCGCGCGCCGGCGAGTTGTCCAACTGATTGAAATTACGGAATAAGTTCGCGACCGTGGGGGCGCGCCGCATTTCGCGAGTCGCGGCGCATTTGGTTTGACAAACCCGCGGAAGCGAGCGTAAATACTTTCGGCGCGATGACCGGATGGGGATTATTATGACGATGCGAAAAGGCGCGCTGCTCGGGCTGCTGGCGGTGCTGGTTTGCGTCGGCGCCTGCACGCCGGCCAGGCCCGCGACGCCGCCGGCGCCGGTCGCGCCGAAGGCCGCTGTCGCGCCGTCAATCGACGCCGCTCGCGTCTCGGCCACGGCGGCCGACCCCTCGTGCAACGTCTATTGCCAGGACGCCTGCGCCGGCGCCCCGAAAAAAGACTGCCGGTACGAAACCGCGGCCTCGTGCGTCAGCGACTGCGTGCCCGGCTGCGAACACGGCGACGTGAAACCGGATGTGACGGCCTGCGGCGAAGGCGCGGCGCGCGCCCCGACGCCGTATGACGCCAAACGAAAACCGTAACCGCGGAGGCAGTTCATGACGACGTTCTTCGACATTCCCGGCGACACCAAAGTTTACGCCAACGGCAAGTTCGTCGATTGGAAAGATGCGACGATCCACGTCATGACGCACGCGCTGCACTACGGGTCGAGCGTCTTCGAGGGGATTCGCTGCTACAAGACGCCCAAAGGGCCGGCGATCTATCGCCTGAACGAACACCTCGACCGCCTCTACAACTCGGCCAAGATGTACCGCATGACCCCCGCGATCTCCAAAACCGAGTGCGCCGCGGCGATTTGCGACACGATCAAGATCAACCACTTCGACGAATGCTACATCCGGCCGATCGTCTACCGCGGCCTCGGCCCGTTCGGCGTCAACCCGCTCGATAATTCGGTCGATCTGCACATCTGCTGCTGGCAGTGGGGCAGCTATTTGGGCGAAGGCGCGCTCGAATGCGGCGTCGACGTGCAGGTCTCCAGTTGGCACCGCATGGCGCCCAACACGATGCCGGCGCTGGCCAAGTGCGCCGCCAACTACGCCAACAGCCAGCTCATCAAGATGGAGGCGGTGCTCAACGGCTACTCCGAAGGCATCGCCCTCGACGTCCACGGCTACGTCTCGGAAGGCAGCGGCGAGAACATTTTTGTCGTCCGCAACGAGGCGTTGCTCACGGCGCCGCTCGGCAACTCGGTGCTGCCGGGCATCACCCGCGACTCGGTCTGCTGCCTGGCGCGCGACCTGGGCATCGAAGTGGTGGAAGGGCCGATTCCGCGCGAAATGCTCTACATCGCCGACGAGGTTTTCTTCACGGGCACGGCCGCCGAAATCACGCCGATCGCGCACATCGACAAGATTCCGGTCGGCACGGGCAAATGCGGGCCGGTCGCCAAGCGCTTGCAAGAGGCGTTCTTCAACGTGATCAACCTCAAGTCGCCGGACAAGCGCGGTTGGCTGACGTTCGTCAAATAAGCGGCGCACCCGCAGGGGATGACCGAAAATGACGCAGGGCGCATTGGCGTGGGTGGCGGCCGTCCTGCTGTTGCTGGTCGCTTCGCTCGCGATCTGGGGCGGCGCCGCGCTGTTCTGGGCCGTCGCCGCGCTGGCGGCGCTGTACGCGCTGGGCCGGCGGCTGTTCGCCGACGAACGGCGGCCGGACGAAATTCACTACACCCACGCCGCCGACGGCTGGGATTTGGCGATCTGGCGCTACCGGCCGCGCGGCGCCGAGCGGCGGAACTGCCCGGTGCTGCTGGTGCACGGTTTGGGCGCCAACCAGCGCAACTTCGACCTCGACGACCGTTGCTCGGTCGCGTTGTTTCTGGCCCGGGCCGGCTACGACTGCTACCTGCCGGCGCTGCGCGGCGGCGGGCCGAGCGCCTACCGCCGCTGGGGCTATCCCGACAAGTGGAATATTACGTTTGATAAATATGCGGACCTCGACCTGCCGGCGGCGTTCGCCAAGGTCCGCGAACTCGCCGGCGCGCCGCACGTGCATGTCATCGGCCATTCGATGGGCGCGATGCTCGGCTACGCGATCGCCGAAGGCGAGCTGGGCGCGCAGATGAAAAGCCTGACGGCGGTCAGCGGCCCGTGCTTCTTCGAGCACATGCAGCAGTTCGCGCCGGTCCTGAAATTCCGCCGGCTGCTGAACCCGTTCGTCGTGCTGCACACGACCGTGGGCGCGGCCGTGCAATCGGTGTTCGTGCGGCTGTGGCCGCGGCTGGCGGGCCGGCAGGAAGTCAACCCGGACAACGTGGACGGCGCCACGGTCGCCCGCGCGGCGGTGAATTTGATCGCCAACATCCCGCGCGATCTGCTCTTTCAGTTCGCGAAATGGATCGGCGACCGCGAGTTCGGCTCGCATCGGCCGGAAAGCTGGCAAAAGGGCCTGCCGAAAATCACCACGCCGATTTATTGCCTCGGCGGGCCGGACGATTACTTTTGCCGGCCGGCGGCCAACGAAAAGGTGATCGACTTCGTCGGCAGCGCCAAGAAAAAGTACCGCCTGTTTTCGAAGGCCAACGGCGACCGGGCCGACTACGGCCACGGCGACATCGTCATCGGCCGGACCGCGCCGGATGATGTGTTCCCGACGATTTTGGAGTGGGTGAACGAGAACGACTAGCTGTTTTTCTTGCGGTGCAAATAGATGACGTTGGCCGCCGCAACCGGCGCGGCGTCCGCGGCCGGCTCGGCCGGCTCGGCCTCCTCCGTCGCGAACCCTTCTTTTTTGGCCTGCAAGGCCGCGGCGGCCGCGGCGCGCACCTCGCGATGAACTTTGCCGTCGCCGAGCACGGCGGCCAGTTCCTGCCGTTTGAGCGTCGGCAGCAGCGCCATGGCGATCTGCGGCGGCGTGTATGGATTGCGCACCAGCGCCAGCCGCACCTCGGGCCGCGCCCGCCATTTCATCGCGTGGTACACCTCGGTCAGGATATTCGGCCGATTGGGCCGCCGCGCGGTGATCGTCACGACCATCGCCTCGGTGAGCCGCGGGTTTTGCAGCAACTGCCGAATCACGCGCGGGTCGACGTCGTAGCCGACGCGGTTGAGCAGATCCGGATCGGTGCTGCGCGCCGCGCTAGTCCGCTCGCCGATCGTCAAATTGACCAAGCCGTATTTGTAGAAGGAATCTTCGTCGCCGTCGGGCGTCCGCGCCGGCCGTAACGTGCGAAAGAGATTGCAAACTTCCTGGTACTTCTTCCGGTTGGCCTCGTGGTAGAGCCGGGCCACGCGGTCGCGGCCGAACTCGTCGGCGAGCAGTTGCGCGTCGAGCCCCGACGCGACCACCGACTGCGCCGCCAGATCGCCCCGGAGCGCGCGGTTTTGCACCTGGTGCAGGAATTCGACGACCAGCGCGTCGGCCTGCTCGATCAGGCGCAGCACGAGAAAATAGCGGCGCAGGACCGGATCGTAAATCTGGGCCGCGGAACGCGCGAGTTTTTCGGTGAACTCTTCGGCCGTGGGTTCGTCGGGCTTTTCGGTCACGGGGGCGCGCCTCGCCAGCGGTTGCTCGACGACAGAGTACCAATCGTGGTTGGCGTCGTCAAAAGGAAAAGGCGCGCCAGGAGAGTGACGAGTGACGAGTTACGAATGACGAGTTGCGCCGGTATTGGCGCCCGAGACGCAAAAGGCAACCGGCGACGGTACGAGCCGGCCGAGGGGTCAGGAGAACAACTTTTTCACGGCGCGTTTGACGGTGTCGAAATCGACATCCTTCTTCAGCACGTTCGAGATCCCGCCTTTTTCGGCGTGGGCCTCGATCTCGGCGCGTTCGCGTTCGCGTTCGCTTTGCAGGCGGCGAAGCTCGGTCTTCGCCTCTTCGTTGTTTTTGTTGTAGCGAAACGCCAGGGCGAACATCTGCCGCGCTTTGTCGCGGCTGCCGTGCGCCAACAGCAGTTTGCCGAAGAAGAAATACGCCTTGTCGCCTTTGGGGTTGAGGCGCAACGCGCGTTCGATGGAATCGCGGGCCATCGCCATGCGCTCGGCCGAATGGCGCTGCGGATTATTGAACCGCGCCCACCCCAGATAGGCGTGATACTCGCCTTCCTCGGGAAACATCTCGCAGGCTTCCACAAACGCTTTTTCCGCTTCCTGGTATTTCTGGCGGCGCAGGGCCGTCATGCCCTGGTTGAAGGCGCGCTCCGCCGCCAGGATCGTCGTGATGCGCCGTTCCTTCAGTTCGCCGCCTTCGCCGGTGAGGCGGCGGTCGTATTCCGCGCGCCGCTTCGGGCTGGAGAGCGTCTCGTACGCCAGGGTCACGGCCTGCGAAACGCGTTCGGCCTTCTCCGTCATCTCGGCGTCGAGCCGGCCGCGGACTTTGTCCTCATGGAAAACCTTCATGAGATTGTGGAAAGACAGTTTGAGCGTCAAATCGTCGGCTTCGCGCGGCACGGCCAGCAGTTCGTAGTAATTGCCGCCATCGAGCTTCAAATACATCTCGACGACCTGGCGCGCCAACTCCTCGTCTTGCTCCGGCGCGGAGGGCGGTTCCTCGTCGATGGGCATCAGCTCGGTCGCCGGCTCCGGTTGTTCCGGATGCTCCGCTTGCGCGTCTGCGCGGAATTGAGGCGCTTCGTCGTCTACGAGCGTGACGAGATCGCCGTTTTCCGGCGGGGCGGCCCCCGGGTCGTCTTCGAATTCGAAGCGAAATTCGTCGTCGGACGCGGGGGTCGGATTGGCGGCCGGGGCCCGTTCGCCGGGCGGAAGATCGGCGAACACGATCAATTCGTCGTCGGCCTCTGGGTTCGCGCCGGGCGACGGGGCTCCTTCCTCGGGCGGAAGATCGGCGAACACGAGCACATCGTCGTCCGACGCCGCCGCGTCGATGTCCACCAGCGCCTCACGCGCCGCCATCGTCCGAACGGGCGCTATGTTGGCGCGCGCTGGCGACGCTGTCGCCCGGGCCGGCGGGGCGACGGCGCGGCCGGCTGGCGGGGTTGCGCGCGCGGGCGGGGCCGGCGCGCGCAACGGCGCGGCCGCATTGCGCGCGGCGTTGGCGGCGGCCGGTTGCCGGCCTGCCGCGGCTCTGCCGGGCGGGGCCGCCGCGACCGGCGCGGCCTGCGGGATGCGGCGCGGCAGCGGCGCGGGCGTCGGCGCCTCCGGGGCCGCCGTTTCGTCTTCGCGCCGGCGGTCGAACATGCGCAGGATCAGCATCGCGTACAGGTACAGGAAAGTGCGATCGGCGTCCGCGGGCGACTCGGCGGCGACCTCGGCGATCGTCCGTTCGCCGTCCATGATCGAAAAGAGCTTCCACACTTCGTCGGGCAGATCCGCCGTCTTGCGGTCGAGCGGCAGCATGCACGAGGGGATGATCGGCTGGTCGAGCACCTCGGAAAACATGTCGACGACCGACTCCGCGGCGTAGGCGCTGAGAATGCCGTCGAGAATCAGCCGCGGCATCGGCAATTCGAACATCGTCAGGTTGGTCTTGTCGAAGGGGCCCTCGTCGAAGTAATACCGCCCCTCGAACCACTGAAAAACCGCGAGCAGCTTCTCCCGCATCTGCATGCGCAATGCCTGGTAAATCTGCATCGGGTTGAGAATGCCCATCTGCACCAGGGCGCCGCCCTGCCGCGTGCCGTACGTCGCCATGTTGGCCAGCGACAGCATCGCGTGCTCTTCGGTGATGACGCCGTGGCGCACCAGGATCTGGCCCAGGCTCTCCTGCCGGCTTTCGCTTTCCACGAAAACCGCCCGGCCCTCGTCGAAATAAACCTGCTTCAGCGCCCCGCGCGACGTCAGTTCCAGAATGCCCGTCTTTCTCTCGTAGTGCAGGTGCGCCAGCAACTCCGGCACGCTGACGTTCGACAGTCGCCCTTCCGACCCAATTTCGGTCTGTTCTTCCGGGACCTCGCACGGATAATCCGCCGGCTCGGGGGGCGACGTCTCGCCGTCCAACTCGGCCAGCAACGCCGCCAGCGGGTCGCGGTCGTCGCCGGACCGCGACGCATCGAGGTCTTCGTTGATGCGGGCGACGCGCGGCGACCGGTCGAGCATGTCGTGACGCGCCAACTCGGCTACGGCCCGTGCGATCGCCGCCTCCAGATCGTCCAGTTCCGCCTCGTCCTCGATTTCCAGTTCCAGTTCCGGCTCCGCGGGTTGCGGCGCCATCGCCGCGGGCGTCGCGACGCGCCGCGCGGCGGCGGGCGGCGTCGGCCGCGGCGCGTCGTTCGTCGCCGGGTCGCTCGCGCGCATCATCTCCTGAGCGAAGTCCGCCGCGTTGGGGAGCGCTGGCGGCGGCGGGTCAGGCCGTCGCAGGGCCGGCGCTTCGGGTTGTCGCGGGGTCGGCGGTTCGAGCGGCGGCGCCGCGTCGAGATTCGGCTGCGGCGTCGCGGACGGTGCGCCGATCAGTTGTTCGACCACCGCCGCCAATTCGTTCGGGTCGACGGGGGACTGAAAATAGCGATCCGCGTGCCATTGGCTGAGCGCGCGTTCGGCCATGTCGGTCTTTTTGAACAGCCCGCTCAGCACGACCACCGGGGTTGTTCGGCCGCGCGAATCGGCCTTGATCCGCCGGCACAACTCGCCGCCCGGCAATTTAGGGATCAAAATGTCGATGACGATCGCGTCCGGCCGTTGCTCTTCAAAGACTTCGAAACCGCTCAGGCCGTCAGACGCCGCAATGACGGCATGACCTTTTTCTTCGAACCCGCCGGCAAGACGGCGGAGTTCCGCACGATTGTTAACGACAAGGAGGATTTTTCCCAAACCAAATAACCTTTTGTCCCTTCTTACGTCCCGCAAAATTTAGACTAAGTACAAACCGGAAGCGTGTCAAGAAAGCTGACCGCAAGCGGGCGAATTCCACACCCGAAGAAAACGCGTGAAAATGCAAGGTCTTGCTTGACAGGCGCCCCGTTTCTGTCCCAGTCTTGCGTCATGCCGAACGAATTCGACAATCGGCGTCAAAAGCGCTTTCGGATCCCGATTTTCGCGCCGTCGACGCGCCCCCCGGCGGGCGCCGCGGTCTGGGCTCGACGGATCGTCGTCTGGGGCGTCACCGTCGGCGCCTGTCTCTGGGCCGCCATTTCGTGCGCGCATGTTCTTTTTGGCCGGTCGCCGACCGCCGCGACCACGCCAGTCTCGGTCGGCTCCCGCGCCGCCGCGCCGGTTTCGGAACCGGCCGCCGAGAACCCCTACGCGCAACAGCAAGCGCTCTTCGACGCCGGTACGAAGCTGCTGCGCACGGGCGATCTGTCGGGCATGGCGACGCTCGAACAAGTGGTGAAGTCGTTTCCCGACTCGCCGCAGGCCCGCAAAGCGATGCTGGCGATGGCCGCCACCTACCGCTACATGGAGAACAAACCCGACGAGGCGCTCAATCTGTACATCGAGTTCGTAAAACGCTATCCGGAGGACTTGCAGGTCACCAACGCGGTGGGCCGCATGCGCGAATTGTTCCAGCAACTCAACGTCACGGACATCTCCGAACGACTGGTGCGCGACGCGTTGGCCAAAGTGGAAAACAACCCGCAGGCCACGGAGCGGCTGAACAAACTTCTGGAGCCGCCCCCGCAGCCGAACGTCAAAGCGGACACCCGCCAATCATCGCCCGCGCCCGGCGGCGCGGCCGTCCCGCTCGGTGGTCAGCCGCCGGCCGCGGCAGGCGCGCCCGTCCCGGTTGAGGGTCAGACCCCCGCTCCCGCGGGCCCAAACGCCCCCACCGCCGTCACGCCGGCGCCGTAGCCGGCGAGTTCAGAGATTAGAGAAATTCTTCGCGCGGGTCAGGTTCGGGGCCACGAATCTGGGAATTCTGGCATCTCTGGGAGTTCTGAGCGTCGCCCCACTTCCGGCGCCCCATGATTCCCAGAATTCCCATGCTTCCCATGGTTCCCAGGTCTTCGCTATCCGCTAGGAGTTGGCCACGGTTTGTTTAAGCCACAAGCGAGCGATGTCTTCGACGACGCGCGCTTTCTCCCGCAACCGCTCTTCCTTGCTGGCCGAAGTGATCTTGCCGCCGGCCGCCGCGGCGTGGCCGCCGCCGAGTTGCAGTTGGTCGAGGATCGCGGCGCAGTTGTGAAACATGTTGCGCCCGCCGAGGAACGGGTTGAGCGAGAGGCTCAGGCGCAGGTCGTTCGTGCGCCGCCCGCCCATCACCACCGGCGAGATCGACAGCACCGCCGACGCCTGCGGAAACACGGTGTAGGCGAGGTTTTTCGAAAAGCGCGGCGTCACTTTCATTTCGGAAAAGTCCAGCACGCAGATTTCGCCGCCGGCGGCCAACGTGCCGACCTTGGCGATCGTCTCGGCGGCCCGGTGCGCGTGCTCCTGCGTCCGCTGATGGCGTTCGAGCACCTCGGGGAAATCGACGATCTCGTCGAGCGAGTGCTCTTGCAGATCGGTCACCAGCCGCCACAGGTAGCGCCGCGCCTCGCGCAGTTCCTCGCCGGGCAGGAAAATCGTGTTGTTGACGATGTTCTCGGGCGTTTCGGCGAGCCATTCGTCGATCGTGGCGTAGGCCATCGAGTCGACGCGGTCGGCCGCTTCGACCGTTTGCGCCATGAACGGCGGAAACGTCGTCTTGTCCTTGAGGTGGTCGAAGATCACCCGCGCCGCCGACGGGGCCTCGTAGGCCGCGCCTTCGCCGGCCGACCAGCCCATCGCCCGCGCTTCCTCGATGTTGCCGGGGTGGTGGTCGAACCAGGCCCGCACCTCGCGCGCCGGGTGCGGCAGGTCGCAGACGACGTCCTTCGGCCCCATCTGGTTGCCGCGCACGGTCTCCGGCCCCGTGAAAAACACGAACGTGATTTTCGTCCAGAGGCCGACGAGCGACGACGAAACGATGCCGTCGAAGTCGCCGTGCGATACGATTTGCGGGCCGTTGCTCATCCGTCGCTCCCTTCTGCGAGCGTTGACTTCTAGCATTATCGGCGCGGCGATGAAAGGGGAGAGCGGACGGAAAATGGACGGCCAGATCATCGAGGACGAATCGGGCGGCAGGGGTCGTTAGCGCCGGAATCCCCACACGCCGCCCAGCTCCCTCAGACCCAGCGCTGTTTCCAAGCGCACCCCAGAAGTCCCATTGAGGTGTATCAGCGCGCCGGGATAATCTCCGCCTTCGACGGTGTATCCCGAGGCAAAGACGTCGTCGCCGGAGGCGCCCCACAGTCCGCCAAATCCGAGAATCCCGTCGATCCCAAATTGAATCCATTGCGACCCATCGTAATGCAAAAGAACCGTCTCGGTGTTGTTTCCGCCTTCCAGATATACGTCACTCGCCGATGCGCCCCAGACAAAATCGAATCCGGTGGCGCCGTATGCCGGGACCGGAACCGTTGTCCACTGGACCCCGTCGAAATGCAAAACGTACGAATCGTAGCGTCCGGGTTCCGGCGTTGCCGAACCCACCACGTAAACATCGGATGCCGACGATCCCCAGATGCTCCAGAGCGAAATATCGCCTTCGTTGTCGCCGTACATGGGCGCCCAATCGGCGCCATTGTAGTGATAGATTTCCGCGCCCGCGTAAACCTCACGGCGCGTGTCAACGACTTTGAGACACCAACCCCAAAGAGATTAGTGTAGTTAT
>CAZHPN010000109.1:0-20342 GCA_964534375.1 uncultured bacterium | reverse complement strand
CCTGTCCGCCTGCCAATGCGGCGCCTGCCTGCCCCTCCCTGCGTCGGGGAGGGGCGGGAAATTTCGGCGGGAGCCGAAATTTCCGGGGAGAGGTCTGCGCGACCAACAAAGAGCGCAATTCTGCGCCATTTGAAGCATCGCCGCTCTTAATCCTAAAGCCTATGCCGACGCAGGGAGGGGCGGGAAATTTCGGGACCCGAAATTTCCGGGGAGAGGTCCGCGCGACCAACAAAGAGCGCAAAGTGAGCCGAGCGCCTAGCCGCCGGCCCGCGGCCTTGCTACGATCGCGGCATGCGCCGCTTCCTTAGCTGGTTTCCGTTGTTGGTGCTCGTCGCGCTGTCGGCCTGCCGCTCCGGCGGCGACGCGCCGCGCGTGCTGTTCATCGGCATCGACGGCCTGAGTTGGGACGCGCTCAACGCGATGATCAAGGCCGGCGAGGCGCCGAATTTCGCGCGCGTGCGCGAACTGGGCGCCTGGGGCGCCTTGGAGGGCGACGGCCCGACGACGCCGGCCGCGCTATGGGTGACGCTGGCGACCGGGCGGACCGAGAGCGAACATCGCGTGAGCGGGCCGATCCGCTTCGACGCCGCCGCGTCCGCCTTGCTGGTGCCGGAACGCGCGGCCTCGATGGTCTGGGAGATCGCGGCGCGCGCCGGGTTGCCCGCCGGCGTGCTCGGCTGGCCGGGCAGCGCGCCGATCCCGCCCGGCTTGGCGCTGCGGCTCGACGATCTGGCGTTTTATCGCGGCCTCGGCCTCGTCGCGGAACTGGCCGGGGACGCGGCGCCGGCGCCGCCGTTCGACCCGCACACGGATTTCGTCGGCCGGCCGCCGCGCGGCGGCGAACTCAACGCGCGCGTCGCCGCCGCCTCGCGCGAGCGCCTGCCGGCGCTGGCCGCGCAGGCGTGGCCGAAGCTCGCCTTCCTCGCGGTTTTTCTCGACGGCCTGAACAGCGCGCGGCACTATGCCGGGGCGGCCGTGGCGCTGGGCGAGCCGGCGCATCCGCCCGAGTTCGGCAAGCTGTCGCGGCACTACGTGCACGACGTCGATACGGCGCTCGGCCAATTGCTCGCTCTGGCCGACAAACGCACGCTCGTGATGATCGTCACCGACGACCCGAGTTACATGCCCGGCGCCGCGCCGCAAGGCCAGTTCGCGCATCCGCCGCACGGCCTGGTCGGGCTGCTCGGGCCGGAAATCGCCGGCGGACGCCGCCTCGAAAAATGCTCGGCGCTCGATTTTGCGCCGCTCGCGCTGGCGCATCTGGGTCTGCCGCTGTCGCAGCAGATGCCGGGCAAACCGTTCCCCGCGGCCTGGGCCAGCCCGCCGCCGGCGTTCGCCAAGGTCGCCAGCCACGACGCCTTTGTCCGGCGGCCGTATCCGGCGGAAGGGCCGTGGCAGCAACCCGAAGCGGCGCGGCGGCTCGCGGCGCTGCGCCAAGCCGCGCATGCCGGCGAAGCGCCGTTCACCGAACGGAACATCTACGCCTTGGAACTGCTGACCGAAGGCAAGCTGCAGGGCGCGCTGACCGAGGCGCGGCGGGATCTGGCCGAACGCGAAAACAACGCCGTCAGTCAGTATCTGCTCGGAGAAATCAGGCTGATTCAGGGCAAAGTGGAAGAGGCGAAACGCGACTACGCCGCGGCGGCGCAGGGTTGGGGCGAGCCGCCGGCGAATGAGTCGGACCGCGCGCTGCGCGTCGCCGTCGGCCTCGCGCTCGCCCGCGCGGCGCTGGCGCTGAACGATTTGCCCGCGGCGGCGGACGCGCTCGAACCGACGCTCGCCGCCTGCGGCGGCTGCCTCGAGGCGGCCACGCTCGTCGCGCAGTGCGCCCTGCGGCTGAATCGGCCCAGCGACGCGGCAGCCGTCATCGCGCCCACGCTCAAGGCGCATCCGCGCGACGCGGCGCTATGGTTGATGCTGGGCCAGGCGCGGCGCGAGCTCGGCGACGCGCGCGGGGCCCGCGCGGCCTACCTCGCCGCGGCGCGCTGCTCGGGCGCTCCCGCGCCGCAGGTGCTGCGCGAACTCGGCCGGCTCGAAATCGCGGAAGGCCGCTGGTCCGATGCGCTGGGCCACCTCGGCAAATTGACGCGGTCCGCGCCCGGCGACGCCGAGGCGTGGTTCCAGATCGCGCTCGCCCACGGGCATTTGGGACATACGCGACGGGCCGAACACGCGCTGGAGCAATGCCTGCGCGCCGACCCCGATCGGCTCGACGCCTGGACCGAATGGCGCCGCCTCGCCGCGGCCGACGGCCGCGACGACCGCGCCGCCCTCCTCGCCGCCGCCGCGCGCGCCAGCATCGCCAATCGCCTCGTCGAAGTCGGGGAATGAGCTGGTTTTAATTTGAACCACAGAGACACAGAGTTCACAGAGGATTGTCAGGAAAAAAACCTCTGCGTTCTCTGTACTACTATCCGCGAATTTCTTCGCTCGGCGCGAAGAATTTGGAAAGTTGAATACAACCGCAGATTACGCCGATGAACGCAGATTAGCGTGGCGGGCCGGGGCGAAATTTCGGCCGCCGAAATTTCGATTTCCCGGCCCGCAAATCTGCGCCAATCTGCGCAATCTGCGGCTAAAGAAAAATCATTTGGTTGCGGCCGAAGGCCGCGCTAAGACTCTGTGGTGAATATCCCTATTAAGATTTCATTTTCCCGCGAAGCTCAACATCCAAAACAGCGGCGCGTTCGCATAATGCCATTGCTGCCGCCACGCCCGCAGGTACGCACGGCGGGCCGCGGCCGGGCGCCCCTCGGCCATCAGCGCGCGGCCTTGCACAAAGCGCAATTGGCGCAGGCGTTTCGGCAAACCGAGAATCTCCGCCGGGCGCCAGCCGGCCGCCGCGACGGCGTGCTCGACCGCGTCGGCCGACGCGCCGGCCATGTCGGCGACGCGCCTTTGCAGTTGCCCTTCGTGCTGCCGATAAAGCGCGAGCGGCTGACGGATAAACGCAAATTGCCCGAAGCGGCTGACGGCCAGCCACAGCCGATAATCCTCGGCCGGCGAAAAATGCGCGTCGAAGCCCCCGGCCTGTTCGAACGCCGCGCGGCGCAGCAGGACGGTGCTGGTCGGGACCCAATTGTCGAGCAGCAAATCGCGGAAAACGTGGCCGCCGCGGGCCTTGCGGCCGAATAGTTCGCTGCCGCCGTCGCTGCGCCAGGCGTCGGCAAAAACCAGCACGCACAGTTCGCCGGCCGCGGCCAATCCGGCTTCGAGCCGCACCGGCGCCCAGACGTCGTCGTCGTCGCAGAAGGCCAGCCACTCGCCGATCGCGAGGCGCGCCGCGGCATTGCGCGCCGCCGCCGGGCCCTGGCCGCCGGTGCAGACCGCCCGCACGCCGTAGCGCGCGGCCAGCGCGCGGCCGACCTCGCCGTCGCCGTCGTCGGCGACGATGATCTCGGCCGGCGGCTGCGTTTGCGCGAGGATGGCCTGCACCGCTTCGTCGGCCCACGCCGGGCGGCCGCAGGCGGCGACGATCGCGCTGACGTCAGGCATGCCAGGCGGGGAAGAACCGGCGGAACCACAATTCGAGGCAGATTTTCGTGTACTGGCCGCGGTCGAATTCGCCGCGTTCGTTCGGCGGCGGCAGGGGCAGACCGCGCGCGATCAGCGAGCGCTCCAACTCGGCCGCCCACGATTTGAGCGGCCCGTTGAGCCAGCGATGGACCGGCGTCACCAGGCCCTTCTTGTCCCGGCGATCGATGATCTCGGCGGGGATCAAACGCCGCGCGGCCAGCCGCAGCACCACCTTCTGCGTCATGTTGCGAATCTTCAGGTGCGGCGGCAGGCGGAAGGCGAACTCGACGATGCGATGGTCGAGGAACGGGCAGCGGTTTTCCAACCCGTACCCGGCGGCGGCGCGATCGTTCATCGTCAGCAGGCTGGGCAGCGACATCTGCAAATCGGCGAGCCCGAGCGCGTCGACCAGGTTGCGCCCGTCGCGGAAAAACGTCCGCAGCCGTTCGAGATACGGCGCCGGGTCGCGCGGCCGGGCGCGATGAATCAGGTGGAAGTAGCGCGCGGCCGGGTCGCCGAACATGTCGCCACGCCAGAAGAACCGGGCCAGCGGCTGGTACGACGCCAGTTCGGGCCGCGCGCCGAGTTCGCGTTCGATGTCCATCAGCAAATAGCGCACGTAGCCGCTGAAAATTTCGTCGGCCCCCTGCCCGCCGAGGACGACCGTCACCGATTCCTTGGCCTTCTTCGCGAGCGCGAATTCGGCCACGGTCGAAGCCGTGGCGATCGGCTGATCGAGCCGCCAGACGATCGTCTCCAACTCGCGCGCGAAATCCTCAGGCGTCGGCGAAACGACGTGCTGCCGCGCCCCGACCGCGCGGGCCATCATTTCGGCGTAGGCGAATTCGTCGAAATCCTTGCCGAGCGGAAAGCGGCAACTGAACACGTCCGACGGCCGCGCCGTCGCGGCCATGACGCTCGAATCGAGGCCGCCGGAGAGAAACAGGCCGACCGGCACGTCGGCGGTCATCCGCAGGCGCACGGAATCTTCGATCAGCGCGAGCAATTCGTCGACGTACTCGTCGTCGCGGCGCAGCGGCTCTTCGACCGGCGGCGGCACTTCCCAATAGCGCTCGACCTTGACCGTGCGGCCGTCGTAGGTCAGCGAATGGGCCGCCGGCAATTCGTAAATGCCCTCGAACAGCGTGTCGGGCGCGAGCGCGGCGTCGTACACCCAGAAGCTTTCCTCGAGGCGCGGCGCGCTGGCGATCTGCGTCAGCAGCGCTTTGATTTCGCTCGCCGCGTAAAAGCCGTCGGCGGTCCGCGCCCAGTACAGCGGCTTCTCGCCCAGGCGGTCGCGGGCCGCGAAAAATTTCTCGCCGTCGTAAATGACAAACGCGAACTGGCCGTTGATGCGGCGCAGGAAATCGGGGCCCCATTTGATGTAGGCGTAGAGCACGACCTCGGTGTCGCAGCGGGTGCGGAACTCGAACTCGCGCACCAACTCGGCCCGCAACTCGCGGTAGTTGAACGCCTCGCCGTTGTAGACGATCGTCGTGCGGCCGTCGGCGCTGGTGATCGGCTGGCAGCCGCAGGTCAGATCGATGACCTTCAGGCGCCGGCTGCCGAGTTTGATCGCGCCGTTCTCGTAAAAGCCTTCTTCGTCCGGGCCCCGGTGCTCCAGGATGCGCGTCATCGGCTTGATGTCGCCCTTGCCCCAAATGGCCGCGACGCCGCACATCAGGCGATCCGCCGGCGCGGCGCGACGCGGTATTCCCAGATCGCCCACGGCAGGTCGGCGACGACGCGCAGGGCGAACCGCCACGGCCGCGAGATGAACGACTCGCCGGCCACGCGCGGATCGAAAACGATCGGCGTCTGCACGATGCGGTAGCCCTTGGCGTGCGCCGCGACCGCGACGAAATGCTGGAACCCGCGGTAGGCGAAGCGCGTGGCGAAAATGTCGGCGAAGACCTCGCGGCGGCCCAGCAGAAACCCGCTTTTGTTGTCGTGCAATTGCATGCCGAACAGCACGTTGAGCAGGTGCGACAGGCCGGCGGTCATCAGCCGCCGCACGCGCGAACGGCCGACTTCCTGCACGCGGGCGCCCTGCGCGAGATCGGCGCCGGCCCCGTCGAGCGAGGCGCGCAGGCGGGGCAGATCCTCGGGGCGGTATTGCAGGTCGGCGTCGATCGTGGCCACGTAGCGCCCGCGCGACGCCGCCAGGCCCGTGCGCCAGGCGGCGACGATGCCGCGGTTGCCGACGTGCCGCGCCGGGGTGATGAAATCGTGGGTTTCGCGCAGCCGCTGAATGACCAGCCACGTGTCGTCGCGGCTGCCGTCGTCGACCAGCACGAGTTCGATCGCGCCGCCCAGCGCGGCGCGCGCCGCCGCCACGCGCGCCGCCAGCATCGGCAGCGCTTTCTCTTCGTTGAAGCACGGGGCGATGATCGACAGTTCCGGAACCGCTCGGTTCATTAGCCGCTCGCAATAAATTCAGCGCCATCGCGCCGCCGCCGATCGGCGCGCGTCAACACGGTGAAATCAAGGTAACATAACGCCCGCGCCAGCGACAAGCGCGCGATCGTTCGCCGTTGCCACGTGGGCGTTGGCCGACTGTCGAGCTCGATGGTCGCGTCTGACTTATCTGACCAGTCTGACTCGCCTGACTTGTCCAGCGGCGGCGCGGCTCACGGCGTGTAATGCAAAATCAGCCCGGCATCGCCGACCGCGAAGGCTTCCTTCGAGACCGGGTCGGCCCAAACGCCGTGCAGGCACGCGGGGTAATTCACCGGAATCGCACTCCAGGTCCAGGCGTCGCCGTCATAGTGCACGATGCTGTCGCAGCCGACGGCGAACACGTCGTTTCCCGACGTGCCGAAAACGGAGTTCTGAGCGCCCGGCGCCGGCCGATTCTTTTGACAACCCGGCGCGACCGCGGTATGGATATCACGACTATTCAAATGCGCCGTTGGCCGCGCGGATGCCGGACTCGGCATTGCGGCCGTCGAACGCCCAAGGGGTCGTATGTACGTCGCGGAAAAGGTCGCCGCATTCATCGGGCGCTGGTCGGCGTCGAGCGCGCACGAACGCCGCCACAAGGACCTGTTCTTCGCCGAATTCTGCGACGTGCTGGGCGTCGAGCGGCCCGATCCGAAAGACAAGAGCGGCGATTACTGCTTCGAGAAGCCGGTCACGCTGGTCCATTCCGAGGGGCGCGCGTCGACCCTGTTCATCGACTTTTACCGTCGCGGCCGTTTCGTCTGCGAAGCCAAGCAGGGCAGCGAGGCCGGCGACGAAGGCCTCGGCACGGCCCGGCGCGGCACGCAGGGCTGGAAAACGGCCATGCTCAAGGCGTACGGCCAAGGCAAGACGTACGCGTACCTCTTGCCCGAAGGGCGTCCGCCGTTTCTGATTACATGCGACATCGGCGCCTGCTTCGAGGTTTGGTCCGGCTTCGGCGGCGATTACGGCGGTTACGGCGCCCGGCGCACGATTGAACTCGCCCAACTGGCCGATCCCGCCGTCTATGAATTCTTCGGCAAAGTCTTCACCGATCCGCTCGATCTGGACCCGGCCCGCCACGCCCAACGCGTGACGCGCGAGGTCGCCGGGCATCTGGCCGAACTAGCGCGCGATTTGGAGCGCTCCGGCCACGACCCCGAACTGGTCGCGCAGTTCTTGATGCGCTGCCTGTTCACGATGTTTTGCGAAGACGTCGGCCTCTTGCCGAAAAAACTCTTCTCGCAGGCCATCGAGGAACGCTGGCTGCCCAATCCGCGCCTGTTCCCGCTTCAGGTCGAGCAACTGTGGCGCGCGATGAACGACGGCCTGCCGTTCGGCTACGAGCCCAAACTGTTGCGGTTCAACGGCGGCCTGTTCGCCCGTTGCCAGTCGCTGCCGATGACGGCGCCGCAACTGCAATTGCTGCTCGACGCCGCCCAGTGCGATTGGTCGAATGTCGAACCGACGATCTTCGGCACGCTGTTGGAACGCGCCCTCGACCCCGTCGACCGCCAAAAGCTCGGCGCCCACTTCACGCCGCGCGAATACATCGAGCGTCTGGTGCGGCCGGCGGTCATCGAGCCGCTGCGCGCCGAGTGGGAAATCGCGCAGGCGCAGGCGCGGCAGATCATGGACAAGGGCGACGCCGAGCCGACGGCGGCCGACCGCAAGAAGGCGGCCGACGCGATTCGCGCCTTTCACGACAAGCTCCTGCACACCCGCGTGCTCGACCCCGCCTGCGGTTCCGGCAATTTCCTTTTCGTCACCCTCGACCTGTTCAAGCAGATCGAGGCCGAAGTGATCCGCGAACTGGCGGACCTCGGCGTCACGCAGGCCGCCTTCGAAATGGCCGGCGTGATGGTCAACCCGGGCCAGTTTCTCGGCATCGAAATCAACCCGCGCGCCCGCGAGATCGCCGACCTCGTGCTCTGGATCGGTTACCTCCAATGGTATCGCCGCGTCCACGGCGACATGAAACCGGTTGAACCGGTTCTGCGCGAATATCGCAATATCGTCTGCCGCGACGCCGTGCTCGCCTACGACAAAATCTGCCCTCGCCTCGGCGACGACGGCAAGTCGCTCACGACCTGGGACCAACGCACATTCAAGACGCACCCGGTCACGGGCAAGCAAGTGCCCGACGAAGACGCCCGCGTGCCGATCTACGATTACGTCAACGCCCGACCGGCCGAATGGCCCGAAGCGGATTACGTGGTGAGCAACCCGCCGTTCATCGGCAACAAACGGATGCGAGCGGCGCTTGGCGACGGATACGTTGAAGCGTTGCGGGGCGTTTATCCCGAAGTGACTAGTACCGCCGATTTGGTAATGTATTGGTGGGACAAAGCCGCGACTCGCATTCGCGGCGGCAAACTCAAGCGGTTTGGCTTCATCACGACAAATTCAATAACCCAGACGTTCAACCGGCAGGTTCTTGAGTTTCACATGAACGCCAAGGACCGTCCTTTGGCCGTGGCCTGGGCGATTGCGGATCACCCGTGGGTTGACGCGGGCGCCGACGTGCGGATCGCCATGACCGTTGCGACAAAAGCGTCGGAACTTATCGGGCCAGCGATTCTTGGCAACGTAATTCTTGAAGAAAAAGAGCAATTCAAAGAGCCGCAAGCGCGACGTGTAGAAATTCAATATACGAACGTCCCGATCATTCATGGCAACATTTCGGATGGCGCCGACGCCACACTAACTGACCAATTGGTCAGCAACAGACTCCTGTCTCATCAAGGCGTGAATCCCGTTGGGCTAGGTTATCGTCTTGAGGTTTCGGATATTCAGAAATTAGGCTTAGACGTGACAGCTCTCCCCGAAACAGTGAAGCCCTACGTAATCGGGCGAGACGTCGTTCAGCGGATGGAAGAAAAATACATCATCGACTTTTTTGGATATTCTGAAGATCAAGCAAGGGCAAGGTATCCCAAGCTTTATCATTGGATATTGAACAGAGTGAAGCCGGAACGCGATTCAAACAGGCGAGCGACACGAAAATCGAACTGGTGGCTTTACGGGGAAAACGCGCCAAACATGAGGAGAGCGCTACAGGGGCTCCGTAGATTCGTCGTGACATGTCGAACGTCGAAACACCGGTTGTTCATTTTTCTAGATGGTGACGTACTTCCAGACGCAAAGCTGATCGCAATCACGCTAGAGGATGCTTTTTGCCTCGGCGTATTGTCATCCCGACACCACATCGCTTGGGCGATGGCCACGGGCGCGTGGCTCGGGGTCGGCAACGATTCCAATTACAACCACTCTGATTGTTTCGGAAAGTTCCCATTTCCCGATCCACCAACGGAACTAAAAGCCCGCATTCGCGACCTAGGCGAGCGGCTCGACGCGCACCGCAAAAGGGTGCAGGCCGAGCACCCGGACGTGACTTTGACGGGCATGTACAACGCGTTGGAACGGCTGCGCGAAGTTGTAAGAGCGCCTTTCCAGGCGCGATCGGACGGGAATCGCGCCCAGAAGGGCGCTCTTACAGAAAAAGAACGCGCCTTCCACGAAAAGGCGCTCATTGGCGTCCTCAAGCAGCTTCACGACGAACTCGACGCCGCCGTGGCCGAGGCGTACGGCTGGCCGGCCGATCTGCCGGACCAGGAAATCCTTGCGCGCCTGGTCGCGCTCAACCATGAGCGCGCCGCCGAGGAAAAGCGCGGGCTCGTCCGCTGGCTGCGGCCCGATTTCCAGAACCCGACCGGCAAGACCGGCGTCGCCGAGCCCGAGTTCGACGGCCTGGCCGCGCCGGAAAAGGCCGCCGCGCCGGCGGGCCCGCGGCCGTGGCCGAAAGGCGCGACCGAGCAGTTGCGGGCGATTCGCGATTTGCTCGCGGCGCGGCCCGGCTCGTGGGCGGCCGACGAGGTCGCTGCGGCGTTCAAAGGCGCCCGCGGGGCGACGGTGGCGAAACATTTGCAGACGCTCGCATCGCTGGGCGTTCTTCTGCTTATCGAAGCGGATCGGACGCAACGATGGAGCATCCGAAAAGATTGAGGCAATCGAAAGGAGGCGTCATGTCGGGGTCGGTTCGCGCGGGCGATTCCCTGGTGAAAGGACATATCGAGGGCCTATCCCGCGAGATGTTGGAAGACGACGCGTGCCGCAAAATTCTCAACGACTACGTCAAAGACCGGTGCGGGCTATACGCGCTGTATAAAGACGACCGGCTCAAGTACGTCGGTCTGGCGGCCGATCTGCCCGTGCGCCTGAACGCTCATCTGAAAAACCGCCCCCGCGATTCCTGGAACCGATTCAGCGTCTTCCTCACGCGCGATGAGGAGCACATAAGAGAGCTTGAGACCTTGGTCATCGGGATCGCGAAGCCGGTGGAAAACAAAATCTGCGGGCGGTTGCGCGGTTCCGAAAACCTCCAGCGAAAAATGCAGCGCGATTTGGCCGAATTTCACAAAAACCGCCGCCGGGTTTTGTTCGGGTATCGGCAAAAGACGCCGAAGCCGGCCGCCGATGAACCGCTTGTCCCGCCCCGAACGTCGCGCGCGCCGCAGTTGGCTCGCTATACGACGCGCTCGTTTCGAATCCGGTTGAAACACATGGGCGTGGTTCATAAAGCCGTGGTCCAGCGAGACGGGACAATCCTGCACCGCGGCGTGGTTTACACGTCGCCCTCGATCGCCGGCGCGCGAATCATCGGCCGGCGCTCGCTGAACGGTTGGAAAGCCTGGAAATACGAAAATGAACGGGGCGAGTGGGTTACTCTCGACGAACTTCGGACAAATTCCAAGAATCTGAAACAGCATTCCTAACTTTCGAATGGAGAATATCGCGCGATACGTTGGCACAGAGGGCGCCGGCAATTCGCCATTCGCCATTCGCCATTCGCCATTCGCCTAGGACCTATTCTGCCTACTCACGCGTGCATACCCGACCCGTACCGCGCGCCGATCGGGCGCCCGACCTGCCCCTCGCGGAGCCTACCTATGCGGATTGTCGGAAAGGGTCGCGTCGGGCGATCCTCGGAGACACTTGACCCAGCACGAACGCGTGCGCGGGCCGTCGAATTCGCAGAAATAAATGCCTTGCCATGTGCCGAGCGCCAGCCGGCCGTTCTCGACGATGACAGTCAGGCTGCAGCCGACGACGCTCGATTTCACGTGCGCGGTCGAATTGCCTTCGCTGTGGCGGAACTGCCGATGGTCCGGGAAGGCGTGGTCGAGCGCGAACAGCACGTCGTGTACGACATCCGGATCGGCGTTTTCGTTGATCGTCACCGCGGCGGTGGTGTGCGGCGCGAACACGACGACCGCGCCGCTTTTCAGGCCGGCGCGCGCCGCCGCTTCCTGCACGCGGGCCGTGATATCGATGAATTGCTCTTTTTGGGTCGTCGGCACCGAAAACTTGACAAGTTCCATGAGCTGCGGCCTTCCGCGGTCTACCCGCGCTGGACCTTGATTTCGCGAACGCCGCCGGGCACGACCACGCGGTAATCGTTGACGTTGGTTTCGCGGCCGTCGACCACGGCCGTCTCGACGGCGAACGGCAGGTTCCATTCGAGCTTGAGCGGCGGGCGGCGCCACTCGCCCTCGACGTGCAGGGTCACATGGTCGCTGAAACCCTCGACACGCAGCGACACCGGGCCGAAGTGCGTCGGCAGGCGCCGCGCCTCGATGCGGCAGCCCCACTCGAACCAATCCGGCCGCGGCGCGGCGGTGACGACCAGGCCGTCGTTCTCTTCGAAGAGCAGCAGGTCGCGCGTGAGCAGCAGCCAATCGGCGGCGGCCCAGAGATGCAGGCCGTCGCCCATGCAGCCGCCGCCCGTGCGCGGGTGGATCGCCTCGGGCCACGCGCCCGCCGAGGTCGCCTTGCCCAGCACGTAATGGATCATCGGCCAGGCGCGCGGTTCGCGGCGCAGCACGCGGCAGTGCGCAATGTGCATTGTCAAATAGGCGTTGATGCCGCTGTGCACCATCTGCTGGAAAAAGCCGTTTTCGAAAAAGTGCTTTTCTTGCAGTTCGTCGAGCGTCGCCTCGAGCGCCGGGTCGAACGGATCGAACAACCGCAGCGGATAAAGCGCCGCCGCCCCGCCGATCGCCGCGCAATCGAAACGGCGATAGGGGCCGGTGGGCATCGACGGCCGGCCCAGCCGTTGCGCCGCCAGGTCGAGGCTGGCGCGGATATCGGCGAGAAAGTCGGCCGCTTCCTTTTCCAGGCGGCCGGCCTCGTGGTGCATGTCGAGCGCCGCGGCGGCCCAGGCGGCGTCGCGCAGGCCGGCCGCGCCCCAGTAATCGTCCCAATAATAGAAATCGTTCGGGCCGAAGTGCTCGGCCGAGAAGCCCGGCGGCAGCAGACCCTTGGTCGGGCCGGCGGCCGATTGCTTGCCGCGCGTGCGCACGAGCCACTCGGCGCCCTTGGCGATCGGCTCGAACATGGTTTCGAGAAAATGGCGGTCGCCGACCAGCCGCGCGTGCTCGACCAGCGTCCAGATCGCCTGGCCCGCGCTGTCCCATTCGCCCGGCTGCGACAGGAAGAAGCCGTCGGCTTGCTGGCGGTCCGGATAATTGCGCAGTTTTTGCGCCGCGGCGTCGTGGAACCCGAGGCGGTCGAGCGCGGTGATCATATAGGCGCTGTCGCGGAACCAGTAATGGTGATAGGTCATCACGCCGGGGGTGATATAGTCGCCGTCGTCCGCCAGCAGCAGGTGCGCCTTGCACCGCTCGAAGGCGTCGGCCATCGCGCGATCCGGCAGCGTCACTTCGCAACCCGCGGCGGCGCGCTGCCGCCAATCGGCGCGGGCGGTGTCGCGGCGATCGCGGTAGTCGTAGACGCGCAATTCCGCCGCGCGCTTCGGTTTGTAGCGGACCGGCTGCGTCGTCGCCGCCGCCGTGACGGCCGCGGACCCGCCCGGCGGCAGTTCCAGCGGGAAGCGCGCAAAGGCGTTGGCCAGGCCGGCCGGGCACGTCGTCGCCGGGCGCGAGGCCGCCGCGTGCAGGAAAAACGCGCAATCGCCTTCGCGGGCGTCGCCGCAATAGATGAGGTCGGACGGGCGATCGAACCAGACGCCGAGCGCCCCGTTGACCAGCAGCGTGCTCTTGGTGGGGGCCTCGATCGACTGGACGAGCGCGGCGCCCTCGGGGTTGAACGGCCGCACCGAAAAATAGAGCGTCGGCCGGATGCTCCGGTCGGTCTTGTTGACGACGCGCGCCTGCACCAGCACGCATTCCGTCTTGGCGATGACGGTGGCGAACGTCTCCAGTTCGAGCCGGCATTCCGCGCCGTCAAAGCCGGTGCGGATCAGCGGCAAGTTGTCGATCGGCGCCTGGTCGGCCTGTTTTTCACGGCTCGGAAACAGGGTGCGGCCGCCGACTTCGACCCAGGCGTCGAGCGACCAGCCCTCGAACCACGGCGTGGTCAGGCCGCGCGGATCGACGACCATCTCGCGCGTCGAACCGGGGACGCCGACGGCGGTCCAGTTGCGGTGCGTAAGGTTCAACGCGCACCAGTTCATGCGCGGCAGAAAACTGATATCGTGCTCATCGAACTGGCGCGTCGCCCAATACGGCAGCACCCAGTCGAGATTCGGCTGAATCGCGGTCTGGGTGAAGATGCCGCGCGTGACCAGGCGCGCCGCCCACGGCGCCAGGTCGGTCGGAAACGCGACGTCGGCTTTCGTGCCCACCTGTTCGGCGGCCGCGAAAAACGCCAGGCTGTCTTCGACGTGGAACCGCTTCGCCCCGCGGTTCACCAACCAGCTTTTTATGCCCATCAGCGCATCCTGTGCCCGCGACCGTTGCTCATTGCGAATTCGCCGCATTTTGCGGGCGCGCGGGCGGAAAGTCTAGGCCGAACCTCACCATTTCGGCCGCGGCTTGGGCGGATACTTGATCAGCCAGGCCGCGCGCCCGGCCAGCGCCAGGCAGAAGAGACCGAAGGCGACGACCAGGCCGCGCAAGCCGTGCAAGATCGTCATCCAGAAGAGGCCGACCTGGGTGGGCGCGCCCAGGCCGAGTTGCGACGGCGCGACGGCGGCGATGGTCAGGCGGAAACCGCTGTACCGGCTGCCGACCGCGAGCTTGGGCATGAACCCGACCGCCCTCGCGAGCGGCCCGGGCAGCGACGTGCGGTCGGCGAAGAAGGTGCGCAGGTCGAGGGCGGCGAGGAACGGGCCGTCGACGGGCACGTAGGCGGCGCCGTTCTGCAGCAGCGGCGCGATCGCGCCCAGGTCGATCTTCGTGCGATAGCGGTCGGCCGCTTCCGCCGTGGTCGCCAGAATCAGCAGGCCGCGCGCGATGCGCCAATGCCACGACCGCCCGAACATGTAGACGCGGTGCGTTTCCTGGGCCAGCTTCTCGAGATTGAAATGGCCGCTGCGCACCTGCTGCGCGAGTTCGCCGATCGCGGTCCATTTGTCCGACGGCGCCTGCGCGAGAATCTCGTGCAGCTTGGCGTCGTCCTTCAGGTCCTCCAGCGAGTCGGCGAGCGTCTTGCCGCCCGGTCCGAGGGGCTCGGAGAGCAACGGCGGCTGCGAATCGGAGCCCTTGGATAGTTTTCCCAGCAGCTCGAGCATTTCCTTTTCTTTGGCCAGTTGAAAGACGCACACCGGGAAATCGGCCTTGCCGGCGTCCATCACGATCGCGAACTCGTGGCCCGTGTAGCCGAAAAACGTGTCGATCATCATCAGCGCCAGCTTCTTTTGCAAACTTTTCATGTCGTCCGGATCGGCGAGCAGGTCGAGGAGTTGCGCGCTCAAGGCGCCGGGCTGCTCCAACCGGGCGGCGACGTACACGGGGACGTCATCGCCGCCGGTCAGGGCGCGCGTGACGAATTCCCCGGGCGTCAGCGTCGTCAACGGGCAGGCCAGTTTTCCCGACAATGGCTGCAAGGCCAACTGCACGCGCGGGCCGTCTTCGTGCAATTCGAGATTCGCGACCGCCAATTCGATGGCGGCCGCGGCGAAAAACGACCGCGGGTCGAGCGGCCGCGCCGGCCGGAACAGATCCATGTCGAGGAAAATCGCCGACACATCGGCGCGCCGGTCGCACAACGCCAGCGAACGACGGAAACGCTCGCCGTTGTCGCCGCGGGCCAGCGAACCGCCGGCCAGGCCGTCCAGCGCCGCGCGGACGTATTCGATCGGCCCGATTACGACGAAGTTGTCGATGAAAGCGAAGGAGGCCGCGTCGGCCACGAACACCCGCCGGCCGCGGTAGGCGAACGATTTCGCCGGGCCCGGAAACAACCCGCGCGGCATCAGCAAACCGGCGAGCCGCGCCAGGAAACCGCCGTCCACGTAAAGCGCGGGCGTCAACACGGGGTGGCCGTCCGGCGCCGGAACCGGCGTCCAGGCGACGCGCACGGATTTCACGAAGAAACGCGCCGCCGCGACGACGAAGCTCCGATCCTTGAGCGACGTCCAAGCGGCCCGCAACGCGTTCACCGCCTCGGCCTGCGGGTCGGCCTCGCCGGCCGACGACGGCGGAAACAGCTTTCGCAGCATCTCCGAGTCGAACACTTTGTCGGCCAGGTTGAACGGCCGATTGACGGTCGCCACAACCGCCGTCTTCGCCGGCGCCGCGTGCGGGAAATCGCGATAGCCGAACAGGCCGAACAACACGAGCAGGCTCGCCAGCCCGCAAACCACCAACACCGCAATCTGCTTGTTCACGCCGCCTCCGCGCGAGAAAAACTTACGGTCAAAGCAAATGCTATTTTAAGAACTACTTTGCGCGTCCGGCGCAAGCCCCAGGAAAAAAGTTTGCGCCGACGGGGCTCACTTGCCGGCGGACGGCGCGGTCGGCGGCGGCGGGCCGACGGTCTCGCGCACGAAGTACAGCGGCCGCCGTTGCGTCTCGGCGTAAATGCGGCCGACGTACTCGCCCAGCACGCCCAGGCCGAGCAGAATCAGCGTGCCGAATAGCGCGACGGTCAGCGTCAGGCTGCTCCAGCCCGCCGGCAGCGGGCGGCCGGTCGCCCAGCCGTGCAACGCGGTCGCGAGCCAGAAGCCAAAGGCCGCCGCCGCGGCGAGCGCGCCGAAGACAAAATTGAGGCGCAGCGGAAAGGCGCTGAAGGAAACGATCGCGTCGGCGGCGAAGCGGATCATTTTTTTCCACGGATAATGCGTCGCGCCCGCGGCGCGGGCGGCGCGGTCGTATTCGACCGTCGCGGTGCGGAAGCCCATCCAGCCGACCAGCCCGCGCAGGTAACGGTGATGCTCGCGCAATTGCCCGAACGCCGTCATCGCGCGGCGGCTCAGCAGCCGGAAATCGCCGACGTTGTCCGGGGCGGCGGCGCCGCCGATCCGCCGGAACAGCCGGTAGAACCACTTCGCGGTGAGCAGCTTCATGCCGGTCTCGCCCTGGCGCGCGCGGCGCACGGCGTAGACGACATCCGCGCCCTTTTCCCACTCGCGCACCAGTTCCGGCACGACCGCCGGCGGGTCCTGCAGGTCGGCGTCAAGCGACACAACGGCGTCGCCGGCGGCGGCGTCGCAGCCCGCCGTCAGGGCGAGTTGGTGGCCGAAGTTGCGCGACAGGGCGACGCCGCGCACGCGCGGGTCGGCGGCGGCGAACGCGGCGATCAGGCTCCAGGTGGCGTCGCGGCTGCCGTCGTCGACGAGCACGAACTCGCAGTCGTAGCGGTCGGCGAGGCGTTCGGCGAGGGCGACGAGTTCGCGGCGCAACTGCGCGAAGACCTCGGCTTCGTTGAAGCACGGCGCGACCAGCGAGATCAGCGGTTTTTTCGCCGCGGGGGCGAGCGGCTCGTTCATGGCTTCACCGGTTCCCTTCCGTGTCCGCCGCGGGCGCGCGCCGGGTCGCGGGCGCCGCGGGCGGCGGGGCGTCGGTTGTGCGGGTCGTCCGCCATCTTGGCAAAAAACGCGGCGGCGCGCCACCGCCGGTTGCTTCTTTGGCGCGGATGTCTCATTTTAGGGGTCAACCGCAACGCGAGGCGCGTTCATGTCGGCGATCAAAGTAGAGAAGGCGACCCCCGAGAAGCTGCAGGCGTTGGACGTCGAGCGCTGGGGCATCTGGGAATGCGAGATCAGCAGCTTCGAGTGGGAATACGACGAAAAAGAAACGTGCTGGCTGTACGAAGGCCGCGTGACGGTCACCACCGACGCCGGCGAGAAGGTGCACTTCGGCGCGGGCGACATCGTCGTTTTTCCCAAAGGCCTGAAATGCACGTGGGACGTCAACCAACCCGTGCGCAAACGGTTCCACTTCGGCTAGCCGCGGCCTAGGCGGGGCGCGCCGGCGAGCTTTCCCCAAGGAGCGCAGAGTGTCGGACCGGGCCCCGGACGCCAAACGCGACGCGTACCTCGATTGGATCAAGGGCGTCGCCAGCGTCATGATGCTCGTGCTGCACGCGATCGTGGTCATCGGCGTGCCATCGAGCCACTGGTTGTGGACGGCGCAGTTCGAGTTCATCCACCAGTTTTACGCCTGGTTTTTCATGGCCTCGGGCATGAACGTCGCCCGGGCCGTGCAGCGCGAGGCCGGCAAAGACTGGCGGCGCGCGTCGGCAAGCTATCTGCTGACCGCGGCGGCGCTGTTTGCGCTGGGCGTGGTGTACAGCATGAATCGGCGGACGCTCGGGCAGATGGAGTTGTTCCAGGGCGTCGCAGTTTGCACGGCGGCGTCGTACATCGTGCTGAAACGGCGCTGGCCCGATTGGTCGCTGCTGCTGATCGCGGTGCTGCTCTTCGGCGCGACGGCCAATTGGGGATATTTCTATTATTCCCACCTGCCCGCGCCGCTGGTGAATCGGCTCGCCGAGGCCGCGTTGAAACCGGAAACGTGGCGGCTGTACCCCTTCATGGCGGCGAACAAGATCAACTTGTTCAACTACATGATCATTTATCAATACCCGTTGTGGCAGCGTTTCCTGTTTGTGCACTTCTCGTTGCTGCCGTGGGTTTCGTGGTTCCTGCTCGGCGGCGTGCTGATTCACTGGCGCGGCACGAGCAAAGAGAAATGGCTGATCCCGATGTTCGTCATTTTTCTGCTCGCGTCGTTCTACCCGCCGTGGTATGTGCCGCGCCTGCCGATGGATTTCTACTTCCGCGGCAAGGTCGATTTCCTTCTGCGGTCGTCGGCGATCGCCGGTTTGTCGCTGATCGCCGCGAACCGCTGGTACAAGGGCCAACGGAGCATCAACAAGAAATTGGAGTTCATCGGGCGCGAAACGTTCCTGATTTTCATCTTCCAGTGGTACACGGTCGATTTCTTCGGCGTGCCGCTGAACCTGATGTTCCTGAAATCCGGCGTGCCGATGTGGAAGCTCTTTCCGCTGCTGCAAGTCGCCACCGTCGTTTTCACCTACTGGCTCGCGAAATGGTTCGCCGGCCGGCGCGACAAGACCATCGCGTCGCCGGGCTATTTCCGCTTCTGGGGCCTGTTCACGCTGATCTTCACGATTCTCGCCGGCGCGACATATCACCGGAACCCGGTCGTTTCCCAGATCTTGTCGTATCCGTTGATCGCCGGCGTCGGCATGTTTTTCCCCGCGGTGCGGCTGGCGATCCGCCGCGCGCTGGCGCCGCGCCAACAACCGGCCGCCGCGGCCGCGCCGAAACCGGAGCCGTCATGACCGCGCCGCTCGCCGGATTGAAGATACTCGATCTGACGCGCCTGCTGCCCGGTCCGTTCTGCACGCGCCTGCTGGCCGATCTGGGCGCCGAGGTCGTCAAGGTCGAGGACCCCGCCGGCGGCGACTACGCCCGCCATACGCCGCCCCGGCGCCACGGCGTCGGCGCCTTGTTCCTGCTGCTCAACGCGGCGAAACGCTCGCTGGCCCTCGATCTGAAAACCGAGGCCGGCCGCGAGGCGTTGCGCCGGCTCGTCGGGAACTACGACATTCTCGTCGAGAGCTTCCGCCCCGGCGTGCTCGACCGGCTCGGCGTCGGCTACGAGCAGCTCAAACGCGAGCAGCCCGGGCTGATCTTCGCCGCGGTCACCGGCTACGGCGCCGCCGGCCCGTGGCGCGACCGCGCCGGCCACGATATCAATTATTGCGCCCTCGCCGGCGTCACGAGCCTGACCGGCGGCCCCGACGGCCGGCCGGTCATTCCCGGCGTGCAGCTCGCCGATCTGTCGGGCGGCCTGTACGCGGCGCTGGCGATCGTCGCGGCGGTGCACGGACGGGCGCAGCACGGTCAAGGCTGCTTCATCGACATCGCGATGGCCGACACGGCGCAGGCGCTGCTGACCTATCCCTATGCCGAATTTTTCCCGACCGGGCGGCCGGCGGGCCCGGCGGAGTTGACGCTGACCGGCGCGCGGGTCTGCTACGGCCTCTACGCCACGCGCGACGGCCGCTGGATGGCGCTGGGCGCGCTCGAACCGAAATTCTGGCAGGCGTTTTGCCGCGCGGCGGGCAAGCCGCACCTGGCGCATGACGGCTTCGCCGAGGCGCGGCCGGGGAACCCCGTCTACGACGAAGTGGCGGCGTTTTTCGCGTCGCGAACGCAGGCGGAATGGAGCGAATTCTTCGCCGCGGCCGACTGCTGCTGCGAACCGGTCTTGCGTCTCGACGAGGCCGTGCAACACCCGCATTTCGCGGCGCGCGGCGCCTTGCGCGAGACCGAGCACCCGGTCGCCGGCCGCTATCGCGAAATCGCCCAGCCGTGCCGTTTCACGCCGCCGCTGCCGCCGCCGGACCGGCCCGCGCCCGCGCTCGGCGAGCACACGCGCGAGGTCTTGCGCGAAGCGGGGGTCGGCGACGACGAATTCGCCGCTTGGGCGGCCCGTGGGGCGTTTGGGCCGGGAAACGACAAATAAGCATTTCCGGTCGCGTCGAAAGCGCTGAAAATCTCGCGCTCTAGCGGGGAAATGAGCGGCGCAGCGGGCGCCGCCGGCGCCCTCGTCGGCGTAACTTATCTGAATATAAGAGGAATCGAGATTCGGCGTTTTCGGCATGATTCGTGCTATAATTGCCATTGAACCAGATCACCTGAAACTGGGCGGAACGAAACGGCGAAAACGGGGCGGGAGATCGAGATGAATCGCTTCTTTTTCCTCGCGACTCTTCTTCTTGCGATCCTCTTTGTCACCTTTTTTACTTCCTGCTCCGGCAGCAGCAGCGGCGGCAATCACGCCCCGAGCGCGACCGACGACGATGCGACGCCGGACGACGACGACAACGACAACGACGACGATGATGACAACGACAACGACGATTCCTCGCCGGCGGCCGACGATGACGACAACGATAGCGATGATGATGACGACGACGATAATGACGACGACGACAACGACAACGACGATGACAACGACGACAACGACGACAACGACGACAACGACACGGCCGACGATGACGATGACGTCTGGACGATGATGCGAGACGGATCAGACCTGGTGACGCTGGCGAGCGTCTGGGGCTCGTCGCCGTCGGACGTGTTCGCCGTAGGCCCGGGCCCGTAC
>CAZHPN010000108.1:0-20387 GCA_964534375.1 uncultured bacterium | reverse complement strand
CGACTTTGCCGGTTTAGGTTGTAAATGCTGACTTTGACGCGGTTCGGTTCGGGGTCGATCTTCTTTTCAACGTCGAACGTCACGCGCAGGGTCCGCGGCATGATCTCGACCGCTGGCGCCGGCACCGTCGTGTTCGCATCGACGGCCACGTAAATCAATCGTCCGAACATTATGCCGCCGCCCCGATTTCGTCGGTCGTCAGGAAAAGCAACCGAAACCGAAGGTCCGGCCCCAGGTCGTCGCGCGTCACCCGATCGTTCGCCCCGGTCGTATCGACCACGACAAATTCGCCGTCAGGAAGGCCCGCCATCACGACCGAGCGCAACGGCATCCAGCCCGCGATGAGTTTCACGCCGGCCAGCAGCACGTTGTCGTCGCTCGTGGCAATCGCCATGACCCAGGTTTCTTCGCGGCCGTTCCAGTCGAATGACAACCGAAAGGTCTGCGTGCCGAGCACGACCGTCATCGTTTGCGACGGCGAGCTTGCATTGATTGGAATGTCGATCATGGTCGGCCCCGTTATTTCAAAAGCTGGTAGCCGACCAGCCCAAGAAAGAGGGCCGCGCCGGCAATGACGACCGCGTTTGGAATTTGCCCCGACAAGTAACCGAGTTCGTCGGTGTCGGCGAATAAATCCTCAGTCGTGTTCGACCCTTTGCCCTTTTTCAAAATGTTCAATTGCTTGAGTTCGGCGGAAAACCGAAACTGCCGACCGAGAACCGCCGAGCGCGGCACGCGAAGGCTGCTCACGACCATGTTTTTCAAAAAATCGAGGCCGGTCACTACTTCAAAAGGCGTTGCCGAAACCATCAAACTGAGCATGGCCTGATACGCCGTCAGCGAGCGCGACAACTCGCCGGTGCTGATTCCCATGACGTTTGTAACGCTGCCAAGGCCCGTCGAGAGGGCCGACAAGTATTGAACCGGCGAATCGCTCACCATGCCCGTAACGCTGTATTTTCGCGGTCGCAGAAAATAGTGGTCGGAAATGATCGCGCCGGTTTCAATCGGGTAGTCGGTCGTTTCCGCGTTGACCTCGTGATCTTCGGTGATCGCCGCGTCGAGTTCGAGCAGCACGCCGCTCGCCGCCCCGGTGAATTGCCCGAACAGGGCTTGCATTGGGTCAACCTCGGTGCCGGTCCCACTCACTTGAAAGCGAGTTTTGATCGGTACGTTGACCAGAAAACCGAGCGGCATCGGTTACTCCCGAAACGAGATTGCAAACCGCCCCAGGTTGCCCCAGGGCGGTTTGCGGTTTTGAATCTGCCTAGACGTGCGTCGGCAGATCGCGCGCCACGTAAGGCAAAATGGTCGCCGCAACGGCGAGTTCCGGCTTCAACTTCGGCCAAAGCACGGCGAGGATTTCCGTCGCAACCGGGACCGCGGCGACCGCCGCCGCTTCCGGGTTTTTCGCTTCGAGGGCTTCCACGAAAGCGACGAGTTTCGGATCGGTGATCGTGACTTGCGTAGGCATATTGACCCCTTCTTGAAAGCGGAAAACCGCACACGGGTTGCAACACGCAAACCGTTTCGGCCTTCCGAGTATGTCGATTAGAGATTTGGTTGGATTGACGACACCGGCAATTTCTGAGGGCCGAGAAAGTCCAGCGTATTGCCGCGGTCGAGGCGCCCGATCTCAGCCGCGACCGCGGCCGGGTCTTGCGCCCCGTTGATGTTGTAGGTCCGGTTGTCGTGCGTCACGCCGCCGCCCGCTTTGCCGCCGAAGGTTTCGAGCGGCACTTTGCGCCCGCCAAGCCACGCGCCGATCTGGTCGGCCTCGCCGCCGCCCTTGCGCGCGTAGCCCGATCGTATGAATTCGGCAAAGTCCTGCATCGTGCCTTTGTCGAAGCCGGGATGCAAAAATTTCAGTTCGTCCTCGGCCTTGTCCTTGCCGTCTTTCAGCCCTTTTTGCAGCCCGTCCATCCAATTAGTCCCGGCGTCTTTTCCCTTCCGGTACATTTTCGCGTTTGCGTCGTTTTCGTCTTTGAACGCGATTTCCCATGCTTCATCGGCGGTCTTGCCGGCGTTGCGCGCCTTCACATAGGCGTTTCGCTGCTCTTTCGTGCCTTTCTGGTTGCCCGTGCCGGTCATCCTGTCGATTTCGGCGTAATAACTCAAAGTTTTGCCGTTTTGAACGCGCGACTCGCCTTGGGCTTTTATTAGGGCGTCGGCCTGTTGCCACGCGGCAATCGCCGAATACATATAATAAATTATTCCGCCTATTTCGGCGGCGAGCGCCACGATGCCGCCGACGACCAAGGCGAGAGAACCCGCCAGGACCGTGAAGATCGTTGCGCCTTCCCCGGCGAACGCCGCGACCGCAACCGTCGCCTGGGTGAACGCCGGAATTAACGCGCCGATAACGTACCCGACGATCTTTGCCAGAGCCGGAAGCCAGCCGGCAATGGTAACGCCCGCCCAAATCGTGACAACGATTTTCGCGGCGTCCTCAAGGGCCGTTCGGTATTTGCCAATCCACTTGATCGTTTCGCCCAGGTCCGCGACGGCGCCCGTGGCGAAGTCGTGGATGGCTTCCTTGTTGTCGGTCACTCCTTGGAGCAAATCCGCCATAAACTCGTTGACGGCCGGAATCAAACCTTCCAGCAGTTCAATCGAGGAATTTTTGATGTTTTCCTTTAGTTTGTTGAATTTTCCAATCGGCGAATCCATTTTGACCGCAAGCGCCTGGTCCATGTCGCCGCCCGCGCCGGCGATCTCCGTGCGGAATTTACGCAACGTTTCAATGTCGAGATTCAAAATGCCGGCAAATTTTTTCCAAATGCGTTCGCCGAACAGTTCCTTCATCGCCTCGTTGCGCTGCGCGTCGCTGAGTTTCGCAACGCCGTGCTGCAATCGCTCGATAATATCGAGCAGCGGCCGCATCTTGCCGGTCGCGTCATATAACGGGTGGTTCTTCGGGTCGTGCATATCCCAACCCATTTTTTGCAACCACGGTTCGGAGGTCGGCGTCGGCGTTTGCAGCTTCGTCAGGAACATATTTAGCGATTCGCCCGCCGCTTCACCTTTCAAGTTTACTTTGGCGAATCCGCCCAACACGGCAATCGCTTCGCTTATGTCCATCTTGGCTAAACGAGCGGTCGGGCCGAAAATACGCAACGCGGCCATCATCTGCGGCACGTTCGTTGACATGCCGAGCTTGCCGGCCTTGAAAAACTTGTCCATCAGCGCCGGCGCGTCGGTCGCTTCGATGTTGAAACCGTGAAGCAGCGCCGTAACCCCTTCGATGGCCGGCGCGACTTGCTGGTTGGTGAGTTTTGCGACCTTGATGCCCGTTTCGGCCAGCGCGTCGAATTCTTTTGTCGCGGGCTGCGCGCCATCGGTCAACACTTGGAAGAAACCCGCGCCGCCGATTTCCTGCGCGGAGATCCCGAACCGATCAGATAGTTCCCGCGCCTTTTTTTCCAATCCGTCCTGAATTGCCGCCAGCTTGTCGCCGGTCGCCTCAACTATCGTCATCGTGTTGAGCATCGCGTCTTTGAAGTTCGCGGTGTCGAGCGCCTTCTTCGTGGCGATGCCGACGATGCCGATTGCCGCAATGTATTTGCCGATGACGGCGGTTAACCCGCTGTACGCCGACGCCGACTCGTTGGCCGCAACTTTTCCCCCGGCGATCTCCTTGTTGAACGCCGTCACTTTCGCGGTGTCGGCGGCGAAGCCCCATCGGGTTATGAGTTCACGAACGACTGGCAATTTTGCACCTGTTCGGTTCTACGTTTCGGTCGGTTTGTTCGCCAACCGTTCGGCGTGGTCTTTCAGGTCGAGCGCCATGTTGGCCTGCACCAAGTCGGCGAGGGACCAATCCGCGTCGATCTCTTGCAGGGTGGCGAGGCCCGACAACCAGACTCGCCAAACGAGCCAATCGGCTTGCAGCGCCTTGGGGATGGTTACGGCTGGCCCGTTTCCGCTGCCGCCTTCTTCGTCGCATTCTTGACGGTAGCGACGGCGGCTCTCATCAAGTCGAAAAAATCCCGGTAATTGCACTCCATTACGAACGTCACGAGCGCGATAAGCGCGCCCAGGCGACCGGCGAAATGCAAGTCGAAAATGTTTTCGCCCTGCATTTTTTCGCCGTCCACCAGGACGTTGTGATGCGTTTCGGCCATGTCCAAGACCAGTTGGCAAACGTCAACTTTGTCCATACTGCCGACGAGCGTTTTTGCCGCCGCGGCTGCGCCGAAACCGTCTTCGTCGAATTCCGCCAGCGACGGCCCGAACAGCCGCGTCAACCGCGCCAGAATTTCGAGCGAAACGCGCGTCGGAAAGGTCCGCACCGTGTACTTGTGGCCGTCGATCTGGCGGTCTGCATTTTGCAAAGGCATAGGTATCTCCGCTGGTTTTTGGAGGTGGGGTCAAACGCTTCGCGCGGCGCGCCGTTTTACTTGTTGCCGCCGAAAAACATATCCACGTCGCTGCAATCGAAAACCCAGGCGCGGTCTTTGACTTCGTTGCTGTAAATCGCATCGGGCGGTTTGACGATCCAGCATTCGGGCGCGACGTGAACGTCAGCGCCGCCCTTGTCCATAATCGTAATCGGCACGATGCCGCCGTTGCTCACTTCGTCCGAGAGCATCACGGCCGACATGCCCGCGTTTGCCGGACTGGTCGAAAGCAACGAGAACGTGATTTTCCCGGCGCGGTTGTTCGTTTTCGAGCGGCCCACTTCGCCGGTCGCGCCGACTTCTTTCTTGAACGTGTCCTCGTCGCGGATTACCTTGATAACGTCGCCCTTGGCGAAGTCGCCAAGCGTAACCGGGCCAATCGCCACGGTCATTTTCTTAAGGTCAAACGTTTTCGTCTGCATTGCCGTTACCCCTCAAAAGAAAGCGGGCCTGAATAGCATCAGGCCCGCTTGTTGTTGCGTGGTTGCCCCGCCGCGGGCGCGGCGCCGTTACGCCGCAATCGCGCCGTTCAGGTCCGCGACGTGAATCGCGCCGGCGACGCGCGCCGACCAAGTGATCCCCTTCAACACGCGGTTGGAACGATCGGTCGGGTTCATGTCCAGAACGGCCGGCACGGTCAGCGAGAAACCGAGGTTGCCGAGGGTGCTGTCAAAGGCCAAAAACTGCGTGTTGAAAGCGGTCTTGAGGCACGCGATGATCTGGTTGACCACGAGCGCAACGCCGCCGTCCGTGAACGGCACCTTTGCCGACGTGAGCAGCACGTTGAAAACCGCCTCGGTCATGCGCGCTTCGAGCCAATCGCGCCCCATGATAATGTCGATCCACTCGCCGGCGCAGACTTTGCCCTCGCGCGTGATGCCCTGACCGCCGATGCTGTCGTAGAGATTCCAGTTTTTCCCGCCGCTGCCGAGCTGCGGGTTGCCGACGAGATTCGCAATCTGATTCGTCGTGTGCTTCGGGACCGCCACGCCGGCCAGTTGCTTGAACTTCCACGTCGCCGTGGCTTCGTCGAGGTCGATCGGGAGCATGGCGGCGAACCAAGCCGCTTCGGGCCAGGGGTCGCCGTTCCCGCCGTTCGCGTTCGGGTCGTCCAAGCCCCAGGTGCGGTAACGCTGCAAGGCCATCAGTTGCGCCGCGATGCTGGTCGTGTCGGCCTGGGGCGTCGTGCCGGAAACAGCCGGGTCGGCGCTCGCCGTGCCGTACAAACGACCGCTCTGTTCGATCCATTCCGCCGCGGCAAGCTGCACGTCGGCCGAGCGCGTCGTGACCATCACGCCGTAGAAATCCGAGTCGGCGTCAACGCACGCCGCCAGGGCCGCGGCGACCGTTTCGCCGACGAAATCGACGACGTTGAGATTGTCGCTCACGGCGTATGCCGACATGGTTTGCTGCATCTGAATCGGGTCAATCGTGTCGTCGCCGGGGTAGCACATCAGCAGCAGCGTGTTGCCGTCGGCCACGATTGCGAAATACGGCGCGCCCTGCATGTTGGTCGCCGCCGCCAGTCCTGCGAGAATCGTATCTTCGGTGTCGTTGCTGCCCGCGGTGTATGTTGCCGTCTTGCCGAATGCCGTCAACGAATAGTCGCCGACGCCGATGCTCTTAGTCGAAACCTCGATCCCGCCCACGGCCATCAGAAGGTGTGAATCCGGCGCGACGGTCCACGGCTCGCCGGTGGTGTTCTGGATGAGCATAAACACGATGCCCGATCCCGGCCCCATGACGCGCGTAGTAATATCGCCCCCCGGAAATGCCGCGCTGATTGCCGCGGCGATGCCGTCGAAAGCCATTGTTTGCGAGTGGTCGGCATTGGAGGGAGCGGTATATGAACAGGGCCGCCCGTTGATCGTCAGCGTATACGTTGTCCCCGGAACCGTGGGGTCAGGTACGCTCTGCCTGAACGCGACCGCCACCTTTTGCACGGCCACACGTCCGATTTTGATGTTGGTCGGCGCGTTGACGAGGGGCGAGAAATAAATCTCCGCGGCCTGATATGCCGCATCCGACTGTTTGAACCCGTCCGTGAGCATGTCGGCCGCGCTCGCGTACTCTCTCACGCGATCCGTCCAAGCGACGTGCGGCGTCAGGCAGAGCAGCGTGCCGAAACCTTCTTGCGTCACGCCGGCGCCCTGCAAGCTGATGTTCACATTACAGACGTCTGTCAACGCGCCCATTTTCCGGCCTCCTGATTTCGTTGTTATTCGGTTTTCGGTGCGACAACCGAAGTAAATTTATTGGCGTGGCGGGTTCCGGCCGCGTCAGTGAATAGCTTTGCGCCGATCTCGACGCTCTCGATGGTCGAAACGCCGACCACGACGCGGTGCTTGGAAATGTAAAAGCGCACGTCGATGTTCGCCGCGTCCTCGAAGTCGGTTTCACGTTGCACGCCCAGGTCCACGACCCCGGCCGGCGTGTCGATGAGCGAAATGTCGGTTGCCGCTTGCGTCAACGCCGCCGTCATCGTCGCGCCCGCCGAAAAAGAAAACTCGCAGCCGCGGCGCGACGTAACCGTGAATTCGTGATGGTTGCCGTGTCCCGCGACCTTGGCGGCGTGCAGGTTGTTTTCCTTACACCAACGATTTGCGTTGATCTTTTCGACCAAGAGCGCGCGAGTGACGCTGGTTATTAAGGAAAGAACGGCCGGCACGACGATCTCGACGCCGCCGAGGGTTACGAGATGGGCCGCGTAGTATTCTCCCCGGTTGAGCGTGAACGTCACGATCTGCGCCGCTTGCAAGTTGCTCGACGGAATCGGCTCGCTCAAAGCAGAATTCACTAACTCCGCTTTGTCGCTCGCGCCGTCGCCGAACAGCCGGCAGGACAGCGTTTGCTCGCGCACGCCCGACAAGATGACTTCCGCCGAGGGCGAACCCCGCGGCGGCGTCGATAAGTCGTCGAAGATGCCGATGCTGGTCGGGCCGGCGATGATCTGCAACGTCGCGTAAGGCAATTCAGGCGGGACCGCGCTTTGATTCGCCCAAATGACTTGAGCGGCGTCGTACCCCGTCGCCGCGACAAACCAGGCGTGCAGCGCGTCCTCGATTTGTCTGCGCGTTGCCATTATTGCCCCCGGCGCTCTCGTTGTTCATGCGCCGTCGCGCCTTCGAGTTTCACGCGCGGTCGCCACGGTCGGCCGACCCCCTCGTGCAAGAGGGCCGCGAATCTTTGAATGATCGTTTTTTCGCCGCGCGCCCGGCGGTCGTCGTCCGCGCTGTTTTTCGCGGTGGGGGCGTCTGCAAGGCTCATTGTCCCTCGATCTTGCGCGCCAGGACGCGCCAGTGAGGCAGCGGCGCGCCGAACGTCGCCGCGCTCATCACTAAATACTCGACGCCCTTACGCACGATCACGTCGGCGCTTTGGTGAGCCGGTTGGTTTTCCGTCTTAATCTCGACTTCGGTGAAAATCTTGAGCGTTTCGTTCGTGCGCAAGCCTTCCGGCAGCAGTTGAATGTCGCGGTCGTTGGCTTGCTGGACGCTTCCGGTCACTGGCGTTTCCGTCGTCGCGCCCTCGACCCATCGCCCTTTGATAAACACACCGGGCGCGGTTCGGCGCAGCAAGAACACTTCCGAGAAAGGGGCGAGCAGAAAGAAAACCATTTTCATGCCCCTTCGCCGGCCGGCTCTTGCCCGCCGCCCGTCGTGTCGATGACGCGGAATAACACCGCGTTTCGCATCGCGCCCGTATCAATCAAGGGATGGTTCGCGCCAATCGGCAGCACGCCGAGCTTCTTGAAACGCTTGAAGTCGTGCCGGTTCAGCTTTTTCAGAATCGTCGCCGGAGCGTCGGCCGGGCTGCGAAAGTTCGTGATGAACAGCTTTATGTCGTTCTGGACCATCATCCCCAGGATGACGAGACCGCCCTGCACGGTCCCGCGCCCTTCGAGAATGTCGTCGATTAGCTGGTCAACCAACTTGTCGTATTTTCCGCGGTTGCGGTCCACCGTCGCCCGAACGAACGACCGTTCGGGAATGTGCGCCTTCGGCGCGCCGAATTCGTTGTCGATCGCGTAATCGGCGATGGACTGGCCGAGCAGATTGTGAATGCCGCCGAAGATGCCGACCTCGACCGCGCTCTTTGCCAGGGCTTCGGCCGCTTCCGATATTTTGATCCACCCGCGGTCGGTGTCCGTCGTCGCGTCGCCGCCCATTTCACATGCCGTTCTCCGGGATGACGCTCATGCTCGTGAGAGGCAGGCGCGTAATCCGCTTGACCTCGCGGCTGCGCGGCATCAGCCGATAGGGCAAGAGCGCGTTTTGAACCGTCGCGGACAGTTCGGTTTTTTCCGCCGCCGCGTAGCTTTCCGACAATTCGCCCGCGCGCCGTTGCGTCACGGCGCCGCCCGCCTGCTGCTGCTTTTTCGCCCGCGCTTTGTGTTCCCAATACAGGTCGGCAATCAGGTTCATCACCGCAAACTGCACGCCTTCGGGGATCGGCAGGGGCGCATCCTGGTCATCGACGAAAGGATTGTTGCAAAACGAATCGGCGATCTGCTTTGCGACCGTCGCCATCATCACGAGGCGTTTGTTTTCCGGCGAGGCGTCGTCATACGACGCCGGCAATTCAAGCCAGCCGCGCACGTCGTCGAGCGAAATAGCGAAACGGTCGTTGATTGCCGTGAGTGGCGGGGGCGGCTTGAGAGGCACGCGCCGCTCCCCGTAGATGCAATCGAGCACGCCGATGGTTTGGTTGCCCCCGGTCCCGTTGCCGTTGTCGCCGATGCACTCGTTTTGGTCGTCGATCATGGGATGCTCCCGCCGCCCCCGGCCGCTGCCTCAGCCGCCGCCCAGGCCGCACGTTCCGCGTTGGAAGGACGGCCGCGGCCACGCTTCCCAGGGACGCCGTTCTGCACGACGAGCGGTTCGCCCGTCGCCGTATTCGCCTTGGTCTCGAAAGTCTCATCCTGCGGGCCGTGCGGCGCGTCGTGGGGCGTTTCCCGCCGCGGTTTCGCCGGCACGTCGTCGTCCCGATAGACGACCGCCATTTTCGCCGCGATGAGTTCGGCCGCGCGCCGCCACGTTACCGTGAACACCGCGCCCGCGCTGATTCGCAGCACGCGATAGCCGGTCGCGATGGGCGTGCGATTCGTGAACGACCGAAGGGCGCGCAATCTGGTCGGCGCGCCCATGTTCGTGTTTTGCATTTCCGTCCGTTCTTTCGTTCACGCCGCGCGCCGATAACCCAAAACACGCGCGGTCGGGAAATTCGCATAGCAAACGCTGTCGTGCTGGTTGCCGCCGAGTACGCGGACCAGCGCGCCTTCGAGAAATTCCACGAAAAACGCAACGTGGCCCTGCCAGCCGTTCGGGTCGCCGCGCCAGAAAACCACAATGTCGCCCGGTTCGGGATTGTCGGTTTCGACGCCCCAATCCATGAACGAGCGCGCATTCGGCTTGTTCGTTCCCTCGATGCCCGCCTCGCTCAAAACGTCGTTGGCGAAAGCGGCGCACCAAGGCACTTCGTCGTCGGCCGGGTTGTGAACGACCGCCTGAAATTTGAGGATGGTCGGATTCGGGGCCGCGCCCGCCGGCGCTTCGGCAACGCCAAGATATTTCGCGGCAACGTCTAATGTTCCCTGCATGTTTTTCCCCGTCCCTTTACTGAATAATCGTGCCCGGCACGACGCTGGCGAGCGCCAGAATCACGACCGAGGCGCCGTTGAAAACTTGAACGGCCGTTGACGAGATATTCGGAACCGTGGCGATCTCGACGGCGATGCCGGCGAGCGCCGCAATTCCCCCCTTCGGGTTGTTGGTCATAGCCGCGGTAAGAATTCGCTGCACGTTTGTCATTTTTTCTGCTCCCCGTTGAATTAGGTTTGGGAAAAGAAGGGGCCGCGTTGACCAGACGCGGCCCCACCACCACCCAGGATCGAAAGGCGTTATCGCTAACGCCCTTCGCGGAGGTCGGTTAGTACGAGGGGGGCGCGTCGAAGGCGACTTCGACGAACGCTTCCGGCCGCTCGACTTTCAGCGCCAGCCGTTCCTCGACCAGAATTGCCATCTTGCCCTTCACGAAAAAGTCGCTGTGCGAATCGCTCACGCGCACGGTGGTCTGCTCGCGGTCCACGACCGCCGCGCCGAGGGAGAACGCGCCGAGCAGCGAGGTTCCCGGCCGGATCGCTTCGGTTTCGAGAGCCGGGACGCGCCAGAACCGCGGCACGCCGCCGTCGTTCACGTTGACCCAAATGTACCGGCCCATCGTGTCCTTGATGAGTTCGATGCTTTCCAGGTCATAGGGGTGCAGAATGATGCCATCGACCGGGTAGTGAGCCAACCGGGCGAGTGTCATCGCGCGGCGCAGCGCGTCGATTTTCGTGTCCGTCTTGACGCCCGACGACCAGGCGTAATGCTGAATGCTCGGGGTATTCAGGACGCCGAGCAGGCTTTCGCCGGTCCCGTCGCCGTACAAAAACTGCTCTTCTTCGGTGATCTTCAAGCCGTAGGCCAGCTTGATGTTGATGAGCGCGTTCAACTGCGGCGCGTCCAGCAGGATTTGGCGCGTCACAGGCACCCAGGACGAAAGGGTTTTCACCGGGACCGTCTGCCGGTCGTAGGTGATGTTCATTTCGGGCGCGTCGGTCCCTTCGGCCTTCGGGCCGTAGGTGTTCGACACGACCGACATGCCGGCGACCTTCGCGGACACCAGCGGCGCGTTCAGCGACACGACGTTCGAGCCGTCCGTCGCCACGTCGGAGATCGAGAACGGGCCTTCGACATCGACCCACAACTTTTGGTTGCGGTAGAGGCCCGCGACGCTGGCAACCGTGATCTGCTGCGCACCGGCCGCTGCCGCCGCCGCCAGGGTCGTGAACAGATTTGCGAAGCCCGTTTCGCAGATGAATTCCACGAGGTTGCTCACGGTCGTTTGCCCGCCGAATAGGCCGCGCAAGTAAAACTGGCGCTGCGGCGGCACGATGACCGTCGCCTGAATGTCGGGAATGACGACCATGCCGGCGCTGCCGCTCGCGCCCGACAAGTCTTTCCGCGAGAACCCGTCGCCGACCGGCACCGCGCCGCACGACAGCAGATTCTTCGTCATCATGTTTTTGAATTCGTCGCTCTCGGTGAACATATCGGCCGCGCTCTTGCGCTCGCCGCCGTGGCCGCGGGCCATGCCGGGACGCCCGAATTTGAGTTCGAGGTCGTCGGCGCGCTTTTTCGCGCCCGCCAGTTCCGCCGTGATCGCGTCGAATCGCCCTTCGGCGTCCGTCAACTGCTTTTTCGTCGCCGCCGTCACGTCACCGAGGTTTTTGATTTCCTCGTCGCGCTTCACGAGCGAAGCCGTCAGGGCCGCAATCGCGTCGTCGAAGTGTTTTTTCAGTTCTTCGGCCGTCATGCTTCTTTCCCCCGTCCGTTTTGATGTTGAAGACTTACCGCCGCCGAATGGCCGCGGCCGTTTGTCGCTAGGGTCGCTGTCCCAAGCTCGCCAGCTTTGCCAATTTTTCGAGCGCGGACTGGAACGCTGCCGGGTCCACGTTGAAGGGTAGCGGCTCTTGCTTGTCGCCCTGCTGAGTGGTCGAAGCCGGCTCAGGGGGCTGCCCGTCGCCGCCAGCCGCCGAGTCGTCGTCGCTGGCGGAGTCGGCCAAGAGTGCTTGCAAGGCATCGCTGCAATCGCTCAACGCGCCGCCCGTCGCGGCCAGCGCGTCACATGCGCCTTGGATGATCTTCGCGTTTGCCGCCGAGATCATGCGCCCCGCTTTCACGTCGCCGACGTTCGGCGGGGGATTGCCCGCCGCCTTTGCCTTTCGCTGCGCCTCTTGCAGTTCGGCGAGAAAAGCCGCGACCGCCTGGGGGTCGTCGCTCAAAATTTGACGCAACGTTTCGGTCGCCTTCACGCCTGTAATCAGGGCTTGGTCGTTCGCGCCGAATGTGACCGGCGAAAACTCGCGCAGCTTCAATTCGACGAGATCGGTGATCGGCGGCGTGCCGTCGCCGGGGTTTGTCTGGTTGAATTTGACGGTGCGGTAGCCAATCGAGAGCGCGTCAACCACCTTGTCGCGCATCAGTTGAAGCGCCATGTCGCCGTCCGGCACGGCCGACACGCGCGCCTCGACGAGCAGACCCGTCGAATCCTCGCTCATGTTGAGGGGCAACCCGATAGGCCGGTCCCAACAATGCTGCCAAAGCACCTTGATCCGATTCGCCGGCAAGCCCTCTTTGATCGTTTTGACGAAGGCGCCGGGCAAAATCCGATCCCGGTATGAATCGAGGTTGTTGAAAACCGCCGCGTGTCCGTCAAACGTCCGACCATCGGCCTTCACCTGATAGTCGAAAGGGACCGATTTCGTTTTGAAACCCGCCATTTGCCGCCTCGATTTTGTGATGATATTTACGCCGCCGCGAGCCAGATGTTCGGTCGCCCGTTTATCGTCAATAGCTCATAGAGCAACGTGCATTGACATTTCGGATGAGCCGGCGGGACGTAAGTGTTTGGAAGCGTGTCAGTCGCGCCGGGGTACGTTTCTTCGAGGTCAACGATTTGACCGTTCAGCCCTTCACAAAATTCGCAAGTGTGTTCGGTCCCTGCCGTGAGCCATTTCTTCACAATCGGGTCGCGGATTATTCCCTTGTCGCGGACGTGGCGCATTTCTTCGAGCGCGCCGTTGTTGTACGCAAACGAAAGCTCGGTTTGCGCAATGCGCTCCGCACGCCGCCGATGCAGGAACCCCGAATAATTGCCGACAAGATGCTCAACCGCCTTTTCCGGCCGACCAAGCGCAAGCTGCGCCTGCCGGTATTTCATAACGGCCGCTTCTTCTTTGAACGTCAGGCCGATCACTGGCCGCAGGTAGCGCGCGAGCGCGGTTGGTCCCATGCCCTCATCGACGCCCAAATGCCGGATCAGCGCCCGCACGGCCAAGGTCTGCTGGTCGCTGAAATTGACCGCCAGTTCCGCCGCCCGGTGCTTGATCCAGTCGTTCAGCCGTTGCGCCGAGTCGGGAAACAGCGCGTTGATGCCGAATTTCTTTGCAAGCTGGTCGGCCATGTAGCCGCCGCCCGCCGCCATCGACGCGACCCAATCCGGCGCGAGCTTGTCGTTGATGAAACGCGCGTAACTCTGCTGCCAGCGTTCGACCCATCCTTTCGGCAATTCGCCGTCGCGGATTGCGTTGCTGATTTCCTGATACTTGATCGCCTCGGCGTCCGCTTCCCACGTCGAATACAGCCACCGCTCGATCTCCCCGGTATGAGCCTTGACGTAGCTTTGCAGCTTCGCCTCTATGTCCCGGTCGTTCACCGGGATCGGCTTCAAATACCTGGGGTATTCAGCCGGCAGCCCAGGCTTCGGCACGATCTCGCGCCCACGAGGCCCAGGGCGCGGTATGGCGCTTGGTTTCGTCGCGCCGTAGGGGTCGCTGCCAATCGGGGGCCGGCGAGGCTTGTAACCGTCGCCGTCCTTCGTGCAGTTCAGCGCGGCGTTGGCCTCACAGTGGCCGCACATCAGCCGCCGCCGCCCTTTGGTGGCGCGGCCGGCTGCTCGTCAGGCTTGCCGCCCGCCACAGAAGGCGTTGGCCCTGCGTTCGCCTCGGCCGGCGTCAACGTGGAGGACAGCCAACCAATGTCGCCGCCCTCTATTTCGTCGAAACCTAACCCTAGCTGGTGGTTGACCGTGTTGAACGGCACGCCCATCGACCAGAGCTTGAAACCCGTATCGACTTTCGCGGAAAACACCGCGGCCAAAGCCTCGACGCCCGACACGTCATAATCGAGATAGGCGTCAGGGCCGAATTTCGGCGCGAGCGAGCGATTCAGGACGCTTTTCATCCCTTCGAGAAAGGGGATAACCGTGTCTAGCCAGAAAATCATGCGCGCGGTTTCGACCTTGAGCGCCGCCGACTCGTACAGGCCCGCGACCGGGGGCGGCACTTTGAACGCGCCGCAAATTTCAACCGCGGTCATTCGGCGCGAGGCGATAAAATCCAATTCTTTCATCGTTTGCGTAATCTGCTGCCAAACGGCGTCGTTCCCCATGATGACCGGCATGTGGGCGTTTTCTTGCCCCTGAAACGACTTTTTGATGGCGGCCCGCGCGTCGTCAAATTGCACTTGGTTGAGCGGATGCTTGAACGACACGATGGCGTCAGGTACGCCGAAATTTTGCAGAGCGATCTTGTTGAAATCGACCGCCTCGGCGTCCGTGTCCACGATTTTCGCCGCCGCTTGCAATGGCCCCAAACCCCAAAACGTGTCGGCCGGGTTCGGAAACATATCGTGGATTATTTCGTCGGTCGGCATGTCGGTCAGCACGCCGTTCAAATTGTACTGGTATTTTTGAATGTACTCTTGCGTATCCGGCCAGATCAGCACGCAATCGGGAAACAAAGGCCAAATTTCGGCGCATTGGCCGTTGACCATGACCATCTTGAAAACCGCGTTGCCGCCCAGGTTCATGTGCGCGGTCCAGATTTTCGCCAGTTGACCCCACGAGAAAAAGGCGTTCGGCCGCGCGATCAGCGCGCCGAGGGGGTCGTCGTCCCGCTGCTCGTACACTCCCGGCGAAGTCAGACGCTTCGCTTTCCAAGGCACGCACGCCACGGCGTCCATCAGGCGCGTTACGCAGACATACACCCAGGTCGTCGCCACCATGCCGTCACGAACGGCGCGGTCGATCTTCCAGGCGTTGTACTTGGCTTTGTTCGCCAGCCAAACCGGCACGATCGTAGGCGCAATATCCGCGACGAAATTAGGCAAGCGATCCGTCGCGCTTGCCGCGTTGCCGCGGGCCGGCGTCTTTGCTTTCGTCGAGAAAGGCCACATTGTCAGTTATCTCGATCCGGTCTGCCGATGAGGATTTTGAAATTGAAGTCGCGGAGATCGGCCAAGGCCATGCTCGTAGTGTCCACTTGGTCGTTGTTGGTCGAGTTCGGGAACGTCGTTGTCTCGTCAACGTAGTCGTGAACCCATCGGGCGATGGTCGGGTCAGGAATGAAAACGTTGTGCGCCGTAATCAGCGGCGACACGCCGATGAACCGCTGCACCTTGTCGCCGTAAGGCTCGAAGGGCATGAAGCCGTCAATCGTCGATTGCAAGTCGGCCATGACCGCAGGGCCGTTCGCCTTCGCCTCGACCATCTTTTGAATCACGGCGGGCCACTTCGACGACAGCGAGCGCACCGCCTCGCGTGCTTCTGGATAACCCCATCGGCCGCGTACTTGGTCGAGCAGCCAGTATTCCGCGCCGCGTCGGCCCCATACTTGGCCGCAAACGTAGGAACCGCGGACGGTCTCTTTGACGTTGAAATCCCAATACTGCGAGGTCTTTTCAAACTGCGAGAGCGCCGGCTGTTCCGTGTAGTATTGAAATTGGTCCCGCTTGACGATGTTGCCGCCAATCGGCGCAGGGCGCTGCTGGTGCATACCAGCCCAAACGTAGGGGCCAACCGTCTCTTTCTTTTCGAGCACTTCGGTCAACGGGTAACGTTCAGGACAAAGCGCCTCGCCGATTGCGCGCCCTAACGGGTCGTGGTCCTCGGCAAGTTCAGGAAGCCGTATTACCGTCCATTTCCCAGGCATGGACTTGATTAGCTTCGCGGTCGGGTCGTGGTCTGTCCATCGCGTCATCACGATCACGATTGAGCCGCCCGGTTCGAGCCGCGAGAAAAACGTCGAACCCCACCAGCCGTCGAAAGCGCCGTCGAAAGCAGGGCTGTGCGCTTCGGCCCAATTCTTTACCGGGTCGTCGAGGATGAGAACGTTGCCGCCGAAGCCTGTTATTGAACCGTTGACGCCGGCCGCTTTGATGCCGCCCGTCCGCGTCTTGCCCGAACGGTCGGCCGTTCCCCAATATGCTTTGTCGCCCTTGCCGTGCGCGACCGCGAAATTCAACTCGGCGCATTCCTCAGCGAGATTCCGAACCTTCCACGCCCAATCAACCGCGAGGTCGGCCGAATAGCTGCACGCCAAAACGCGCGTGTCAGGGTTGCGATCCAGCAGCCACGCCGGCAACCAGTAAGAGAACAGTTGGCTCTTGCCGTATCGCGGCGGCATGTTCACGATGACGCGCGCCGCGCCCTTGGCAAGCTCGCGCTCGATGACCGTCGCGGCATGAACACAATGCCGATAGGGTTGCCACGCGCCGCGGCTCAGATGTTGCGCAAACGACGCGATGCCGTTGCGCCAGCTTTCGACGCCGACGCCAGCGGCCCGGTCGCGTTCAAGCTCAATTTCTAGGGCGACTTGCGCCGCGGCGAGGTCAAGCGCCGTAGGCCCGCCAGCGTTGACAGGGGGCAACATTTTCGCGTGCCGTTTGGCGGTCTGCGCCAGCTTCTTGTAGTCAATGCTGGTCAATGCGTCCGCCGCCCTTCCGCGCGTTATTTTTTCACCTTCACCGTTGCCAGCTTGTCGGCAAGCCGCCGTTCCGCCTCGTCGATGCTGATGCCGAATTTATCCGCGAGTTCCCGCGCCTTTGCAGTCACGTCAACCGTGTGCTCGACGCGCTGTATCTCGGTCCAATTCACCTTGCACTTGAGCGCGAAAATCAACATCGTCGCTTGACCGGGTTTCAGCGCCGGCATGGCCTTGTCGCCGACCGCGTTGCCGCGCCCTAACTGCTCTAGCCGGTCCTGAAAAAGCGCCTGTCCCGCCTGATACGATTCCCAACACAAAGGGTCGGCGTCAAAATGCCGCCGCGCCGTGTCGTAATCGACTTGCAACCGCCGCGCCACGCCGTAAGGCACCGAAAGCCCCTCATAACCCGCCTGTTCGATCTTCGCGTAATCCAGCGGTTTCCAAGCCGGCGAGGTCGCGCCCGTCGTGCCGCGCTCTTTTTTTTTTGTTTCCTCAGCCGTGGCTTTCAGAGGCTTGCGGGATTTTTTTTCGGTCATTTTGGAAATTCGATTTTAGCCTTCGTTGTCAGGGCCAGGGTTGTAGGGGTCAACTTTTTTCGGCGCGGCAGGGATTCCCGCGCCAGCCGCAGCGTCAGAGGGCGCGCTATGCGCCGGCGCAGGAATTTCAACCGTGGGGGCCGTAATTTCTTTGATGATTTGGCCGATGGTAGGCGGCACGATCGGGATGCCTTTTGCTTTCGCGTCCGCGACGATCTGCGCCATGTCGATTTTGTACTGCGTGATGATCTGCGTTGCGGTAAGGGCCGCGACAATCCCGCCAAAAGCGAGGCCGACAGGCAGGGCAATCGTGCCCGCGCCGACAGCTAGGGCAATGGCGACGAGGCCGCCGATGCCGCCGCTCATGCCGAGCAGTTTACGAGAAAGCAATTTTCCGGCGATGGCTTGGATTGCAGGGTTCATTGTGGTCAGCCTTTCGATTCCGCGGTGCGGATTTTGGCGATGATGGTATTTTCAATTTCCGCGATCATGTCGAGGAAACGTTTTTGCGACGGGTCATCGCGGGCCGGGAAATGCGATCTGATGAGCGAGCGAACGAACAAAATAATGGAACGGTCGGTCGAGTTCATGCACGAGGCGCGTTTTTTCGTCTGTTGGCCCGCAAGGTTCGCCATGAATGCGCTCCATAAAGAAAAAGCCGGGAAGATTCCCGGCTGCAACAACTGGCGTTTTCTTGGTTCCCGTACTGATCGGTAGCGTAAGGATTCTAGGGAAAACAAAGTTCCGAAGTCAAGCGAAATTACGGAAATCCGTAAAATAAATAAAAACGCTTGCGTTTTGGCATGGTTAGTCGAGTGCCGAAGCTGGCGCGCCGGCGAGGTCATGCAAGAGGTTCGGGGCAAAATGTTCATTTTTCGCGGTTTCGATGCCGAGCCGGTCGAGTTCGCCCTGAATTTTCCACTCGATGCGATCAATCCAGTCCCAGGCGGCGCGATGACGAAGGTGAAGCTGCTTGCGAACGTATTTTATTTGCCGTCCGCCGATGCAATAGGCGGCGTAGTGAATGAGGATGCTTCGCTCTTTATCCGCGCGCCAGAAAGCGAGGCCGACCGCGGACCAGAACGCTTTTATGTCTGCTTGTTTTTCACCGACGTTGTAACCGCCTCGTGCGACAATCCCGGTCATCAGCACGTCGAGCGCCTTGTCTGTGATGCAGGGCCGCATACCGTGGCGATGGTAAATCAAATATCCGGTGATGAGCAGGGAAACAGGCGTTTGCTTGCGGTGAATCATGGTTTCCTCGTCGAGCGAAAGCGACGTTGTGCTGATTTCGCGGCCGTGGCTGTTGCTGCTTTCTGCTGGTCAAAGAGGTCGAAGTGCGCCGCGGGGAACAGGCGTTTGATTTCGACCATGTACGAGAAGTCGTGCAGGGAAATTTCGAGGCGGTCTGTGCGTTTGGGTTCAGAGTACGCCACGACGAGCGTGAAGCGGCCGGCGCTGCACTTCACTTCGATCTCGCAAACGCCGTCAGGGTGAGACGAGAGCAGGGCACACAAGCCGGCAACGGCGTCGTCAGTGAGGTCGTCCGGCATTTTGGGGCGCGGCGGCGAGTATTGCGCCGTGTTGTTCTTGTTGACCTGATCGACGAGGGCTTGCATTCCGTAGTGATCGACGGCCCAGGTGTGCAGGATGGCGAACCGCGCCTTGAGGTCGATCCAAGCCGGGTCGAGGCGGTCTTTTTTGGTTTTCAGTTTTTCCATACTGGCGCGAATCCACGAGTAGAAAGCGGGGTCGAGGCGGCGGTAGATTTTTTTGGTCGTGGGGTCAACATGGTCCTGGGTGCTGTCGTCGTCGAGCAAGATGTGATCGAGCGAGGTCGAAACATAAAGAAATTGCGAGGCGTTGAAAAACGGTTCGACGGCCGGCTGCGTCATGGTTTCGCCAGCCAGAACAAAAAGCCGAGGATTGATGCCGCGCCGGCGAGGTAACAGGCGATGCAGACAGGCCAGGGCCAGGGGTTGAAAGGCTTTGACGGCGTATGCGGATTTCTGGTCATTTCGTGCTCCTTCTAATAACTAATCGAGTTTTGCGAGGTCGATTTTCATTTGTTGATCGGCGCTGTTTTCGTCGAATTTTTGGCTGCGGATAGTGCGGGGAGTTGCGGGTAGTGCTCCCCGCGGCTCGTCTATGGCATTTAACAAAGCATCAGTTTTTTTCTCGTGTGTGAGTATAAGAGAATCACTACCCGCACTATCCGCAAACGCTTTATTTTCAAGTAGTTGATCGGCGGGTAGTGCCGTTTCGACTTTTCCGCCACTCCCCGCACTACCCGCAAGCGGCGGCAGGATTTGAAGGTGAACAGGCTCTAGTTTCCAGAGTTGCGCTTTTGCGTGATGGTCCCGGCGCGAAACGATCTTCCATTTGCGGATAGTGGTGTCACGGACCCGCCGAAGCTGTTTACCCATGCGAATTGATTGAACGCGGCGCGAATCGTCGCCTAATAACTCAGCGAGCATGTCATTCTCGACGGCAAAATCTACCAAATCAACCGAAGAATATGTCGCCGCGCCAAGTTTTTCGCCCCATAGTTCGACAAAGGCTTTCCAGTCGGCCGTTTTGGAGTCGCTTGTGTCGTAGAGGTCGCTCTGATTTTCGAGAAAGCCAGGGACGCCGCCCGCGGCGAGGATGCCGCCGACGAGGGCCGACCACGCCTCAAACGAGCCGAGGCGCTTCTTGGTTTCAGGTACGCAACCACACGCCTTCCAATTCTGCACGAGAGTCAGCGCGGCCGAGATCAAAGCGCGCCGATTTTCTGTAGCCCATTCTCTGATCGGGTCGTGTTTGAATCCCACGCGCTCGAACGGGCGGTCAGTTTCCGCGTCGATGCGGATTCGGATTGACCGCCGCGCGAGTTCAAGGCTGAGGTCGGGATTGTTGCCGGTGAAAATCCACACGGCGCGGTTTGGGGCCGCGATCATGCGATTCGAGCCAAGGGCGCGATCGGTCCACACGGTCGAAGTCAGGGCCGACGCGATTTGCGCCGAGTCGATGCCGGCGCGCACGTTGTCGATGACGATGATGCGCTCGCCGCGTTCGAGCAGCGACGTGATTTTCTTGCGGGTTTCCTCTTCGTCGCGGCCGGTCGTGGTCGCCGAGGCGATGCCAGAGAAAACAAGCTGCACG
>CAZHPN010000107.1:0-20389 GCA_964534375.1 uncultured bacterium | reverse complement strand
GCCGCAACCAAATTTCGGATTTCGGATTGCGGATTGCGGAATGAACCGGCGCGGGGCCTGCGTAGTTTCATTGCGCCCGGTTGGTGGACGGGCATGGCGCCGATAGTCCCATTGGTCCTATTGGTCCCATAGGTCCCATTATTCCCGGGCGCAGCAACGGCGCAACGAAAATCTTGGCGCCAAAACAAGAAATCGAGCGAAAGTAGTACAAAGGGTGTCACCGAGCGCACACAGAAACTTATCCCAATTGTCTCTGTGCTCTCTGTGTCTTCCTCCGCGTGCTCTGTGTTTAAAATTCAATCCCGCACGCAGCGGAAACCGACGTAGTCGCTGCGCGACTCGGGGTCGTCCCAATTTCGGCCGGAGGCGCGCACATAAAAGGGATAGTCGTACCAGGCCCCGCCGCGCAGCACCCGTTCCTGCCCCGACCACGGTCCGTGCGGGTTGCGCCAGGGCCAGCGCGCCACGCGCCGCCAATCGAAGCGCCGCTGCGCGTCATACCAGTCGGCGCACCACTCCCAGACGTTGCCCAACATGTCATAAAGCCCGTAGGCGTTGGGCTGCTTCTGCGCGACCGGGTGCGGCTGGCCGCCCGAGTCGCCGCCGTACCAGGCGATGGCGTCCAGATCGCCGTACCGCGCTGCTTTCGTCCCGCCCCGCGCCGCGAACTCCCATTCGGCCTCGGTCGGCAAGCGTTTGCCCACGTGCTTGCAATACCCGTCCGCCTCGCGCCAATTGATGTTCGCCACGGGGCAATCGTCGCAACCCGAGAAACGGCTCGGATTGACGCCAATCTGCGAACGGTATTGCGCCTGCGTCACCGGGGTCGGATCCATCCAGAATCGCCTCACCGTCACTTGCCGCGGCGGTTTCTCGTCGTCGCGGCAGTCGGCATCGTCGGGCGAACAACCCATTGCGAACACGCCGCCCGGAATCCGGACCATCGCGCCGGGCTTCGGCGTTTCGGCGTACCCCGGCGCCGAGCGGGTCTCGACGGGAAACCGCATGGCGTAACGGCGGCCGGTTTCGTCCAGCGGCGTGGCGGCGACGCCCCGGCGCTGCAGCGCCGCGCGAACCGCGGGCCAATCCGCCAGGCTGGCGTGAAAAGCCAGCGGCCAATGCTCGGGATCGGGGTGCAGCGTCACTACGCGGAAATGATTCATCGCCTCCAGGGCCAGACCCTCCGCCAAGCCTTCGCGGAACGTGGCCGGACAGCCGGCCGCCGAATCGGCGGAGAACACCGCCGCCCAGGCGCCGCAGAGTTGTTCGCGCCGCGCGGCGTCCAACGCTTGATTTGTCGCGCCCAGATACGTCGACAAGCCCGCCAGAAACGCGTCCCGGGCCTGCTCGGAAGACAGCCCCAGCCGTTGTTGCGCCAGCCGCAACTCCTGGTTCACGTTCGGCGGATCGCAGGTCGTCGCCGGCGTGAATTCGCTTTGGGTTGTCGCCGTGATGCCGATGACCGTGCAATCGGGCTTGGATTTGAGGCAACTGGTTTGAAAACAACCATAGCCGATGCCGGCCAACAGCGCCGCCGCGGTCGACGCTTCCAGTGCGCCCGCGGGAAATTCTTCGGCGGCAAATTGGCCGCTGCAACAGAGGCGGGCGCCGATCATCTGACCGCGACCCGTCGCGATCAGGTCGCGCCGCGCCGGGGATGTTGCGGCATCGCCCGGGTTTTCCCGCCACCGCGCGGCTTCATCGGCGCGCATATTCGCCCCGAAGGCGATCCAGGCGAATTCCTGCCAGGGGCGCGGCAGCGCCCGAATCGCGGCTTCGCCGCCGCCCAAGTCGGCCAAGACGGACCGCCAGTGATTCGACCAGATGAAATAGGCGTAGTCGTCGCCGCGTTGCGCGTTCAACTCGCGCCAATTTTCCGCGGGCGACGTCCACGCGTCGGCGAACGCGGTCAACCCGGCGAAGACGATCAGCGCCCCAATGAGCCATTTCGCGACGGCGGGCAAGAACGCCGCCGCGTAGCAAAAGGCGGCGGCGAGCACCGGATACATCGGCAGCAAATAGCGGCACTGATCGATTTCGCGCAGGTCGATCCGGTACGCGGCGACGGCGTATGCACCGACCCACAGGGCGAACAATACCGCCACAAAGCGCGTCAGCCACACCTTCTCTTCGGGCCGGCCGCCGTCGTGCGCTTGCCAATCGACGAACGAGAGGCGGTCGAGCCGGCGTTTCAGCCAGCCGCTCGGCGGCGGCGACAGCGCGGCGACCGCCGCCGCGGCCAGGCCCGCGAGCGTGAGCCCGTAAAACAGCGCCGGCAGCGCGGCCGTCGCCGCCTCGCCGTCGAGGGCGACGAAGCGCGCCAACTTGCCGTTCCACAGCGGCGGCCCCGAAAAACTCAGGAACCGCGGCAGCGCCTCGCCAAACAGCCCGTACAGCTTTTCCAGCAGGCGCGGGGCCGGCGCGACCGCCGCGCCGGACGGCAGCGCGGCGACGCCCGGCAGCCGCAAATACTGGCCGAAAACAAATTGGAACAGGGCCGAAAAACCGGCGAAAACCGGCGCGGCCGGCCAGGCGAGCCGCACCAGCCCGAGGCGGCCGTGCCGCCAAACCGTGAGCACGATCAGCGTCGCGACCAGCGGCAGGTTTTGAATGTTGAACGAGACGCTCCAGGCGGCGAGCATCGCCAGAGCGGCGGTTTGCCAGAATCCGGGCGTCGGCGTTTTCCCGCGGCGAAAGAGCAGCAGCGCGGCCCCGGAGAAGAAAATCGTCTCGATGTGCGTACCCCAAAAATACCGATGGGAGCGCACCTCGAAAAATGCCGGCGGGCCGATGCACAAGCACAAAAAAAACGCCGCGCACGAAAAACCCCAGGCGCCGTAAACGGCCCACGCCCATTCCGCCAGGCCGAGCACGACCAACAGCGATCCGAGCAGAACGATCCACAGATAACGGGAGCCGAAAACGGCGTAGATCGGCGTCAGCAACGCGCCATAGGTCAAATGGCCGTTGGTGGAATAGTCGGGAATCCAATAGGCGCGTAGCGGCAGGCGCGATCCGTCGACCACGTCCGCCGCCATCGTTCCCACGAAGCGAACGTCGTTGGGCGGAAATCCGACCGTCAGCAGGCGGCAGGCATAAATCCCAAGCCATAGACAGACCAGTACGCCGAGCACGGCGGTTTTGACGAGTCGCGAACGGCGGCCCGAGGCAAATTCACCGAACCATCCGGCGGCATTCGTTGCGAATTCGGCGGGCGGCGCCGGGTTGTCGGATGTCGGTCTCATCGATATGTCACCAGCGTGTCCCGAAATCGGCGCTTTCGCAGAGGCGGTCGTTCGTCTCATCGTTACGCCGCCTGCGTCTTGCCGTCAATATTGAACGGGTGGCTGAGAGGCTGGGAGGCTGGGAGGCTGGGGGTAGGGCGGGAGTCCGGCGGCCGGCGGCCGGTGTGTTTCAATTAATCGCGGTTTCGTGTATGACCGGGAAAGCGGCGGGCGGGGGCGCGCCCGCGGAAAATCAGCCACGGGTGACGCTTGCCGGGCCTGACGACCAGATTCAAATTCGCGTGGTCGAAAAATTGGCGACGCCTCGCGGCGCTGGCCCTCGGCCTGCTCGTCAGCGTGCCGGCGGCGGCGGTCGTCGTCAAACACTCCGGGCGCGGCGGCGTCTCGCATGTGATGTCGTGCGGCCGCTCGGGCGACTCGCTGTTCGAAGCCGACGATTGGTTGTCGCAGAAACTGGTTCCCAGCGCGCAGGAAGAAGCGTGGTGCGATCAAAACGGCAAGCGCGTTTATGACGTCCGTTATCGCACCGACGAGTTCGGCCGGCGCGTCACGCCGCAAACCGCCGAAGCCGCGTACGATTCCTTCGCCCTTTTCGCCGGCTGCTCGAACACCTTCGGCCAGGGCGTGAACGACGACGAGACCCTGCCGGCGCGGTTTGCGCAGCATGTCGCGGGCCGGAAAATCAAGGTCTACAACTACGGCGTGCCGAGTTGGGGGCCGGCGAATTTCCTGGCGCTGCTGACCGATCCGCGGTTCGCGCCGGGGATCAAAGAGCGCCGCGGCTTTTTGGTGTACACCTTCATCGACCACCACGTGGATCGCGCGATCGGCCGGCTGAACTGGCTGCGCACCACGACCGTGCCGTGTTATCAGGCCGCGGCGAACGGCGGGTTGGAGCGCTGCGGCCTGATGGACGCGGACCACCCGCCGTTGCACAATTATCCGCTCGGCGAGTTCAATGTGCGCAAGAAGTTCACGCTGAAGAAGCTCGATTGGCCCGCCGAGATCCGCGCCGCCGACATCGAGTTGACCGCGCGCATGTTCGAGGAAGCGTGCCGTGCGTTCAAGCGGCAGTTCGAGTCGACCGGTTTCTTCGTTTTGGCCTACCCGAACGCCGGCCTGCATTTGCAGATGAAGTACTACTTCATGAAAGACGACTGCGGCGTGAAGGTGCTCGACTACTCGGCGCTCTATCGCGGCACGCCGGACCGCAACAGCTTCGAGTTTCCCGACGGCCACCCGCGGCCGAACGCGTACCAGGATCTCGCCGACCGGTTGTACGGCGAACTGTCGAATATGGGCGTATTTTGATAATGTTCACCGCAGCGTCACAGAGATCACGGGGAAAAAGCAGAAGGCAAAACTCTGCGTCCTCCGTGTCTCTGTGGTGCAAATTCAATAAGGAAATGCCATGACCGAAGCGTCGCGACAAGCGTTGATCGGGTTGCGCGATCTGCACACGATCAAGTGGTACGCCGTCACGTTGCTGGCGGTGACGTTCTACATCTGGACCAAAGAAATCCACAAGGCGCGGCGGAACGGCAACTGGGATGCGATCTTCTGCGGCCTGACGCTATTCGGCATGGACTTCGTCAACGAAACGTGGAACGGCTGGGTCTTCGCGATCGGGCAGCGTTCGGCGCTGTGGACGACGCCGGGCGACACGGCGTTGCGCACGATGATGGGCTGGAACCTCGAAATCATGTTCATGTTTTCGCTCGGCGGCCTCATCTACTACTATTCGCTCTCGCCCGACCCGCAGGAGAAAATCCTCGGCCTGCCGAACAAGTGGTTTTGGGCGATCGGCTTCTCGGCCTTCTGCGTGTTCGTCGAATGCCTGCTGAATCTCGGCGGCCATCTCGTCTGGGAATACGAATGGTGGAATCTGTCGTTCAAAGGCGTCTGGCTGATCTTCCTGTTCGGCTACTTCCACTTCTACGTGGCGATGATCCTGGTGCTCGGGCTGAAGACGATCCGCGCCAAGGTCGTCGCCGTTTCGAGCCTGTACGCGCTCGCCGCCGCCGCGAACGTCGTCGGCATGGGCGTGCTGGGGCTGAGGTATTGACCTCCCTCGCCGTTCGGGAGAAAGTTCGGGTGAAGGTTTAAAATGCGGACGTATACCCAGGAAGAGATCGAGCAACTGATTACATGCCCGAAGCAGATCGCGGAGCCGCCCAAGAAAGAGTGGCGCATCGAACGCGGCAGCAAACGAAAGGACATGACCCTCGTCGCCACGGCCGACAAAAAAGAGTTCACTGTTTTCATCCGGGTCAACGTCGATTTTGAAGAGAACTTTTCTGTCGGCTTGGAATACAATCCGAAAGAGGAGAAGGGAACCTTCTGCCTGTTGCGTTGCAACGGGCCGCACGGCGAATTCATCGGCGGCGATTCGGCGCCGAGCGTGCATTTTCGTTATCACATTCACAAGGCCAAGGCCGAGAACATCGAAGCCGGAATGCGGCCGGAACGCGGCGCGGAACCGACCGACAAATACGCGTCTTATCGCGACGCGTTGCGGGTCTTCCTCGAAACCATCGGGGTGACGAATATGGACGAATATTTCCCGGATTTACGCCAAATGGCGCTGGCGCTGGACGAGCGCAAGGAGCCGCAAGAATGAATTATGCGGACTTGCTGAAAAAACAATTCAACGGCCAGGTTTCCGTGAGGGAGCGTCGGGCCGGCATTGCGCAGCTTGTCGCGCCGCTTTACCACGAAGATGGCGACATGGTGGATATCTTTCTCGAGGCCGTCGCCGGAAAAGAGAGCGGCGTCCGCATCAGCGATCACGGCATGACGTTAATGCGCTTGTCTTATTCGTTCGAGATCGACACGCCGAACAAGGAGCGGATTTTTCAGCGGATCTTGGCCGAGAACGGAGTGAACGAGGACCAGGGAAACTTGTTCGTCGACACGGATTATTCCGGGTTGTATCCGGCCATTTTGCAATTCGCGCAAACGGTGGCCAAAGTCGGCAACATGCAACTGTATAAACGGGAAGTCATCCAAAGCATGTTTTTTGAATTGCTGACCGAATTCATTGAAAAAAATCTCGGAAAGTACAACCCGCGGCAGACTGTGTTCCCCGTGCCGTCCCGCGACGATCTGGAGGTGGATTTCGAATTTGCGGTCAAGCCCCGCCCGATCTATTTGTTTGGCGTCAAGGACAATGCCCAGGCGCGGCTGGCCGCCATCTCTTGTCTGGAATTTCAACGGAATCGCCTGCCATTCAAGAGTTTCATCGTCCACGAGGAATTCGAAAACCTCAGCAGCAAAGACCGTAAGCGGATCACGAGCGCCGCCGACAAGCAATTCGTTTCCCTTGACGATTTTCGCGAAAACGCCGCGCAGGTGCTGGAACGGGAGGGCGCGGCGTAACGGCGCTCCGCCCCGACGTCCCGAACGACCCCCACGCCGACCTCTACGCCGCGGATTTAATTGGGCCGGCGGCCATTTACACGCCCCCCCGTTTTTTCTATTCTGGCCGCCTGAATCGATGCAGTTTATTTAGGGGTTTTTTCGTCATCGCCGGTCTGGACCGCTTCGGTCGAGTTACGTTAGTGCAGCGCGCGTCGCCCCGCCTGGGAGAGGGAGAAGAGCCATGAAACAAGTTGCGAAAACCGGTCGCCGGGCATCCAAGCCCGTCAAGGCCGCGCCGCCCGCCGGGGCGGGCCGCGACGAAACGCCCCCGTTTCCCGTCGTCGGCATCGGGGCTTCGGCCGGCGGGTTGGAGGCGCTCGAGCGGTTTCTGAAGCACGTGCCGGAGCGCAGCGGCATGGCGCTGGTCATCGTTCAGCACCTGGACCCGACCCACAAGGGCATCATGGTCGAGTTGCTGCAACGCGCGACGGCGATGCCGGTCGTCCAGGCCAAAGACCGCCTCAAGGTCGAGCCCAATTGCGTCTACGTGATTCCCCCGAACAAAGACATGTCGATGCTGCACGGCGCGCTGCACCTGCTCGCGCCCGTCGCCCCGCGGGGCCTGCGCCTGCCGATCGATTTCTTTTTCCGTTCGCTGGCGGACGACCGGCGCGAGCGCAGCATCGGCGTCATCCTTTCCGGCATGGGTTCCGACGGCACGCTGGGGCTGCGGGCCATCAAGGAAAAAACGGGCGTGGTGTTCGTGCAAGCGCCGTCGTCGGCCAAGTTCGACGGCATGCCGAAAAGCGCCATCGACGCCGGGCTCGCCGACGTCATCGCCCCGGTCGAGGACTTGCCGGGCAAGATCGTCGCCTATCTGCAGCACGCCGCGATCGTCGCCGAGCCGGCCCAAGCGCTGGAGCGCAAGGCCCAGAGCGCGCTGGAAAAGGTCGTGATCCTGCTGCGGGCGCAGACCGGCCACGACTTCTCGCTGTACAAGAAAAGCACCGTCTACCGCCGGATCGAGCGGCGGATGGGCCTGCACCAGATCGCGCGGCTGGCCGATTATGTGCGATTTTTGCGCGAGAACCCGCAGGAAGCCGATTTGCTGTTCAAGGAATTGCTCATCGGCGTCACGAGCTTTTTCCGCGATCCGGCGGCGTGGGAGCAGTTGGCGGCCACGGTGATGCCGGCGATGCTCCGGGCGCGGCCGGCGGGCGGGGTGTTGCGCGCCTGGATTCCCGGCTGCTCCACCGGTGAAGAAGCCTATTCGCTGGCCATCGTGTTCAAGGACGCGCTGAGCGCGATCAAGCCCGCCGCCCGCTATGCGCTGCAGATTTTCGCCACGGACCTCGACAAAGACGCGATCGCGCGGGCCCGCGCCGGGGTCTATCCCGCCAACATCGCCGCGGACGTGCCGCCCGAGCGCCTGGCCCGGTATTTTGTCGAGGACGAACGCGGGTGGCGCGCGGCCAAGGAGATCCGCGAGACGGTGGTCTTCGCGCCGCAAAACGTGATCATGGATCCGCCGTTCACGAAGCTCGATTTTCTGGTTTGCCGCAACCTGCTGATCTACCTGGACGCGACGGTGCAGAAAAAGCTCCTGCCGCTTTTTCACTACAGCTTGAATCCGGGCGGTGTGCTGTTTCTGGGCAGCGCCGAAACGATTGGCGCCTTCACCGACCTCTTCGCCATGCTGGACAGCAAGGCGCGGCTGTACCGGCGGCTCGACACCGACCGCGCGGCGGCGCCGGTCGAATTCCCCGCCTCGTTCGCGCCCGCGCTGGCCAACGGCGAGCCGGAGGCGCCGGCCGCCGCGGTCCGAACGAAGGTTCCCCTCCCCAATCTGCAGGCGCTGGCCGACCAACTGCTGTTGCAGCAATACGCCCCGGCGGCTGTGCTGACCGGCGAGGACGGCGACATTCTGTACGTCAGCGGGCACACGGGCAAATATCTCGAGCCGGCGGCCGGGAAGGCCAACTGGAACATCTTCGCCATGGCCCGCGAGGGGCTGCGGTTCGAACTGAACAGCGGCTTCCACAAAGCGCTGCGGCAAAAGGCGGCAGTCACGCTGCGGGGGTTGAAGGTGGCCGCCAACGGCGGGACGCAGGCCGTGGACATCACGATCCAGCCGTTGACGAAACCCGAGGCGCTCCAGGGAACGGTGATGATCGTTTTCGACGACGTGGCCGCCGTCCCCGAACCCGCGGCGCTGGGCCGGCTGCGGCGCGCGCCCGTCCGCGCGGCGGGGGTCGCCGAATTGGAACGCGATCTCGAACAGGCGCGGCAGGAATTGCAAACGACGCGCGAAGAGATGCAAACCTCGCAAGAGGAGCTCAAGTCGGCCAACGAGGAACTGCAATCGACCAACGAAGAGCTGCAGTCCACCAACGAAGAGTTGACGACCTCGAAAGAGGAAATGCAGTCGATGAACGAGGAACTGCAAACGGTCAACAACGAACTCCAGGCGAAGGTGGACGACCTGACGCGCGCCAGCAATGACATGAAAAACCTGCTGGACAGCACGGACATCGCCACGGTCTTTCTCGACAACCGCCTTCACGTGCGGCGCTTCACGGAGCAGGCGACCAAGATCATCAAGCTCATTCCCGGCGACGTGGGGCGGCCGCTGAGCGATCTCGCCACCGACCTGTTGTATCCGGAACTTTCCACCGACGTACGCGAGGTCCTGCGGACGCTCGCTTTCCGCGAAAAATCGATCGCCACCGGCGACGGCCGCTGGTTCGCCGTGCGCGTCATGCCGTACCGCACCGCCGAGAACATGATCGACGGCGTCGTGATTACATTTGTCGACATCACGGTGGCCAAGAAACTGGAAGCGAAGCTGCGCGCGAAGTGCGGCCCCGGCGATGATTCGCCGGAAGGCGGGAAGGAATAATGCGGCGGCCGGTGACTTATCGCTGGGAAAAGGATATTGCCCATTGCCGCCGCCGTGCAATGCGCGAGGGGGTTGTGTCGGCAAACGGCTGGTTTTGTGAGGTTTATAGGACTTATAGGACCTATGCGACCTATAGGACCTATGCGACCTATGGCATTTGCCGAGCTCATGGCGCCGATGCACAACGCCGATTTTCTTCGCGAACTACAAGATTGGTTGCGCCCCACGATGACGCGGCTTCGCCCCTTAAAACGTCATTCCCGCGGAGGCGGGAATCCAGGCATGTAAGAGCGCCCTTCCGGGCGCGATCGAAGAAATCGCCCCGGAAAAGCCTGCCCCCGCGAAGGCGGGGGCGCTCTTACCGTATCTCGGCGGAAGTCGGCGGCTGTTGCGCCGTGAGGCGCAACCGATGTTCCTGGATTCCCGCCTCCGCGGGAATGACAAATCAAGGGGCGCGACCGTCGTGGCGTGAGGCGCGACCGATGTTTCTGGATTCCCGCCTGCGCGGGAATGACAAATCAAGGGGCGCGACCGTCGTGGCGCGAGGCGCAACCGATGTTCCTGGATTCCCGCCTCCGCGGGAATGACAAATCAAGGGGCGCGACCGTCGTGGCGTGAGGCGCAACGGATGTTTCTGGATTCCCGCCGCCGCGGGAATGACGAATCACGGGGCGCGACTCCCGTGACGTGGGGTAGAACGATCAACGTGGATTACGCAGAAAATCGACAGGCTTTTTATCCGTGGGTTTGAGCCTCTTCGAGGCTGGGATTGCGGCGCGCACTGTGGGGGGACGACATGCCAGCGAAGAAGACCCCGTCAGCCAAGTCGAACGGCCTGCGCCAGCGGGCCGAAGCGAAGCTGAAAGACAAAAAGACGCCGGCGGCGCCGCTCACCGCGGCCGAGACGAAGCGCCTCGTTCACGAACTGCAGGTCCACCAGATCGAATTGGAGATGCAGAACGAGGAACTGCGCGCGGCGCAGGCGGAACTCGAAGCCTCGCGGGCGCGCTATTTCGATCTCTACGACATGGCCCCCATCGGCTACCTCACGCTCGGCGAAAAGGGGCTGGTCCGCGAGGCCAATCTCGCCGCCGCCGCCCTGTTGGGCGTGACGCGCAGCGCGGTGGTCCGAAAGCCGCTGTTCCGCTTCGTCGCTCCCGAAGATCATGATGTCTACTTCCGCAACTTCCACCAGCTTTGCGAGGCGGACTCGCCGCACGTGTGCGAGCTGCGGATGCTGCGCGCCGGCGCGGCGCCGTTCTGGGCGCGGATCGAGGCCACCGCGGCGCAGGATGCAGACGGCGCGCCGATCTGCCGCGCGGTGATCAGCGACATCACCGAACAAAAGGCGGCGCAGGCGCTGCGCCAGAGTCAGGCGTTGCTGCGGACGATCGCGGAAGCGACCCCGATTCCCATCTCGCTCATGCGCGTCTCGGACGGCGCGATTCTATTCACCAATCGGGTCTACAACGACACCTTCGGCTACACCGGCGCCGAACTCGAAGGCCGGCACGCGCCGGACTTTTATGCCGATTCCGCGGACCGGACGAAGCTGTTGAGCATCGTGCGCACGCAAGGATTCGTCCGCGATTACCAGGTCAGACTCAAGCGGGCCGACGGCACGCCGATTTGGGGCTCGACGTCGGTTCACGCCATCGATTTTGCGGGCGAACCGGCCCTGCTCGGCGCCACGATCGACATCACCGAACGCAAGCGGGCCGCCGACGCCCTGCGCGATAGCGAGGAACGCTTTCGCCTGGCCCTCCTGAACTCGCCGGTGTCGCTTACGGCGCAGGATCGCGACCTGCACGTGGTCTGGAACCATAATGCCCGCGTCGTGCCGTCAGCAACGGGGACGATCGGCAAGACGGACGCCGAAATCTTTCCGCCCGAGGAGGCCGAGGCGCTCGTGGCATTCAAGCGCACGGTCATGGAGACGGGCCGGGAAGCGCGGCGGCCGTTCTGGCTGACCGGGTCGCCGGGCCGGCGGCGTTATTTCGATCTGACCGTCGTGCCGGCGCGCGATGCGCTCGGCGAGGTTGTCGGCGTCTACACGGCCGCGCTGGATTTGACCGAAAGCAGGCTGGCCGAAGAGGCGCTGCGGCGCAAGGAAGCGGAACTGGCCGAGGCGCAACGCATCGCCCACATCGGCAGTTGGCATTGGGACGCCGCGACCGATGTCACCACGGGCACGGACGAATTGCTGCGCATTTACGGCCTCGATCCGGCGACGCAGCCGATGCCCGACTTCAACGACCAGGACGGGCGCCTGTACCCGCACGAAAGCTGGCAGCAGGTCAACGCGGCCGTGCAGGAAACAATGCGGACGGGCGTTGGTTACAAACTCGACGTGCCGGCGCTGCGCAACGGCGAGCCGATCTGGATCACGACGCGCAGCGAGGTCGTGCGCGACGCCGCCGGCCGCATCGTGGGCCTGCTGGGAACCGTGCAGGACATCACCGAGCGGCGCGCCGCCGAGGAAGCGCTGCGCGAAAGCGAAGAGCGGTACCGGACCCTTTTCGACACGATGACCGAAGGTTTTTCGCTGGACGAGATCGTTTTCGACGACGCCGGCCGGCCGGCCGACATTCGTTACCTGGCCGTCAACCCGGCGTTCGAGCGCCAAACCGGCCTCAGAGCGGCGGAACTCATCGGCCGCACCACGTTGGAGTTGTTCCCCGACGCGGAGCGCGAATGGCTCGATCGGTACGGCGAAGTGACGCTGACCGGGGAGCCGGCGCATTTCGAAGCCCGGTTCGGTCCGTTGGATCGTTGGTTTGAGGTGTCCGCCTTTCGAACCGAGCCCGGCCGTTTCGCCGTGGTGTTCGTGGACATCTCCGAGCGCAAGCTGGCGGAAGAGGCCTTGCGCCAGCGGTCCGCGGAGGTCGAGGCGGCGCGGACCGCGGCGGAGAACGAGAAACGGCGGCTGGAGGCGGCAATGGAAGCCCTGCCGACGGGCCTGGCCGTTCTGGACGACAAGGGCGGCGTCGTCCGTTCGAATCGCGCCTTCCAGGAAATCTGGGGTCAGCCGCCGCCGACCGATTCCTACGCCGACCACGCCGCGTACCGGGCCTGGTGGCCGGACACGGGCCGGCCCGTCGAGCCCGAGGAGTGGGCCGCGCCGCGGGCGGCGCAAAGCGGCGTCGCTGTCAAAGACCAATTGGTGAAAATCCAGCGGTTCGACGGGTCGCGGGGCTTCGTCCTCAACAGCGCCGCTCCGGTGCGCGATGCGGCCGGCCGTGTCGTTGGCTGCGTGGTGGCCATTCGCGACATCACCGACCTGCGGCGGGCCGAGGAGGCGTTGCGCGAGAGCGAGGAAAAGTACCGGCAGTTCGTGGAAACGGCGCACGAAGGCGTCTGGGCCGTGGACGCGGAGACGAAGACGACGTACGTGAACCGCCGCATGGCGGAAATGCTCGGGTACGAGCCCGCAGAAATGCTGGGGCGGAAGACGGCGGAATTCCTGGACGAGGACGAGGCGCACCTCGTGCTCGAGCGGTTGGAGCGCCGGCGGCAAGGGTCCGTGGACACTTCCGAAATACGATACCGCCGCCGGGACGGTTCGGTCGTCTGGGCGCTGACGACGGCCTCGCCGCTGCATGACAAAGAAGAAAATTTCGCCGGCACGCTCGGCATGCTCACGGACATCACCGACCGCAAGCGGGTCGAGGCGGCGTTGCGCGAAAGCGAAGAGCGGTATCGCACGCTGTTCAACACGATGGACGAAGGGTTCTGCATCATCGAGGTGATTTTCGACGCCGCCGACCGGCCGATCGATTACCGCTTCCTGAGGATCAACGCGGCGTTCGAAAGACAGACCGGGCTGCACGACGCCGAGGGCAAATTGATGAAATCGCTGGCCCCGGATCACGAGGCGCACTGGTTCGAGATCTACGGAGAGATCGCCAAAACCGGGACGCCATTGCACTTTCTGAACGAAGCCAAGGCGTTGAATCGTTATTACGAAGTCTCCGCGTACCGCGTCGGCCGGCCGGAAGACCGCCAGGTCGCGATCATTTTCAACGACATCAGCGAGCGCCAGCGGGCGGCGGAAGAGGTGCGCGCCAGCCGCGCGAAACTCGACGCGGCGCTGGCCAGCATGACCGACGCCGTGTTCATTTCCGACGACGCCGGGCAATTCATCGAATTCAACGACGCCTTCGCGACGTTCCACCGCTTCAAAACCAAGGCCGAGTGCGCCAAACAGTTTGCCGATTACCCGGATATCATCGACGTCTTCCTGCCCAACGGCGACGTGGCGCCGCTCGACATGTGGGCCGTGCCCCGGGCGCTGCGCGGCGAAACGGTGACGAACGCGGAATACGGCCTGCGCCGTAAAGACACCGGCGAAGCCTGGGTCGGCAGTTACTCCTTCAGCGCCATTCGCGGCAACGACGGCGCCATCGTCGGGTCGGTGGTCGTGGCGCGCGACATCACCGATCGGAAGCGCGCCGAAGAAGCGTTGCGGGAGTTGAACGCCACGCTCGAACGGCGCGTGCACGAACGCACGGCGGAACTGGAACGGCGGGCCCTGCAATTGCGGGCCTTGACGTCGCAATTGGCGCAGGCGGAAGAGCAGGAACGCAAGCGCCTGGCGCAGGTGCTCCATGACCATCTCCAGCAATTGCTGGTCGCAGCCAAGTTCGGCGCGTCGTCGCTGCGGCAGCAGGCCGTCGATCCGAATCTCAAGGCCGAGGCGCAACGCGTGCTCGACCTGCTCGGGCAATCCATCGACGCCAGCCGGTCGCTCACCGCGGAACTTTCGCCGCCAGTGCTGCACGACGCCGGCCTCGCGGCGGGGTTAATGTGGCTCGCCCGCTGGATGCGGGACAAACACGGCCTGACGGTCGAGGTTTCGGCGGACGATCTGCCCGTGCCGCTGCCCGAGGCGCTGCGCTTGATGAGTTACCAGGCGGTGCGGGAACTGCTGTTCAATGTCGTCAAGCACGCCGGGGTGGCCAGCGCCCGGGTGGCGATGACCCACGACGAGGGCCGTAACCTGCGCATCGTCGTGTCCGACCGCGGGCGGGGTTTCGACGCCGCCGCCTACGCCGCCGGCGACGCTCCCGGCAGTTTCGGCCTGCTCAATATCCGCGAGCGGCTGGCCTTCCTGGACGGCCGCCTCGAAATCGAGAGCGCGCCCGGCCAGGGGACGCGTTTCATCCTGACGGCGCCTCTTCCGGCGCCGGTGGCGGCCGAACCTGCGGAAGCGGCGCCGCCCTCGGCCGCGGCGGCCATTTCGCCCGCGTCGGCCCCGGGGGCGATCCGCGTCCTGGTCGCGGACGACCACACCGTTGTCCGCAAGGGCCTCGTCGAACTGCTCAAGAAGGAGCCGCGGCTCGCGATCGTAGGCGAGGCGGCCGACGGCCGGCAGGCGGTCGAGCAGGCCCGGCAATTGCGGCCGGATGTCGTGCTGATGGACGTCACCATGCCCATCATGAGCGGCGTCGAGGCGACGCGCGTCCTTTCCACCGAAATGCCCGCGGTGCGCGTGATCGGCCTGTCCATGCACGCCGAGGACGACATGGCGGCGCAGATGCGCGCGGCGGGGGCCGTGCGCTATTTGGTGAAAGACGGGCCGATGGAGGAATTGGTCAAGGCGATTGTGGATGTGGCGGGGTAGTGGCTTGTGTTGAGAATGTGTCTTACACTCTTGATGAGAGTGCCACACCTGGGCCATTCGGTCACGGCGAATCTCGGATCGGCAACGCAGAAAAATAAGACGCGGGTCGCATGACGGTCCCACAGGCGGAGAGCGCGAAATGAAAAATAACAAAAGAAAAAAGACGCCGCCAGCCAATCTGCGCGATCGGGCCGAACAAGAGCTGAACGAGAAAGAGGCGAAGGCGGCCCGGTCAACTGACGAGGCAGAAACAAAACGGCTTGTCCACGAATTGCACGTACACCAGATTGAACTGGAGATGCAGAACGAGGAGTTGACGCAATCGCGGGCGGCGACCGAGGCCATGCTGGCGGCGTACTCCGACCTGTACGACTTTGCGCCGGCAGGCTATTTCACGCTGACGCCGGACGGCACAATCCGCCAGGCGAACCTGGCCGGCGCCAACCTGCTCGGTTTGCCGCGCGCGAAACTGGTCGGCCGGCGCTTCGACGCCTTTGTTTCCGGGCCCCACCGCCCCGATTTCACGGCGTTCCTGACGAGGATCTTCGCGGGCGAGGCCAAAGGAACGAAGGAAACCTGCGAGGCCGTCTTGATCGACATCGCCGGCGTCCTGGCCCGGCCGGTCGACGCGACCAGCGAACGCGTGGTGCGCATCGAGGCCGCGGCCGTCGAGGACGGGCAAACCTGCCGCGCGGTCGCGATCGACATCACGGACAGCCGGCGCGCGGAAGTCTTCACCCGCACGCGTCTGGCGCTTTTGGAGTTCGCGACATCGCATTCCCTCGACGAGCTCATGCAAGAAACCGTGGATCAAGCCGGCGTCTTGACCGGCAGCCCCGTGGGCTTTTACCACTTCGTCGACGCCGATCAGCAATCGCTGACGCTGCAGGCCTGGTCGACGCGCACCGTCGCCGAATTCTGCAAGGCGGAGGGCAAGGGCCGGCATTACGGGATCGACGAGGCCGGCGTTTGGACGGACTGCGTCCGCACGAAAAGCCCGGTGATCCACAACGACTATGCCTCGTTGCCCCATCGCAAAGGCCTGCCGCCCGGCCACGCTCCGGTTATTCGGGAACTCGTTGTGCCGGTGACGAAACGAGGGCGGATCGTGTCCATCCTCGGCGTCGGCAACAAGTCCGCGGATTACACGGACGCGGACGTCCAAGCCGTTTCTTTCGTCGCCGACGTTGTCTGGGAAATCATCAAGCGCAAGCGCGCCGAAGACGAACTGCGGGTGAAAGAACAGGCGGTGCGCGGCTCGATCAACGCCATCCATTTGGCCGACCTGCAGGGCCGAGTTACGTATATCAATCCTGCCTTTGCGAAATTGTGGAACATTGCGAGCGAAGCAGACGCTGTCGGCAAGCCGATTGCGGACTTTTTCGCCGGCAACGTGAAATCTCGCGAGGCAGGGACCGCCTTGCGCGCGACCGGCTCTTATTTCGGCGAATTGACGGCCCGCCGGCCGGATGGAACCGAATTCGAGGTGCAAGCGTCCGGCAGTGCGGTGAAGGACGATGCCGGCGCGACGATCGGTTTCGCCGGGTCCTTCGTCGACATCACCGAACGCAAGCTGATCGAAAAAACGCAGTTGTTCCTTGCGCGCCGCGGTTTTGGCGAGACGGACGAGGATTTCTTTCGTTCGCTCGCGCGGCACCTCGCCGAAACGCTCGCGATGGACAGCATCTGCATCGACCGCCTGTCGGCGGACGGTTTGTCGGCGCACACCGTCGCTTTGCTCCATGACGGCGAGTTTCGCGAGAACATGACCTATCCGTTGCCGGACACCCCCTGCGGCGAAGTCGTCGGCAAGACGAGCCGCAGTTTTCCCACCGGGGTGCGCGAGGCGTTCCCGAAAAACGAGCGGCTCCAGCGGTTGCTGCTCGACAGTTACATCGGGACCACGCTCTGGGATTTCGCCGGCAAGCCGCTGGGCCTGATCGCCCTGGGCAGCCGGAAACCCTGCGCGAACGTGCACGTCGCCGAGTCGATTCTGCAACTCGTGGCGCCGCGCGTCGCCGGCGAGTTGGAGCGGCGGCAGGCGGAGCAGGCGTTGAAGACCGCGAACGCCGAACTGGAAGCGCGGGTGCGGCAGCGCACGGTGGAGTTGGAGAAACGCGCCGCACAGTTGAGCGATCTGGCGCACAAGCTGAGCCAGGCCGAAATCGACGAACGCAAAACCCTCGCCCAATTTCTCCACGACGATCTCCAGCAACTGCTGGTCGCGGCGAAGCTGGCGGTGGCCGCCGCCGCGGCAGTCGCCGGCGGCGACGCGCATGTACGCCAATCGCTGGAAAAAGGCGTCGACCTGTTGAACCGGTCGCTCACGGCGTCGCGCACGTTGACGGCGGAAATTTCGCCGCCGGTCCTGCAGGACGGCAACCTGACGGACATCTTGCGTTGGATCGCCCGCTGGGCGCGCGAGCGGCACGGGCTGAATGTCGAGTTGCACCTCGACGAGGAAGTCGACGCGCGGCACGAGATCCGCGTGCTGCTGTTCCGGATCATCCGCGAACTTCTGTTCAACGTCGTCAAGCACGCCGGGGTGGATCGCGCCGAGGTGGTGTTGGCTCGCGCGGACGACGGCGGCCTGGCGATTGTCGTCCGCGACCGAGGGAAGGGGTTCGACGCCGATCTCGCGAAAGACGCGAACGTTTCAAAGAGCGGTTTCGGGCTGTTCAGCATTCAAGAGCGCTTGCAATGGATCGGCGGCCGCTACGAGATCGTCACGGCCCCCGGCGCCGGCACGGCGATCAGCTTGTTCGCGCCGATCGGGTGACGGCGGCTGGCGACGGCGCGCATAGCCTGGGGAATCATGGAAATGATGGGAGCTATGGGAATCGCGCGATCTCCCACGACGACCCGATAGTTCTCCTTATTCCCAGGCTTCCCATAATTCCCAGAAATCCCAATATTCCCAGCGCTGGGCCCCGCCGACTTCGCCGACCGCCGTTCACTGCCGGCGGGCAGCGGCGATCGGCAGCGACGCCGCCGAAGAACCCGCGTCAAGCTGCGCCGTCGTCGCACCGCCCGGCGCGGGCGCCGAGCGTTGATCCATGCGAAAGGGCACCGTAATGGTCTTGGCCGCGCCGTCGAACGCGGGAAAGCGCATGACGGACACGTGGCGCAGCAGGCATTGTTCGATGTCGGCGCTGCCGAGCGTCGACTGCGCCAGGTTGACGTCGGTGACGCCGCCGTCCGGATGCACGACAAAACGGATCGTCGCGACGCCGGCCGCGTCCGGCTTCTTGGCGAAGCAGAACTTCACGCGGCCGGTGTACGCGCCGATCGTCGCCTTGATGTCGGCGGCGTTGACGGCTTTCAGCGGCGCCGGCGGGATCGCTTTCGCCGCGTCGGGCGCGGCGCTCGCCGGGGCCGGGGCCTCGGCGCGCTGCGGCGCCGGCGCCGGCGCGAGGCGGGCGGCGGAAATGAGTTCGATCCAGTCGCCCGCTAGTTCGCCGGCTTCATTCGCGAGGAGCGCCTCGGCCGCAATGATGTCGCGCGCCGCCCCGGCGGCGAGCACGTCAAACGTCGTCTCCGCGGACCCGCGGTGTTGACGCAGCACGGCCGTGGTGCGCACCAGGTCGGCCGCGCGCACGAAATGCGGATACGAGATCGCGATCAGGTCGATCAGGACCGCTAGGATTCCGATCGCCTCGATGATGCGAAACCCGATTGGTTTGGGCGTGCGCCGAGTTATCTTCTTCATTTTCATTTCCTTGCTCGAAGAGCCTTTTTCAACACGCGTTTTCTTTTCAAGACGAAACCGCAAGCAATCGTATTTCAAAGATTGGGCCAACAAACACCGATAATTAACTTCAATAAGTTCAAATAGTTACATTCAACCTTCTCAATTCGATACGTGACCGGGCGCCATCGAATCGAAATCCGCAGTTACTTTTCGTAAACTCAAGGCGCCGCGTTCCTGCATTTCCTCCTTTCCGGCGAAAAGTTGCCGGCGTTTGCCGAATGTCGGGCGCGAGCCGCGCACCCGCGGTCGCGCCAGTGGCGCGCTGCCGCCGGTGGCGCAGCCCGCGCCGGTCACCGTCCATGACGGTGACGAGCGCCAAGCGTCAACGAAACGGCGAAACTACGTGACTCGCCGTTTGACGACCGCCGCAGCAACGCCGATCGCCGGATCATACCCGGACTTCGCGACCCGACCTACCTCCGCGTTTGAGGTCCGCGAGAGGACGACGCAAGGACGGCGCCAAAAACGGAATGCGGCTGGAAAAGCTGTGATGTCAGATAGTTATCATTTTTGCGGCGAACGCGCAGGAGCCGGGGGCGCCGGGCGCCAGGAAATCGCAGATTACAATTCGTATCGTCAACTGTCCGGATGCTGTCGCACATGAGGGACGGCGCACGGGCGCGCCCGACAAGAATCGGACCTGTTTTCCCGATGCCGAGTCCCGTCGGCGATGCGTCAATCCAGCGGCTCCAAATCGTACTCGTCCGGATGGTCGCCGCGCCGCCGCATCTTCAGACCTTGCGCCACAAGCGCCTCGCGAAGAGCGTCGGCCTCGCCGCCCTCAAATCCGACGACGATGCGGGTGAAGTCCGACCTCAGACTCTTGGCCAATCCCTCGGCATAGCCTTTTTCCACGGCCGTCCTTGCCGCCGCGCCGGCGGGCGCGGGGACATCGCCGGCCCACGCCGACAGGACGTTCGCGAATTCCAGGTAATCCGGGCGCCAGCTCAGGCGGTAACTTCCCAGGCGTTCGCCCTGCGCGGCGGCGGCGCCTCGCAGCACCGCGAGAAGAAATTCGCTGTCGTCGAGCTGGGGCAGCAGACTGCGCAAGAGACGCGTTTGCTCTGGGCTTGCCGGCAGCTCCCGCCCACGGTTGCGGTTTCTTGCCGACGATCGCCGCTGCGCCAGCGCTTCTTCGAAGCCGTAACCCAGGCCGGCCGCAAATATTGTTCCGGCGGCCTGGTCCAGGTTTTTCAGGTCCGAGAACGCATGCGCCCGCCGGTCGAGGACTTCCCGGTCGAGCGGTTTGCCGGCCCCGCCGAAGCATTCGCGGGAAAGCGCAACGCCCCAGCCCGCGACGAGATTTTGCCGCACCTCGGCCGCCCCCGCGCCGCCGGCCACGGCGTACAGCGCATCCCTCGGACGGAGCCAGATCGCCATTTCGGCGAGACCGCGGCCGCGGCAACCTTCGCGCGGCGCCGCCGCCTCGCAGTCCATCGTCCGGGCCCATTGGTCATACAGCCATAGGGCGAGACTCGCATACCCTTCGCCGCGCCAGCGCCGCGGCAGTT